>JBLMZS010000014.1:0-65170 GCA_050258935.1 Bacteroidota bacterium
TAAACCGCAGTATACGTTTATAGCTTTACTCTCCGGCCCTGCACGCAATCTGCGCTGCAGGGTTTTTTATTATTTATTTTCCAGTTTGATTATCTCTCATTAAAACCTTATTATTTCTTTAAGATAACTGTTCCTGATCAGGGAGCAATCAGATGTTGATCTTTTGAATTCATGATTTATATAATTGAGGGGTGTGCATAAATATCATGTGAATTAAAGATGGCCTTGTCAGTTCTGGTGGTTAACGCACCCCTCATCCGATAACAGACGTACCCCTCTCAAAGGAGGGGACTAATCCTAGTGCTGTATTACTATTAAATCCCCTCTTGAGAGCTATCCATTACCCATAAGTAGGTAGATCTCATAAGCTTTTGTAATATCACTTAACCTTTTCATACCTCTCCATATTACCTTAGCGCCAGGAAACCCATCAGATTTTCTTGCCTGAAAGCCGCCAAGTTTTGCAATGAGAACTACAGCCTCATATATTAGTGGCGGTCTTTTGGGTTTTTTCCTGTAGCTAAAGATATATAATGCCTTCCATTCATTTTCACTTAATAGTTCGCTTGAGCTTCTAAGCGGCTCTAATCTTAAAATATATGTCATATACATTATTCTCCATGCCACTATGGAATATAATGCTATTGCCTTCTCAAGCCTCCGGCTTTCAGAGAGCTGAAGCTCTTCGACCTGACATCCGCTCTTCAGTATAAAATGATATCTTTCTATCAGCCATCTTTTCTCATAATATCTCACCAGTTGAACAGCTTCATCCAGATCACTTACGATTATACTGCTTAAGAGAAACCACTCAAGCCCGGTCTTCTCGTTGCTGGCATATATAGCTGTCATCCTGACAGCAGACTGATCCTTGTATTTACTTTTCAGATGTTTCGGTGGCAGTACATCTACCACCTGGAAGCTGACCTTTATCTGAAGTTCTTTTGTTTCCAGTGACTTGCTTCTTGAGACCTTAATTGTAATTGCCTGATACTTCTCTATTTGTCTTAAGACCTCAAAGAGCCTGGTGCCTTGATTATTACCGTCTGGCTGATCATTACTGTCTGGCTGATCATTACTGTCTGGCTGATCATTACTGTCTGGCTGATCATTACCGTCTGGCTGATCATTACTGTCTGGCTGATCATTACTGTCTGGCTGATCATTACTGTCTTTACGCGCTAAGAATCTATCATGAGATATTCTAAAGAGTACATGATGGTTTTCCTTTCTGGCAGCAGCAAAATAATCATATAGATCACTTTCTCTGTCTGAAATACTTATGATCTTTACATCTTCCGGAATTATTTCATCAAGCTTCTTTATTGTCTTTATCCACTTGTATGATTCTTTCTGTTCTGTCGGAATGTTCCGCTTTCTCTTATCGTTCTGCTTCTTCTTATTTGAATCCCGCTCCCAGAATTCCTGATATAATATTCCCAGCGGTTTGCCTTCGGATGTCAGTGCCATTGCCGTATGGACTATGATTCCATTACAGTTTGCATTTGATATTGGGCCAAGACCTTCTGTCTGATGCAAACCGCTGAAATTTAATTCCGAGGTGTCATGTGGAATCAGGATTACTACTTCTTCTTTCTTCTGAGACTCTTCTTCTATCCTCTCTATCGTTGCATTTACTACGGCCTGCTGTATATCTTCAACCTTTACCTTCTCTGATTTTAGGAATCTGTAGGCTGCCTTTGTTCCTGCACTGCTCGTGCATGCCTCTGGTATTGATGAATGCGGTCTTCTGCTTAAATCATCTACAAGTCTGATCATTCTCCGTGTATAGCGTTTTTCAGATAATACTATATGATCGTTTTCCTTACTGACCCAGATGCTTTTGATTTCATCTTGCTTTCCCGTTTTACTATCCTTTCAGATGTTTTTTACTCCTCTACTAGTAATTTATCCTAATTCCCTTTATTTTCAATCTATTTCCTAACTCTTCCTCTCAATTCTATGGGTAATGAATAGCTCTCGAGAGGGGATTTATTAGCACTATTGCACTGGGATTGATCCCAAGAGTTCGTCCGTTATTGGACGGGAGGTGTATTAACCTCCAGAAATGACAATACCAGTTTCAATTCACATGATATTTATGCACACCCCTCAATTCATAATTAGTAATTTGCCGTCCGCGGCGGCACCATAGGCAGCGGTCTTAATACCGCAGATATTTCCTTCGCGGCCTCTGCGGCGGCGGTCTTTAATACTTTACCATCGGCAAATATCGATGACTTTACATATCCCATGCCGATATTCTTTCTCATGTATGGTGAATGGACGGCAGAGGTAATCACCCCCGCTTCGTTATTCTCACCGTCAAACAGCTGAACCGGCAGACGGAGCGCGGAAATATCAGAATCTGTGTCAAGCTCCATAGCGCACAATATGCGCTGAGTCTTCCCGTATGTATCCAGACGGGCGATAACTTCCTGTCCGATATAACAACCCTTCGTGAAGCTTACATCCTTTATCAGCAGTGAATCATTGGGATTGTACTGATCGTCTATCTCATTTGGCGCCTTCGGGATTCCTTTTTCAATTCTGAATATTTCATATGACTGAGTGCCGACCGGCCTGAAATCAAATATCATTTTGTTCTGCATCATATACTGGAAAAGTGTTTCAGAATATCTTTTCTCACCAAGTATATAATACTTTACCGAACCTAATTCCTCTGTCTTGATTATATGAAAAGGAATCCCCTCCAGATCGGCTTTTTTTACCGTGAAATTTTCTTCCGGCGCCGAACCGAATACGAGTACCAGAAACGAAGAAGCCTGCTTCCCGGATATCTCATTCACGAAATATTTATCGGCAATAGAAATTTTTATATCCTCGGCAATAATATACTTGTTCAGCCAGCTGTTCATTTTATGAAAATGTACGCCGGAGGACACCAGAAATATTGAAGAGCCGGTGTTGACCACCAGTGCCCTGTCTATCATTCTCCCCTTTTCATTTGTGAAAATCGTATATGCAGCCCTGCTTTCAACAACTCCCTTCAGGTCATTTGTAGATATTCTGTGTAAAAAATCCAGACTGTCCGCACCGGTAATCTCAAAAATCCCTTCCCCTGACAAGTCTCTGAATGCCGCACCGGATGACAGTGTATTGTATTCATCGGTAACCGAATCAAAAACACTTATAGCATCCAGTTCAACCTTCAGCTCAGGGAAAAATGATCTGTAAAATTCAGGATTAACTGCTTTCAGCATACTTAAAACACCCTTCACTAATTTTAATTATAAATTTCGAATTCTGAATTATTTAATCAGTATGGCCTGGTCTGTCTCGGGTTTCTCGTGTTCACATAAAGATTCTGCTTTTCCTTCCACAGAAACGCAACCGAGTCAGGCGAGTAGATTCTTTTTCCTACATCATAATATATATATTCATAATAATCGGGATAAATATCATTGTTAATATTTGCCATCGTCCTCTTGCACGAAAGTCCCACATATGTCTCGAGCATATGTGGAAATGATGTAAGTCCGTTCAGCATAAAGAAGTTGTAGTTCCTGTTGCCTACAATGATACCGTCCTCATAATTGACATCTATATAGAGAATATTTTTCGGCCGCCATGTTCTAACCGTCATATTATTAAAGCCGCCATGCACGGGTATTTCATGCTCCCAGATGAACTCGAACTGATCGTCGTTGCACGCAAAGAGTGTCAGGAAGAAAAATGCCGTGCCCAGCTTGGTGCTGTCCAGGTTTACAAAACTTGACTCGAATCCGATAATGTTCTTGGGTTCTATCAGCCTTTCGCCCGCCTTAGATTTGGCGATAATGGCAAAGACATACTTCCTGTCGGCATTGTAATAAATGACTGCCGGCTTCCCCACGTTATACGTAGCGTTCTTATCGAATTCAACCAGGTAAGAACCTGCCGGATAGTTATTGAGTATGTATTCCCTGAGAGCAACAGTATCGCAGGGAAATCTGTTCTCCGAAGCCTCTCCGGCCTTCCGGATATTGTAGGACTGAATGTCACGGTCCTTCGCCTCTGAAAATTCAGGATCTCCGTCGGATCTTTTGTCATCGGAGCATGAAGCTATGATCAGCGGAACAGTCAGTATTAACAGCAATCTCCAGATTTTGTTTTTCATTTTTTTTAAGTCCCTGAATTAGGTTAAAAGCCGTATTTCAAATATACACGTTTATTACCTGCTGCAGGCGAACTCGTTCATAAAATAAGCAGAGCTCAGAATTCCAAGCCTGAAATGATTAAGGTCAAAGTGTTCATTTGGTGAATGCAGATTCTCGCTGTCCAGTCCGAGTCCCATCATTACTGCCGGGGCTTTCAGCACTTTTGTAAAGTCAGCGATCACCGGAATTGATCCGCCGTCTCTCATGAACACGGTCTTTTTTCCGAAAGCTTTTTCCATAGCCTTTGAAGCTGCGATGGTAGCCTTATCCTCCAGCGGAGCCATGACTGGTGATCCGCCGTGCAGAGATTTGACTGTCAGTTTCACTCCGGCAGGCGCGAGTGTTTTCACATATTTTGTAAACAGTCTGGCAATCTTCTTTGGCTCCTGGTTTGGTACGAGACGCATGCTGATCTTGGCCGTTGCCTTTGCAGGAATAATAGTTTTTGCGCCCGAACCTGTAAAGCCGCCAATGATACCGTTGCAGTCGAGTGTAGGGCGTGTCCACAGGCGTTCGAGTACTGTGAATTTCTCTTCACCACCC
This sequence comes from Bacteroidota bacterium, assembly GCA_050258935.1. GTDB lineage: Bacteria > Bacteroidota > Ignavibacteria > Ignavibacteriales > SURF-24 > JBLMZS01. The sequence goes on from JBLMZS010000014.1 coordinate 4,704, forward strand.
AGTGCCGGGACTCCAATTTCCTTTGCAAATTTCTTATCTGAGAATTTCAGACGTTTGAAGCTTTCTTTTTCCTTATTGGTAACCGCCAGAACATCGTCATAGAATCCCGGGATACTGATGTGGTTATTTCCATCTGTAAGCTGTGCTATAATTTTTGCAAGTGCATTTACCGGATTGACCACTGCGCCGCCGAAACTGCCTGAGTGCAGATCCTGTGATGGTCCCTGCAGTTCAATTTCCATATAAGCCAGTCCGCGCAGTCCGTATGTGATAGTAGGCAGTCCGGGAGCATAGAGTGAAGTATCTGAGATCAGTATAGCATCGCATTTCAGTATGTCCTTGTGCTGGCTGAGGAACTGGGTGAGGCTTTCACTTCCTATTTCCTCTTCGCCTTCGACAATAAATTTCACATTCAGCGGCAGGCTGCCCTTGCTCTTAAAGAATGCTTCTATGCTTTTGATGTGCATATAGACCTGTCCTTTATCGTCTGTAGCTCCGCGCGCCCAGATTTTTCCGTCTCTTACTACAGGTTCAAAAGGAGGGGTATTCCAGAGTTCAAGCGGATCGGCAGGCTGCACGTCGTAGTGTCCGTATACAAGGACCGTGGGTTTGCCCGGGGCACCCAGCCACTCACCGTAGACAATCGGATGGCCTTCGGTCTGATGCACTTCCACGCGGCTAAGTCCGGCATCCCGGAGTTTTGAAGCCACAAATTCAGCACAATTATGAATGTCCCTGGTGTTTTCTACAGATGTACTGATGCTCGGTATACGCAGGAATTCTGTCAATTCCTGAATGTAGCGTTTGTTGTTCTTTTCGATATAACCGATTACTTTTTCCACTTGAAATACCCTTAATTATTTAGAATTTAACATTCGCTTTATACTTATAAAGTATCGGAACAAAGCGTTTAAAATTATTCTGAGTCTTTAGATCGAGTTTCTGCAGAATAAAATCAGCAGGGACATAATGAGCTTTCCACGGATCGTCTGCCATGTAGATATTGTTTTCATCATCCATGGTGATCGACTCAATAGCCGCAATATAATCATACTGCGGGTAGCCGGGAATGCTGGTAGTAACAGCTGTCAGCTCCGCATCTTTTATATTCAGCGAATCATCGAAGGAAAGACAGAAAAAATTCTTGTTATTTCTGTCGACTCCCAGCAGGTTCCGGTTACCAGGAGCATAAAGACCGCAAATAGTTTCTATATTCTGAGCTTTAGTATTCAGTATTTTTTTTATTCTCAGCGTCTGCTTGTCAACTATGTATATATACGCACTGCCGGAAAATAATACATTCTCATTATCACCTTCAAGACCGAAGTAGAAATAATCCCTGTCGACAGCAATTCCTTCAAAGCCCAGGTTCTTTGCCGTTTTTCCCGTAAAAACAGAATCGGGCTGTACATTCAGTTTTTTTATTGATTCTATATAGCTCGAGAACGGATCGTTATCCCTGAAAACCAGTTCATATACTCCTACATGTTTTCTGAACTGAGCTCTGTTGCCCTCAATTGACAGGTACACCTTTCTGGTGTAGGGATCGTATGTTATGTCCTCGAAATCTTTTTTAGGCAGTTCATCGAGGAATTCCCTGACCGCAGGAGAAAACCCGACGCTATTCAGTCTTATTCGGGCTCCGTCCCTAATAGTAAGATGATATACTGCCCCGATATCGTCGGCAAGAAGAAATGTTTTCTCAGATTTTTTGTTGCGCCCTATAAACACAATACCCGATGTCTGGTCGGTAAATATCTTCCCGTCGTCCAGCCAGCGTGGAAATTTTTCCGCACTCTCAAGGATTACTGCCCCCTTGGAAGAGAAACAACCCGGACTGCAGAATATCAGTATTGATGCCAACAGACCGGCTAGTATCATGTATATAAAGCTGCGCATACAGACCGTTAAAGTATTAAACTCAGATGAAATTTATAAACCATCAAAAATAATATCCAATATAATATTTTTTATCCGAGCTACAAAGTGCCCTTATCATTTTAAGTTGTTATACTTTAACCGCTTTGTTATATTTTAGAAACAGCTTTTTTTTTACAGGTAAGTAATGATCTTATACAGATATATACTGCGCAACCACGCAGGCCCGTTTCTCTTTTCCATCATCACACTGATGTTCATATTCCTTTTCAATTTCCTGACGAAATTTGCAGACAGACTGGTAGGAAAAGGACTTGGAATGTGGGTGATCACAAAACTGATAGTTTACAACCTTGCCTGGATGGTAGTACTCGTAGTGCCCATGTCGGTACTGGTGGCGACACTGATGGCCTATGGCAATATGTCCAACAACAATGAAGTTGCCATAATGAAGGCTTCCGGGATAAGCATATACAAAATGATGCTGCCCCCGTTTCTTGTCAGTATTGTATTGGCTGTACTGCTCATTTTCTTTAATAACCGCATCTATCCCGATGCCAATCATGCAGCTCGCCTGCTGATGCACGATATATCAAACAAGAAACCGACGCTCTCGCTCGTGCCAGGATTGTTCTCGCAGGAAGTTCCGAACTATTCAATACTGGTGCGCAGCATAGATGAAAATACCAACATGCTCGGCGGTGTCACTCTTTATGATTACAGTGACCCGGCAAAGCTGAATATTGTTACGGCTAAAAAAGGCAGGCTCTATTTTTCCGAGGATCAGAGCAAACTAATTATGGATCTGAACAGCGGTGAAATTCACGAAAGCCAGTCACAGGGCAGCCAGTTGTACAGAAAGCTGATATTCGAAAAACACCGCATCATTATGGATGCCGAGCAGTTTTCCTTTCAGCAGTCAAATCCCGGTGTTTCCCGGGGCGACCGCGAGCTTGGAGCTCCGGAGATGATGCTGATAGTAGACAGTCTTGAGAACGAACATAAGCGTATTGCCGGCAGACTTTCAAAAGATGTGGACAGACTGATACTTGGCGACCTGCAGTTAAAAGGCACTGCAGCTGCGGGACAGGCTGCAGGACCAGAGGTAATTTCAGGGGCAGAAAAATCGGCTGAAGCCGAAGCAGAGGCAGAAAATGCACTCAGACCACAGGTGCTCAGACCAGGCCACCCCGGCAATCTGATCAATCCCGGGATAAATCAAAATACACAGAATCCCCCGGTCAGCTCTCCGGTGTATGAAAGAGTCAGGCAGCGGATTGCAGCAGCTCAGAGCATACTGACTTCAGACGAGGAAAGCATACGCAGCAGCAGGGAAAATATAAACAGCTATCTTGTCGAAGTACACAAAAAATATTCACTTCCCGCAGCGTGCATTATATTTGTATTGATAGGAGCTCCGCTCGGCATAATGACACGCAAAGGCGGAATGGGCGTTGCAGCTGGCATCAGCATACTGTTCTTCCTGGTTTACTGGGCATTCCTGATAGGCGGTGAAAAACTGGCTGACCGCGGCCTGCTCTCCCCGTTCTGGGGTATGTGGAGCGCAAATTTCGTACTCGGCATACTGGGTATTTATGTAACGGTTAAAAGCGGCAGAGAAGCAATTACACTGGACTTCTCATGGATACAGAAACTCGTCCCGAAACAATGGAGAAATCAGCAGGAAGAAGATGAAGATAATTGACAGATATTTTATAAAACAGTTTCTGCAGACAATATTGTTCGGACTATTCGCATTTACAGTAATATTCGTACTTGTGGACCTGATGGAAAACCTGGACGATTTTATAGATCAGAAAGTACCCAACCTGATCATCGCGGAATATTACCTGTATTTTATTCCTGAAATTGTCAGACTTATGACTCCGGTAGCAGCCCTTCTTTCCTGTCTTTTTACAGTAGGAAGGATGGCAACGCAGAACGAGCTGACAGCCGTAAAATCAAGCGGAGTAAGCCTGTACAGAATAATGGCTCCATTTCTGGCAACTGCTTTTGTTATCAGCCTGTTTTCCATATACTTCGGCGGTTTTGTTGTACCCATGGCAAATAAAGGTAAAGTTGCCATCGAGCATAATTATATGAAGAAAGGACTGGAATCGGCAGGAGTGAATATTTTTTTCCAGGACAGCAATACGAGGATAGTCAGCATCTATACATACGACGAAGCCCGCCTTCAGGCCAACAGGGTAAGCATTCAGGAATTTGACAAAAACGATCTCACTCACATGACAGAGCGTATAGATGCTGCAGTAATGAGGTATGACACACTGAAAAGGAAATGGAACCTGTTAAACGGGCTGAAGCGCAGTTTTAATGCGGATAATGAGACCGTCGAACATTTCTCACTAATCACACTGCCGAATCTGAATTTTCTTCCCGCCGATATAATGACTAAAGGCCAGAAGCCCGAGGAGATGTCGCTGACGGATCTGAAAAATTTCTACGAGAATCAGGCGCGTACGGGTAATAATCCCACACGGTGGCTGATCGAATACCATTCGAGGTACTCTTTTGCAATGGCAAGTTTTATAGTGGTATTTCTGGGATTGCCTCTTGCGGCAAGCAAGAAACGCGGAGGGCTGGCGCTTCAGTTCGGAATCAGTCTTTTGTTTACTTTTCTCTATCTTGGCTTTATGAAGATCAGCGAGGCATTTGGTAAAAACGGTGTACTGGATCCCCTGCTGACCGCATGGGTGGCAAATATAATATTTATGGCGTTCTCTCTGTTCAATCTTTACAGGGTACAAAAATAGGCACAGCTGATGCATGTCTTCATCTCAGCTATGCCTCTTTTTTTCAGTCCCTGCTAAAACTTTTACTTCCCTTAATTAATCTTCTCATCCTTCTTCATGGGCATAAATCCGAACTGCTGCTGATTGGGCTGGTTTTCAATCTGGATTTCGCCAAACCTGTTTTCGTACTTCTGGATATTATCTGCGAGTGCATTCATGAGCATCTTTGCGTGCTGCGGAGTGGTAATTATTCTGGCATGCACCTTTGCTTTCGGCACACCCGGTACAACGCGTGTAAAATCTATGATAAATTCTGCCGGGGAATGTGTGATTATTGCCAGGTTGGAATAGATTCCTTCTGCCTCCTTTTCACCAAGCTCAATACTGATCTGCTGGCCCGGCTGCTGGTTTTCCTCTTTCATGTTATTATTCCTGTAAGTGTTAAAGATTAAATGTAATATATATTCGGATAAAATCACAATTTTCATAAAAAAAGCCCGGTAATTGTCGATAAACAATCACCGGGCGTCATCAAATTTTCCGGTAATCAGCCGAAACAGTGCAGCACGAATTATTTGCGGAACTGATCAGCTTTTCCGAATGCTTCCTGAGATTCCTTCTGCATGCCGAGAACAGCATAAACCTTGGCGAGTGTTTCCCAGATAGCAGGATCTTCTGATTTCAGTTCAGAAGCTTTCTGCAGGAAAGGAAGAGCCTGTGTGTATTTGTTCTTGTATTCAGGATTATCAACACCGGCTTCATCAGCCTTCACTCTCAGGTCAGTTCCCCATTTTACATAGGCAACTCCCAGGTTGAAGAAAGCATTGTGGTATTTAGGATCGATTTCAGTAGCCTTTGTGAGCTGGGCGACTGCTTCTTCGAATTTATTTGCCTGGAGTAAAAGAGTTCCGTAGTTGAATCTGTAGTACTGGTTGTTCGGATCTTTTTCAACGCCGGCTTTGAATGTTTCAATAGCAACATCAGCTTTGTTTCCTGCTATATAAGCGTTTGACAGAAGCAACAGCACTTCCTGATCATCGGGATAATTTTTTCTGGCATCTTCAAGAAGAGCAATCGATTTATTGAACTCTTCAGTAGCTGCAAGACTGTCCTGTTTGTCTTTTGATTCGGCGTATTTAGCATTGAGTTTTGCACCCTTGTTTGAATAGATCTCGCCGAGCAGTTTATAGGCGTCGAGCGATTTCTTCAGCTTGATAAGGTCTGTCAAAGGTTTTTCTGCTTCATCCGGACGGCCGGCCTGAAGAAGTGCAAATGCCAGATTCTTGTATGTATCGGCGCTGTCGGGTTCGATCATAACCGCATTGCGGAAAGATGAAATAGCTTTGTCAAAATTTGCGTTAATGCTGTCTTTGCTCTGAGCTTTTGCAGCTTTGTTGAAGAAGGCGACGCCTTTATTGAAGCTGCTGCCCCAGTATGATTTCTTTGCATCGGAAATTTCTTTTGCAAATCTCTTGCTTACGCCGAGTGATTTGTCAAAATTTTCGAGCATTTCTTTATATTCACCCTTTTCACCGTGCAGGTATCCAAGGAAATAGTAACCTTCGTCGCTTTTGGGGTTCTTCGAAATTTCTTTTTTGAGCGCTTCCATAGCCTTATCATAATTTTTCTGTTTGATATAAAGTCTTGCACTCGTCATTTCTGTAGAGGAACACTGGAAAGCAGTCAAACTTACAAATAAAAATAGTGACAGCATGGAAAATACAGCTATCCGTTTCATTTCATCTCCTAAAACTTTAAATAAATTATTCGAAAAATTACCAATTTAGGTTACATAAGTCAAGTTTATTTTCAGTAAAGATTCCATACTCACAACTCGCTCAGAAATATTGCTTTTACAAGCGAAAAAGGATATTTTAAGAAATACAAAAGAGGTAAATGTGGAAACAGAACAGATTATCAGAGCGGTGCCAAAAGTGCTGCTGCATGACCACCTCGACGGCGGTCTGAGACCCGAAACAGTAATTGAACTGGCCGACCAGGCCGGATACAAAAAACTTCCGACAAATGACCCCAAAGAACTGGCTCAGTGGTTCCACCGCGGCGCCAACAAGGGCAACCTGGTAGAATACCTGCAGGGTTTTGAATTTACCGGTGCAGTTATGCAGACCAAAGAGGCGCTCCAGCGTGTAGCCTATGAGATGATGGAGGATATGAAGAATGACGGAGTATGCTATGTCGAAACCCGTTTTGCCCCTGTCTTTCACACACAGAACGGTCTGTACTACGACGATATAGTAAGCAGCGTACTGGAAGGACTCCAGAAAGGCAAGGAGGATTTCGGAGTTGGTTACGGACTCATACTGTGCGGTATGCGCAATATGACAAACAACCTTGAGATTGCAGAATTGGCTATTAACTTCAGGAACCAGGGCGTCGTAGGCTTCGACCTGGCAGGAGAAGAAGGCGGCTATCCCCCGAAAAAGCACCTCGAGGCATTCCAGTTTATTCAGCGCGCAAATCACAACATTACCATACATGCCGGCGAGGCATTCGGTAAGGAATCGATCTGGCAGGCACTTCAGTGGTGCAATGCTCACAGGATCGGTCATGCTACACGCCTGATGGAAGATATTGTTCTGGATAACAACAAGAAAGTTGTGCGCCTGGGAGAACTGGCTCAGTACATACTCGATAAACGCATTCCGCTTGAGATATGCCTTCTGAGCAACGTCCATACGGGAGCCATCGATAAGCTCGAGAACCATCCGTTCGGATATCTGTTCCGCGAAAAATTCCGCGTCACTCTGAACACTGACGACAGGCTTATGAGCGATACCACCATGACAAAAGAATTCATGACAGCGATAGAATGTTTCCAGATCAATTTTGACGATATTGAAAAGATTACTATCAATGCCATGAAAAGCGCGTTCATCCCATACAAGGAAAGACTCGAATATATCTACAATATTATCAAGCCGGGCTACCAGACGATGCGCGAGAAACTGCTGTCACTGAAAGTCTGAAGGAGTTCTGAGTTATGAGTTCTGAGTTATGAGTTGACTATAACTTAGAACTTCCCACCTTTGCGGGATCCCGCCAAATGCGGGAGAAAACTGTTAACTGTAAACTGAGAAATAATTAAGGGTGTTATGAAAAAGTTATTCAAGAACTACACGTACGAATTCGATAAAAATGAAAAAAAATTACTGATCACTTTCTGCAAACAATCACTAAAACAGATGGAGGGCGACCAGCGCTTTTATGCGGGAGTCAGGTCTTTTTCTTCTATAGTTTCTAAACTCGAATCCGATTCGGAATCTGTTAAATTGACAAAGGAAGAACTCAGTCTCCTTACATATCAGCTGAAAGAAAATGTAAAATTCCTGAAGCAGAAAATGCAAAAAGGATGGTTCCTGAAAAAGTTCATGTACAAGACCATGTACAAACAGTATCAGAATCTGCTGGATAACCATTTTAACGAATGAAATGAACAATTAAACACAAAGAGCAATTAAACCTATGGAAATATCTATGGTTAATTCTATCAAGGCTCCAACCGGCAGCTCACTCAGCTGCAAAGGTTGGGCCCAGGAAGCAGCACTACGAATGCTGATGAATAACCTGGATTCTGAAGTAGCCGAAGACCCTGAAAACCTGATAGTTTACGGGGGTAAAGGAAAAGCTGCCAGAAACTGGGAGTCATATCATAAAATCGTCTCAACACTTAAGTCGCTCAATAACGACGAAACCCTCCTCATCCAGTCGGGCAAACCGGTTGCCGTTTTCAGAACACATACTGAAGCTCCGCGCGTAATAATTTCCAACTCCATGCTCGTCCCTAAATGGGCTAACTGGGATGAGTTCAGAAGACTCGAGGCTCTCGGGCTTACCATGTATGGACAGATGACGGCGGGCAGCTGGATTTATATAGGCACTCAGGGAATACTGCAGGGTACCTATGAAACATTCGCCGAGCTCGCCAGGAAACACTTCCGGAGCGGCCTGAAAGGAAAATTTGTACTGACTGCCGGACTCGGCGGAATGGGCGGAGCTCAGCCTCTGGCTGCCACAATGAACGGCGCCGCATTTCTGGGCATAGATGTAAATCCTTCCAGAATACAAAAACGTCTCGATACCGGTTATATCGATGTTATGACAGATAACCTGGATGAAGCCCTGAAACTCGTGCTGGATGCAAAGCACTCGGAAAAAGCACTCTCCGTGGGACTGGCTGGAAACGCTGGTAGCGTACTGCCGGAAATACTGAAGCGCGGAATAATTCCCGACGTACTGACCGATCAGACTTCCGCACATGACACACTCAACGGCTATGTTCCGATGGGTATGTCATTTGACGAAGCACTGGAACTCAGAACCAGCGACCCTCAGCAGTACATACGTCAGGCAAAAGCCACGATAGTCAGACACGTCGAGACAATGCTTGAATTCAAAAAGCAGGGTGCTGTAACCTTTGACTATGGCAACAATATACGCGGAGAGGCCTTTGAAAACGGTGTCAAAAATGCTTTTGATATTCCCGGCTTCGTTCCGGAATATATCAGGCCGCTGTTCTGCGACGGAAAAGGGCCATTCAGATGGGCTGCACTCTCTGGCGACCCGGCTGATATATATACCACCGATCAGGCAGTTATGGATACTTTCCCCGATAATAAACCGCTGATCAACTGGATACAGCAGGCACAGAAAAAAGTCCACTTCCAGGGGCTCCCTTCGCGCATCTGCTGGCTGGGATACGGCGAACGGGCAAAAATGGGGCTGGTATTTAATGAACTGGTAGCTTCCGGAAAAGTAAGTGCACCCATAGTGATAGGCCGCGACCACCTCGATTGCGGTTCGGTTGCATCGCCCAACCGGGAGACAGAAAGAATGCTCGACGGAAGCGATGCAATAGCCGACTGGCCGGTGCTGAACCTGCTCATGAACACTATTGGAGGCGCGAGCTGGGTTTCACTCCATCACGGTGGCGGTGTGGGTATTGGAAATTCACTGCACGCCGGTATGGTTATCGTCGCCGACGGAACCGGTGATGCAAAAAGAAAACTTGAACGGGTACTGAATTACGACCCTGCAATGGGTATCATAAGACACGCCGACGCCGGCTACAAACAGGCAGTCGACAATGCACTGGATTTTGGAATAAACATGCCTATGATCCGGTAGTACTGAACCTTTGTACATAACAATATTCAGAGGAGGTAAATAATGAAAATCTTAATTGCTGATAAATTCCCGGAACAGTATCTGAAACAATTTTATGAACTGGGACTCGAAACTGTCTATTCACCCAAACTTACCGAAGATGAACTGCCGGAAGCCGTGCAGGATGCCGATATACTCGTAGTCCGTTCAACTATAGTAAGTGCTAAGACTATTAAATCTGCTTCGAACCTGAACCTGATAGTAAGAGCCGGTGCCGGCGTAAATAATATCGATATTCCGGCAGCAAATCAGAAAGGTATTTATGTCGCCAACTGCCCCGGGAAAAATTCCATTGCAGTGGCGGAACTGGCCATAGGACTTATGATCAGTCTTGACAGGCGCATTGCAGGCAACGTCATAGATTTCAAGCGCGGCGTATGGAACAAGGCTGAATATTCAAAAGCAGAAGGTCTTTTCGGAAAAACACTCGCACTGATAGGAGTGGGCAATATCGGGAAAGAAGTTGCCAAACGCGCACTCGCGCTCGGAATGAACGTGTACGGCAAAGACATCTCGCGTATAGAAGGTGTTGGAATAAAGGACTTTTCCGAAATGGACCAGATACTGCCTATAGCCGATGTCATATCGATCCACCTGCCTCTTACAAGTGAAACCAGGAACCTGTTTGATGATAAAATATTTGGTTATGTAAAACCCAATGCCATACTCATCAATACTTCGCGGGCTGAAATCATAGACGAACAGGCATTGATTAACGCTGTTAAAACAAAGAACCTTAAAGTCGGACTCGATGTATTCAAAGACGAACCCGAAGGAAAGGACGGCAGTGTAAGCTCCAAGCTCCAGGAGCTGGACAACGTCTATATAACTCACCACATAGGAGCATCAACCGAACAGGCACAGAACGCGGTTGCAGAAGAGACTATCCGAATTATCAAGGACTATCTGTGCAGCGGAGTAATCGCCCACTGGGTAAACCGCGCTCAAAGAACTCTCGCCAGTTATCAGCTGATAGTCAAACACTACGATAAGCCCGGTGTGCTCGCCGCAATATTCGACATACTGAGGGAAGACAATATAAACATCGAAGAAGTTGAAAATGTGATATTTGAAGGCGGCATTGCTGCAAGCTGTACCATGAGAATCAGCAAGCCGGCAACTTCTGAAATGCTGAAGGTCATACGCGATAATCCGGAAGTGCTGAGCGTTTCACATCTGGCAATCTGAAACAGTCCTGAGTTATGAGTTCTGAGTTGTGAGTTAACTCAGAACTCTAAACTCAGAACTCAGAACTAAACAAGCTTTATTTCTATCATTTCATCCATTGTACCGTTGTAGTACGGCAGACGCAGAAGCTCCATAAGTCCTTCCTGCTCTGACTCCGTGATTTCATAATATACGGAGTTAATGTTGTTCATGATGAACTCGTGTGTGTTCTCGCCCAGCTTGAACTGAGTAATGAAATCTTCGAGTTTTTCGTCTATAAGGTTATCGAGATTATCAGCCCGCCCATTGAGCTTCTCAACGTTGTCTTCGGTTTTTGAAGCCAGTATGAAATTCACATATGGCTGTTCCAGCATATTGGATACTTCGTCTGAAAGACTGAACTGATTCTGCAGCATGTCATCACTTAGATTGATATCACCGGTCAGCAGATAGTTCTTTTCGCTTATCCTGATCTGCCCGGTTTCCAGATGTGCTTCTATATCTATAGAATATCTCTCTTTAAACAATATCTTGCTCAGCAGTATTTCGTTTACCGTCACATCCCCTGCAAAATAAATATCCTTCAGGTTTTCTTTGTCGGGCTGAAAATACAGGTACGAGTTCGACAAGCTGCCATCGAAAGATAGTGCGATCCTGCCTGAGACAAAAAAATGAGGATGCTTTATCAGGTCCAGAGACGGAATCAATCCCATATCAGCGCTGCCCTCTTCGATACTGCGGCTTATCGTTGATGCTGGCACAAAAGAAACCTCACTGCGGAATTCTGCCGGAAGAGACTGTGCCAGTATTTTGGAAAAAATGTTGTTGGGAAATAATAGTTTCATAGTATATTTTTAGTTTATTCTATATGTTTATCTTAGAAAATCTGTGGTGTAAATATACACTTATTGCATATTAAAAAAGTAAATATTATTGCGAATATTTTAAAACCAACAATCACAGGCGTCTATGAAGCTGACTGCAAAGCCGTATGTACTTAGAAACAATATACAGTACTACAAGTGGGGCTGCACGGGTCCTGAAGCATATATCCCCAGACTGCTGGAACTCGAAGAGGACCGGACAGAACCCCCTGGCACCTGTTACGCCGAATTGTGGATAGGAGCACACAGGAAATCCCCTTCTCTGGTATATTTGGATGATGATAAGGTCCCGCTGGACATACTGACCGACGAATACCCGGCGGAGCTGCTTGGAGAAAGTGTCTTTAGAAAGTTCGGCAGCAATTTCCCGTTCCTGCTTAAGATACTTTCTGCCGCAGAACCCCTGTCAATACAGGTGCATCCTGATAAATCTCTCGCTGAACTTCTGCATAAAAAAGATCCTGAAAATTATCCTGACAATAATCATAAACCCGAGATTGCAGTTGCACTCGATAGTCTGCAGGCTCTTTCGGGTTTCAGACCTGCAGCCGAGATAGAAAGTGTAATGCGTGATTTTCCCGCGTTGTCGGGGTTATTGAACTTCAAAGGTTTCTGTCAAACCAGTATGAAAGACCTTCTAAATACCGCGATATCGGTCTTTGCCGGTGACCAGGCCGGAGCTGCTCTGATAACTGCTCAGATAGAGAAAATGATTACAGATAAACCAGCCGGGCAGAGAGACAGCAATGAAAAAGTGTTCCTGTCGGTTTGCAGAAAATATCCGGGTGATATTGGACTAATATTTGTTCTTCTTTTGAACGTAATAAATCTCAGTGCAGGAGAGGCGATATTCCTGGATGCCGGTGTACCGCATGCCTATCTAAAGGGAAACATTGTCGAATGCATGGCAACATCAGATAATGTAATACGTGCCGGACTTACGCCAAAATTCAAAGATGCAGCAGCACTTGTGGAAGCACTGAAATATGGATCAGGTTCCTGCATAATTGCGCCCTCAGGCGCTTCATTTGAATATCCTGCTCCGGCCGAAGAATTCTCTCTCACGAGGGTAATTATCGGCGAAGGACAGAGAGAGTTTCGTACAACTGATGGTTCAGTCGAGGTATTTGGAATTATCAGTGGCGAGGCAGAGCTGATCTGGGAAGAAAACGGGGCAGAAAAAAAAGAGGCACTGCGCAAAGGGAGATTTATACTTATTCCTGCAGTTCTGAATAGCTACAGCATCCATGCGCTGCGAGAAGTACTGATGTTCAGGGTATCTGTGCAATAGAAAAAAAAGCCGTCATATCCTGAGCAGGAAAGACGGCTGTTAACAAATCTCTCAGAAGAAAATAAAGGTCAGGATTTGACCTTGTTTTTAATTCTGGCAGCTTTACCTGAAAGACTTCTGAGGTAATAGAGTTTAGCTCTTCTTACATCACCCTGTTTGAGAACTTCGATCTTTGCGATCTTGGGTGAGTTAAAAGGAAATATTCTTTCAACGCCGACACCGCTCGAAATCTTGCGTACAGTAAAGCTTTTGCTGATACCACCGCCGCGAATGCTGATCACGTCGCCTTCAAAAGGCTGAATTCTTTCCTTATCACCTTCGATAACCCTGACGTGAACACGGATATGATCCCCGGGATTAAACACAGGTATATCAGTTTTGATTTGATCTTCAACAAATTCTTTTAAGTTGTCCATATCTACTCCGAACTATTTATTTTTTTCCATTTTTCTGTTAAAATCTTCGACTGGGCGTTTTTCCAATCCTCTATTTTTTTCTGGTTACCGGAAAGCAGAACCTCCGGCACCTTCAAACCTCTGTATTCGGCAGGCCTGGTATAGAACGGTGGTTCAACGACATCTCCGTCCTGAAAGGAATCCTTCAGCGCCGATTCGCTGTCGCCCAATACTCCGGGTATGAGGCGTACAATAGCATCAACAATTAAGAGCGCGGGAAGTTCGCCGCCGCTCAGAACAAAATTGCCGATCGATACTTCATCCGTAGCGAACTGCTCGCGGACACGGTCATCGATGCCCTTATAATGGCCGGCAATAACTAGGATATTTCCAGCGATTGAAAACCTGTTGGCCATCGGCTGGTCGAATATCCTGCCTTTAGGGCAAGTAAATATAACATGCTGATAGTCTCTCTGAGACTTCAGGTGTTCAATGCATTCAAAAAACGGTGCGGGTTTGAGCAGCATCCCGGCTCCGCCGCCGAAAGGCTTATCGTCTATAACCTTATGTCTATCGTGCGTATAATCCCGCAGGTTATGCACGTAAATTTCCACAATCCCTTTATCCTGCGCCCTTTTAATTATGCTGGTATTAAGCGGACTAAACAGCATATCAGGAACAGCAGAAATAATGTCAATCCTCATCGTCATCGTAAATCGTATCTCCCGGCTTCAGCACCAGAATTTTCTTATCCGGATCAAAACTTTCGATGTAGTCTTTTATTGCAGGAATAAGTACTTCCTTACCCTGTATATCAATAATGACGTAGACGTCGTTCGCCGGCAGATTCCAGACATCCTTCAGGATTCCAAACGGCTGACCGTTCCTCAGAACCCGGCTGTCCAGTAAATCATGAATATAGTAAGTATTATCTAATAGCCCGGTGAGGTCTACTTTATCAGCATAGATATTCTTACCCACAAGAATCTCCGCTTCTGCAGAAGTGTCAAAATTTCTGAACTTCACACAGAGCGTATTCCTGACGGTCCTGAAGGATTCCGGATAGAATTCCTTATATGAACCGAAGATATCGATATAAACCTTTTGCAGCTCCTTAATTCTCAGAGGATCATCAGAAACGGAATGAACCGTAACGTATCCGTCGTCACCATTAAGTGCCTTAATTCCGGCTATTAAATAATACTCACTCAAAATATATGCAGAACCGTAAAATTATTAGTCCAAAATCTCCAGAATAGCTCTTCTACCTTCTTTTGCAGCAACTGCAGTCAGCAAAGTACGCATCGCCTGAGCAGTTTTACCCTGTTTCCCGATAACTTTACCGACGTCCTCCGGACTGACCTTGAGTGTCAGGACAGCTTTTTTCTCGTCAGTATCCTTTTCCTCGATGGTTACGCCATCAGGGTTGTCAACTAGATGCTTTGCGATAAATTCGATGAATTCTTTCATTTTTGAACCCTCTTAATGTTTTAGAGCTGCGAGTACTTAACTGTATTATCCTGGATGGACCATAATTACACAGCCCGGAGGATTATTCGGAAACAGTACTCTTTGTTTCCGCTGCGTTAACATCTGTATTTGGCTCTTCAGTAGTATTGCTTTCTTCGGTTTTATCTGCTTTTGCTTCAGCTGCAGGTTTTTCCTTTACCTGTTGCGTTGCCACAGGAACTATTTTGGTTTTAGCGCCGCTGTTCTGTTTTCTGAAAGGACCAACTTTGGCGTCATTGAGCTTAAACCATTCTTCCATCTTAGCATCTGCTTCAGCTTCGCTGATTCCTGACTTCAAAAGTTCTTTTCTCAGGAGAATTCCTTTTTTGCTGAGAAGGTTCTTTACAGTATTGGTAGGCTGAGCTCCCACTCCAAGCCAGTAAAGTGCTCTGTCTTCCTTTATATCGATCGTAGCCGGGTTAGTTAATGGATTATAGAGTCCTATAGCTTCCAGGAATTTACCATCCCTTGGCGCACGTGCGTCAGCAGCAACCAGTTTATAGATGGGCTGCTTTTTCTTACCCATTCTTCTTAATCTCAACTTAACTGCCAAATTATTTGTTCCTCCAAATATTATAATATATTAATATATCAATTTAATTTTAAATTCTTCATGCTGTTGAATATGTTCTTTTTCCCGGGTGCGTTCATCATCCTTAGCATCTTCTGCATCTCCTGGAACTGTTTTATCAGTCTGTTGACGTCCTGTATGCTGGTGCCGCTGCCCCTGGCAATCCTTTTTCTGCGGCTGCCGTTCAGTATCTTTGGGGACTGTCTTTCCTGCAGTGTCATAGACTGAATTATCGCCTCTACGCGCACGAGCTGCTTGTCATCCACATTTGCATCCTTGACAGCCGAACCGAGTCCCGGTATCATTGCCAGTATGGATTTCAGTGAGCCCATTTTTTTTATCATTTTAATTTGCTTAAGAAAATCATCAAAGTCAAATTTATTTTCCCGCAGCTTGGCCTCGAGCTTTTCGGCCTCATCAACGTCCACCTGCTCCTGGGCTTTCTCAACGAGCGAGATAATATCGCCTTTACCCAGAATACGCGAAGCCATTCTGTCGGGATAGAATATTTCAAGGCTGTCGGGTTTTTCACCCAGCGAGATGAACTTTATCGGTTCATCCACCACCGCTCTTATAGAAAGAGCACATCCGCCGCGTGTATCGCCGTCGAGTTTTGTAAGAACAATGCCGTCGAAGTCGACTTTCTCGTGGAATGCCTTGGCCGAATTGACTGCATCCTGACCGGTCATAGAGTCGACTACAAAAAGTGTTTCAGCAGGATTGACCCGTTCTTTTATGGAGGCAACTTCAGCCATCAGCTCTTCATCGACGTGAAGGCGTCCGGCAGTATCTATGATTATTGTATCCAGTCCGTTTTCTTTGGCATACGAGAGCGAATTGACTGCAATCTTTACGGCATCTTTATGATCTTCCGAAAACACCGGCACCTGTATCTGCCCGCCCAGCGTAATAAGCTGATCTATAGCTGCAGGACGGTATACGTCGGCGGCAACAAGCAGTACGCGTCTGTTTTTTTTCTTCAGCGAACTTGCCAGTTTGGAACTGAATGTAGTTTTACCGGAACCCTGCAGGCCCACGATAAGGATAACAGTTGCGCCCGAGGCGTTCAGTTTCAGTTCACTCTGCTGGCTGCCCATCAGGGCAGTCAGTTCGTCATAGATTATTTTCGTTATCAGCTGACCCGGAGTAATTGAATTAAGTACCTCGGTGCCTATAGCCTTCTGCGTAACGTCGTCTATAAATTTCTTTGCAACTTTATAGTTTACGTCGGCATCCAGAAGAACACGGCGGATTTCACGCAGCGTCTCTGAAATATTGGCTTCGGTTAACTTACCCTGGCCTCTTACTCTCTTAAGTGCAGTCTCTAGTTTATTTGTTAAATCTTCAAACATAAATCACAAAAAGGTTGACTACAAAGTTATGAAAATTTTTGCAAACCTTCAAACATTTTCTTATTAACCTTTAAGTGCGTTAGCTCCGCTGACTATTTCCAGTATTTCTGTAGTTATAGAAGACTGTCTTTCTTTATTATAAGTAACCTGCAGTGATCTTATGAGCTCCTTTGCATTTTCGGTTGCAAGGTCCATGGCAGTCATTTTCGCACCAAGTTCGGCAGCATAAGATTCCAGCAATATCCTCCACATCTGTGAATTCAGATGCTTGGGCAGCAGATAATTGAGTATACTTTTCCGGTCGGGTTCATAGATAAAGTCAACCGAACCCTCGCCTTCTGCGCCGGGTACGGCATGTTTAAGAATTTTTTCGTTGGCTGGTTTGACGGATGCGCCCGCATCATGCCGGGCGGCAGCTCCGATAGGCAGGAGTGTTTCGACAACGACTCTCTGTTGTATAACAGACTTAAATTCGTTGTAAACGACGAGCACTTCATCGATCTCACCGTTCAGATATTTTTCCGTAAGTTCAGAGACGATTGAAGCAGCCTGTGCAAATTTCAGGTCTGAAAATATTCCCTGGCGCGCACCTACAACCGGGCAGCTGACACGGGAGAAATATTCGAGGCCTTTTTTGCCGATATTATACAGGTACAGGTTGCCGCTCCTGTAATAGTCGGCATACTGTCCCTGCAGAAGTGACATGGCTTCCTTGATAATATTGATATTGAAGCTACCGCACAGCCCGCGGTCGGCAGTTACAACTACGACCGCCACGTTCCGGACCTCTCTTTTTACAATAAGCGGATTAGTACTGTCAGGCTCAAGTCTGATCAGGTCATCGACCACCTGAGCAATTTTTTTTGCATAAGGGCGGGCGTTGATGATATTATCCTGGGCACGCCTCAGCTTTGCAGCAGCGACCATCTTCATTGCCCTGGTAATCTGCTGCGTGTTCTTGACGCCTGCAATTCTTCTTCTTATATCTCTTAAAGTAGCCATCTATTTAGTTCTGAGTTTTGAGTTATGAGTTCTGAGTTGAATTTGAATTATTTTTCGCTTCTCTGGAATTTCTGCAGAAATTCTTCGATAACGCGTTTCAGCTCAGCTACTATAGTATCAGTCAATGCTCTCTCGACCCTGATGGTCTCGAAAATATTGTTGTACTTCATTTCTATGTATTCGTACAGTTCCCTTTCGAAACGCTTAACATCCCAGACAGGTACTGTTTCAAGATAGTCGTTGATACCGACGAACACGCTTACAATCTGCCTTTCAACGGGGACAGGATTATAAAGACCCTGTTTCAGCAGTTCAACAAGACGGGCACCTTTGGCCAGGGAGCGCTGGGTAGCCTTATCGAGATCGCTTCCGAACTTTGCAAAGGCTTCCAGGCCGCGGAACTGAGCCAGATCGAGTTTCAGAGTACCGGAAACCTTTTTCATTGCCTTGTTCTGTGCATTACCGCCCACACGGGAAACGCTTATACCAACGTTGATAGCTGGGCGCACACCGGCGTTGAACAGGTTTGGTTCAAGATAGATCTGTCCGTCAGTAATTGAAATTACGTTTGTAGGGATGTACGCAGAAACGTCACCCTGCTGAGTTTCAATAATCGGCAGTGCTGTCAGGCTTCCGCCGCCATATTCGTCAGAGAGTTTCGAGGCGCGTTCAAGCAGTCTCGAGTGCAGATAGAATACGTCACCGGGGTAAGCTTCGCGTCCCGGGGGGCGTTTCAGCAGCAGCGAGAGTTCTCTGTATGCCGCAGCCTGCTTTGACAGATCATCGTAGACTACCAGTGCATCGCGGCCGCTGTCGCGGAAATATTCACCGAGCGTGGCACCGCAGTAAGGAGCTATAAACTGGTACGGGGCACCTTCGGAAGCAGAAGCGTTAATTACGGTAGTGTATTCCATGGCTCCGTGTTCCTGCAGTTTAGCTACAACCTGAGCTACCGTAGAGCTCTTCTGGCCTACTGCAACGTAGACGCAATAAACCGGCTTGATGCCGATCTTTTTGGCTTCCTCTGTATGAGTGTGTTTCTGGTTAATAATGGCATCAACCGCAACGGCCGTCTTACCTGTCTGGCGGTCGCCGATAATAAGCTCCCTCTGTCCGCGTCCGATAGGTATCATAGAGTCAATAGCGGTTATACCCGTCTGCAGCGGCTGTTTGACCGGAGCCCTGGCAATAACGCCGAGAGCTTTGCGCTCTATAGGCAGGAACTGGTCGGTTTTTATTGGTCCTTTACCGTCGATAGGCATGCCGAGGGGATTAACCACTCTGCCCAGCATTGCCTCGCCAACAGGAAGAGAAGCAACCCGCTTGGTTCTTTTAACCGTGTCGCCTTCCTTCACCAGTGTACCGTCACCGAACAATACACAGCCGACCGAATCCTCGTCGAGGTTCAGCACCATTCCAAAGACATCATTCTGGAATTCTATAAGTTCGCTCATCATCACCTGCGACAGGCCGTATATACGTGCAATACCGTCGCCGACCGAAAGCACGGTTCCAACATCATAAATATCTACTTCGCTCTGGAAACCTGATAACTGTTTTCTCAGAATCGCAGATACCTCGTCGGGTCTAACTTCTGCCATTGTAAAATTCCTCTATTTTTCTAACAATTTTTCTTCAGTTCAGTTATTTTATATTCAAAGAATGCGTTTTAACCTGTCAGTTCAGCGACAGTTCTGCATTCAGCAGTTCCGATTTAAGTTTCTCCAGCTGATGCTTCAGTGATGCATCAAGCACTGTATCCTTTATCCTGATGACAAACCCTCCCAGCAGACGGGTATCTGTTTTATAGGCAAGCCTCACGGATTTATTGGTATACTCCTGAAGTTTTACCGTAATCCTTTCCTTCTGCTGATCGGTTAGTTCAACGGCGCTGGTAACTTCGGCCGCCACAATTCCCGAATAGTCGTCCAGCATTTCTAAAAAACGCTGTACAATGATATATAAAAGCTCCTCGCGGTTCTTGCCAACTATAAAATTCAGGAAATCCATAGAGGCCCGTGATATTCTGGATCCGAAAACCTCAGACAAGATGGACAGTTTTGTAAAATTCTTTATTACAGGATTTACGAGCATCAGTCTGAGATCGCGCGAGGCCTTCATGGTGTTATATACCAGATGGAAATCCCGCGAGGTCTCTTCAACGGAATTATTATCCCTGGCGAGTCCCAGCAGCGCCGTGGCATATCTCGTGGCTATGTTAATTTCGCTCATAAATTACTTCTTCTGAATTTCGTCTATATATTTATTGGCTATATCGATCTGTTTATCCTTATCGAGGTTTTCTCTGAGTATTTTCTCTGCAGCCTGCACAGCGATGCCGGCAATCTGATTCTTCATATTTTCGAGAGCCTCATCATTTTTTCTTCTGATCTCTGCCGAAGCTTCCTCGACAATTTTTCTGGCTTCACTCTTGCTGTCGTTTATAATCTGTTCCTTCAGGTTCTCGGCGAAATCTCTTCCCTGTTCAATTATTTTGCGCGCGTTTTCTTCAGCCTTCTGAAGATTTGCCTGGTTTTCACTGAGCAGTTTTTCAGCTTCTTCGCGTGCCTTTTCTGATTTCGTAAGAGAATCCTTGATGTAATTCTCCCTTTCATCGAGTGCGGTAAGTATCGGCTTCCAGGCAACTTTCTTCAGTACCAGCAGAAGAAGTATAAATGTTATCACCGTCCAGATGATCAGTCCCGGATTGACATCCAGCAGGCCACCTTTTTGCTCCCCGTGCTGCAGCAGTGTCAGAAGTGCAACAGGAAGGTTAGCTGTTTTTAGCAAAACAAACATTTTATTACCTTTTGTAAATTATTAGCTACAAACTGCACAGGCATAAAACCTGTGCAGAGTATTGTCTTCAGAATTATTTAAGGGCAAGCAATATACAAATAACGAGAGCAAACAGTGAAATACCTTCGATCAGAGCTGCAGCAATAAGCATGGAAGTTCTGATATCACCGGCTGCTTCAGGCTGTCTTCCGCTGGCTTCCATAGCTGAGCTTGCAAGTTTTCCAATACCGAATGCACCGCCTATAACCGTTAAAGCTGCACCAAAACCGGCTGCCAAGTATGCGAATTCCATTAATTCCTCCTTTTATGTGTTCGATTTATACTAAAAACAATTGAAATTTATATTACTGCTGAGGCAGCAGCATTATTGCTTACCCATTTTATAAACAACCACATGCCTATCTTCAGAAGTATGACTATTTTCAGAGCCACTTCACAAGAGTCTCACACTGTGCATATCAGTGCTGGTGCACAGCCATGCCGATAAACAGAGATGAGAGCATTGTAAATACATAAGCCTGAATAAGTGCAACGAGTATCTCGAGCAGATATATGAACAAAGCAAATGCAACAGAAACCGGTGCAACTACAAACGTCTGGAGTATAAAGATCAGACCGATCAGAGAAAGTATTACTATATGACCGGCAGTCATGTTTGCAAAAAGACGTATAGCCAGAGCAAATGGTTTTGTAAATAGTCCCAGTAGTTCGACTACAAACATTACCGGCACAAGCCAGAACGGCACCCCGTGCGGTACGAGTCCCTTAAAATACCCGAACATGCCGTTTTTTCTGATACCTCCTATCTGGATTACCAGGAAAGAGAGTATTGCCAGTGTGGCGGTAACCGAGATATTGCTCGTTGAAGTCGCCGAATACGGCAGCAGGCCCAGGAAGTTGCTTACAAGAATAAAAAAGAACACTGTAAGCAGATACGGCATAAAGCTTTCGTATCCCTTGCCTATCGTAGGACGCGCTATGTCATCCCTTACAAACACCACCAGCAGTTCCACTACGTTTGCAATTCCTTTGGGAACCCTGGATTTTCTGTAGTTCTTTGCAGTAATGCTGAGCAAAGTGATCAGTATTACCATACTGATCCACATAAATACTACGTGTCTGGTAATAGATACATCGATACCCATGATGTGTATCTGAGGCAGCGGAATGGTAAAGAACGGCTGAAAGTCCAGATAATTTGCATCTAGCATGTGATGGAGTATCCAGCTGGTATCTGTAGTTTTACTTGCGTGCTCAACCGCTTTTACTGAATCGGGAGTGACCATAATTTATATTCTTTTTCTTACTGATTTATTCGTAAAAAACAATATTTCAACAACTAAAAACACAATGTAACAAAAGAAAAAGCTAAATACAAAGCCATACTTATCAACATTAAAATATTGGATTAAGATAAAAATTATTATCAAAAGTATCAACATCCTGAGCGACATGACACCAAAATTATACAAAAGAAATTGCGAATTGCTTCTGTTTTGGGCTCTGCTGAAGGCCCAGACTGAGGATATGACATTTACGCCGGCAAGTACACCGCTTATAAGACATGCGCTGAAAACAGCTCCGCTCAGGACGTTTGACAGGTATAAAGCGACTACCGAGGCATAATACAGGATCATTATTGCGGCTATCTGAATTCTGATATTTTTCATGAAGGTTGGACCATTATTTTTTTTTCTTGTTCAGTTCAAGCACCGTTTTTATGACACTGTATAATCCGGCGGCACCCCCGAACAGGGCAAACAGTATAGTCAGAAGAGGAAACAGAGAAAATTTTCCGTCCAGCCAGTATCCGATAAACAGCATGATTACGATGGATGCCGCGAGCTGGAATCCCAGTCCCAGATACGGACCTACATCCTGATATATTTTATTGTATTTTTTATTGTCATCCATATATATATGCTTCAGGGCATTTATTGTGCATGCTCTGCCCATTTCCAAAGTTACTGAACACGCGGAGAAAAATCAATTTTTGTCTCTCAGCAATAGTGTTCCATAATGGAGCTGAAACTTATGCTGCCCTCACGTATCAGTACCGGCCCGTCACTGCCAGTAAGGTCAATTATTGTTGAAGCCACCGCAGCAGGAGCAGTCTGTTCCTGTTTACCTTCAGTATCCGAAGAGCACAAAAGATCGATGTTCTCACCGAATTCAGCAGCTATAAGACCTGCATCGTTCAGTGCACTGCTGCCGCTGCGGTTAACACTGGTAGATATTAGTGGAGCTTTAAGCTTCGAAAGAAGAGCCGAACAGAATCTTTCGTTGGGGATTCTGTAGGCTACCGTTTCTGTGCCGAGTCTGACGGCATAGATATCTTTTAATGCCAGTATGACAGAGACCGGGTTTGGCCAGATATTTTCCAGCAGACCCCGGTATCTATTGTCGTCCAGCTGGACATATTCAGAAAGTGTATCGATGCTGTCCACGAGCTGTATAAACCTTTTGGACTCATCGCGTCCCTTTATTCTGTTTATAGCCTCAACGGCACCCGGATTAAACGGATCTCCGCCGAATCCGTATATGGTATCTGTCGGATAGACAAATACTCCGCCGCTGCGATATACTCCGGAAGCAGCCTCGACTGCCTGTTCCAAATTTGTATTTATATTAATAATTTTTGACATTTGCACGATCCATGTTGCCCCATCTACCGGGCAGTTATTTATTATACGACAAAAGTCTGTCTATTGCTGTGTATATGTTCTGCATTTCAAGTTTGTAGGCACATTCAAAAGTACCTATCGGGCATTCATTGTGCCCATGAATGCCGCACGGCTTGCATTTGAGATCATCGTATGAAAGCCACATACTGTTACTGCTGTATGGATAAAAGCCGAATGCCGGCACAGTTGAACAGTAGATAGTGAGTGCCGGTACCCCGGCACACATAGCAAAATGAGTGGGTGCGCTGTCGTTGGATACCACAATTGCACAATGCCTGTAGAGTTCAACAGTTTCAGTAATGGAAAACATACCGGCAGCCGATATGACAGATGGAGCACCTCCGGCTTCTGCGGCAATTTCTCTGCATTCGGCCTCATCACTCCTGCCGCCCGTCAGAATTACCGTATATCCACCTGCAGTAAGATATTTTATAACCTGCAGATATCTGTCACGGGGAAATTTTTTCGTAGCCCATACACTTCCGGGAGCAACCGCTGCAAATTTAGTATAGCCGGGAAATTGATCCAGAAAACGGCTGACATTCTGTTTTTTCTCAGCTGAGGTTTCAATTACAGGAAGTATCCTCCAGCTCTCCCCGTCCGTGCTCACTCCGGCAAGTTCAAGATCTCTTCTGACCTCGTGGTGATCTTTTTCGTACCGGACTACGTTCTTATAGACAAACGGCAGTGAAGCTGTTGAAAAACCGGTGGTGTTTCTTACACCCGAAAATAAGACCAGCAAAGATGTCCGGAAGGAGCGGTGAGGCGAAAAGATAATGTCATATTTCTCTTTTCTGAGACGGGCAGTCAGTTTTACAAATCCGGCAACGCCCTTATCTGTCCCCCGCTTATCATATATCAGAGTATTTCTGACACACGGTGAAGATGAGAATATCTCAGCGCTTGCAGGTATACACAGAACATCAATAGCCGGAGAATTGTATACCCTGAAAATCTCCTGAATCATGGGCAGTGTGAGAACTGCATCGCCAATAAATGCAGTCTGCATGACGAGTACTTTCAGTATTTCCATATCTTGTGCATCCATAGCCAGTGTTCGGGGTACTGTCTGGCATATTTCTCAAGTATGGACATATAGGTCTGGGTGATAGCTTTAACCCTTTCTTCTTCGCTGGTTTCGTCATGATGCGAGGTAATTTCCTCTGTATAGGCTATATAGCTGTAATCTTTCTGGCGTATAAGAATAGCCACTATGACGGGCACGTTTGTTTTGACTGCGAGTGAAGCGGGACCGGTGTAGATTGCCGTATCGCGTCCGAAAAATTTGACCCTCACTGCCTCTCTGGGTCCTCTCTGGTCAGCGACCATACCGACTAGGTGTTTGTTTCTTATCTCCTTGTAGATTTCACGTATTGACACACCAAGCGGTACGACCTTATTGCCGAATTTTTCGCGCATATTGTTCATCCACTCGGACACATAGGGATTTCTCTGCATTTTTACGACTACTGACATGGAAGTCTCAAGCTGCGCAGCAATAGACATTGCCCCCAGTTCCCAGTTCCCGTAGTGCGCGGTAAGCACTATCAGTCCGCGCCCCTGGTCGTATGTATCCCTGACAGACTTAAAATCCGGAAAGGAGACCATTTTTCTGATTGTTTCGGGTGTAAGCTGCGGAAGGCAGAATATTTCGATCAGCGAGACAGCAAAGCTGGTATAACTCCCGAAGGCCATCTTCCGGATCTGTTTTTCCGACATATCAGGAAAGGCCATGGTGAGGTTATCTATCACTGTTTGTTTTCTGACAGGAATGAGATAAAAAAAGAGCGCGGCGACAACCTTGGCCGCATGACGCGCTCTGTTTATTCCCATAGCAGAAAAGATCAGAACAAATAGTTTGAAGAAAAAATATTCAAATTTGTTTTTACTTTCGATATCCAATTTTCTACGGTAATAATTTTTAAATCAGTTACTCTGTATTCTGCGTGACCAGTTATCATCTCTCAGTTCACCGCGTTTTGTCGAATGCAGCAACTCATAGTCTGAGAAACCGGAAACATCACCGAATACGAACAATACACCGCCTTCGATCTGGTTATACTGCCAGATTTCATAAGGTTTCTTGTCAACGTCACTGGGGTAGCGGTCTATTTCATCGGGTTCTCCGTAAAGGATTAGAACGCGTCCGCGGTCAGTTTTCATGCCTTTGCGGTTTATAGTTCCGTATTTTTCGTTAGCTTTGCGCACACGCTCCATATACTCGGCCTTGAATTCATTTTCCGGTGTTGACAGATCAGTATCACGTTTTTTCCAGAACTGATACAGAAATTCTCTCTTTGCATTCACATTGTCGAGATTGTCGTACTGGTCAATTTCCTTGGAAGTAGCTATATATTTTACAAATGCGAACATTTCATCTGCCTCTTCAACGCTGATCACGCTGAATTCGCTGCTGAGCATATCGGCATTGGCAAGAGCTTTCTGCAGTGTATCCTTGACCTGAGGATTGAATATATAGAATCTTTTTGATGAAGCCACACCGAAGTTACCCAGACTGTCAACAAGGTTTATCATAAGAGTGTAAGCATCGGTCGGGTACTTAGTGATATTCACAGTTCCGACTTCAACCCTTGAATTGCTGATTTTGGATATCTGCTTGGTTTTCTCAGAGATCTTCGTACCCTTGCTGTTGTAGAGTATAGTTCTTACGCTGACATTCTCGCTTTTGATAGAGGGATTTTTCAGGTTATATATTTCGGTGTAATAATACAGTACCGGAGAGCCCTCACCGAAAACCATGAGCGGATTAGGTACCACCTCGAGTGTATTCTTATAAAAGATAGACTGTGTATCTGCACTTTCCTGTTTGATGCTGGTAGCCAGTTCAACGTCACTGAGGGCCAGATTCTTCTCAAGGAAGGGATCTATGGTAAACGTTTCTTTTATAACTCTGCGTTTTGTAGTGTCCGCGCCGTCGCTGCCGGTTATAGTGCAGCGGTAAGTTCCTTTTGGTATTACAAATCCAATAACACCTATAAGGCTTTTCCCCTGTCTGGCAGAAGCAGTGTCTGCGATGTTATCGATCTTCCAGTTCTTGTTTACGAGGAAGTTGCCGCTTACGGTATCCTGTATTTCTATGTGCAGTTTTGCATTCACATACAGGTCTTTTCCGCGTTTTTCCAGTTTAAGGTTATCCTGTCTGAACGAATAGTAGAACTCCACAAAATTCGAAAGACTGTCGTAGCCGAAGCGCGCGAAGTCAAAATCGAATCCCATGCCGTTCTGTGCGTGCAGCAATGCCGGAAATAACAGGAAAAGGACCAGGTAAAGTTTTTTCATATTATTCTCTTCTGATTTTTCAGACTCAGTTTAAGGAAAATAATTTTGGATTAACAAATGTAAAACAAAATTATGTAAAAATAAATCGGCAAAAAAAAAGCCTATTGCAGCTAGTGCAACAGGCTTTATCTGCAAATCAATTTTCTTATTTGAATGCAAGTTTAACAGTGAAAATGTGATTTGGTTCCGGAAATTCTTTAACGTCGCGGTAAGCGTAGTCAAAGTTAAATCCAACTCCGTCTGAAATTGTGTAGTTCAAACCAGCTCCGGCAGTAAATCCGAATGTTGACTGATCAGTATTTTCCATCTGGAGGTTATATCCGCCGCGGACAAAGAAGGTATTCATAAATCCGTATTCAGCACCCAGATTCAGCATATCTTCCATTGCATTATTCACAGTATATGTTGAACCCAGCAATAAATTGTTCTGTTCGTTGATACCGTATTTGTAAGCGGCACTCAGTTCAAAATAACTGGGGATCTGGAATTCCTCTGTAACTATTTCATAAGTACCTGTACTGGATCCGGGGAATGTACCGGGGACTTCTGTATGTCCCTGCAGATCATCACCACCGTATCTCATATTAGAGCCTATGTTCTTGACAGAAGCGCCCATAGAGAGGTTATTGTTGAATCTGTACTGTACGCCGAAGTCGATTGCAAAACCTGTAGCAGTAGTGTTCATGATCGATTCACTTATGAGTTTCAGGTTTGTACCAATAGAAATTCGGTCTGTAATTATTTTTGAGTAAGTAAGTCCGGCAACGAAATATCCCGGAGAATATGATTTACCAGTTCCGTCGGGCATTTCTTCAGTGGTCTCGTTAATATCGCCGAAGTCAAATGACTTAAAGCTGAGGCCTATTGTACCCAGATCACCGAGAGCAGCAGCCGCAGCGAAATAAGTAACGTTGATATCGGCGAGGTAGTTCATATAACTGAACATAGCCTCACTTGCACCGCTAACGTCCAGGCCTGCCGGATTGTAGTAGATTGATTCGAGTCCCGTAATATTTGCTAACATAGCACCTCCGGTAGCAATACCGCGGGCACCAACCGGAACCAGAAGCTGCTCGGCACCAGTAGTTCCTTTTCTTGCGATATCCCCGGCCAGCACTATATGTGAGGACACTATCAGTAGAACAACGGTTAATAATTTTTTCATGTTAAAAAACTCCTGATATATTTCCAAATTTTATAAAGCGGAAAACCGTGGTTGCGGTTTTCCGCAATTATATAATTTTAGTATTTCGGTAATTGTTTCTGTGGCATAATTATCGCAAACTTCAGCACTTTATCTCCATACAAAGGTGAATGTACTATTGCCAGGTACATTCCCGAAGCAACCCTAAGACCGCTCTCGTTCTGCAGATCCCAGCGCAGGAACGGTGAAGTTGAAGAAGTTTTATCTGATGTTGTCAGTGTTCTGAGCAATGATCCCGACAGACTGTAAATCTTAATAGTTACTTCCTCTGGCAAATTAGAGAATGTAACGAACGGTTCATCAGGAACACCTGTAGTAGTATAACTTGTTGCCACATTATAAGCAAATAACGGGTTTGGATACACATTTACTCTCCTGAATATATCCTTTTCCTGGTCAGCTGTAAGTTTTCCGCTGGCATTTGTGGTAAACGTATACTTATCGGCCGGAGTATAAGGATATTTGCTTACTTCTACAACCACCTTATCAGAAGAAGACCATGTAGCTGTCTGTGAAGATTTTTCCAGACCTACTGCATAGAGAGTATTCAGGAATGGTGAAGCAGCAATTTTTCTTTCAGCTGCGCTCAATGGTGCATCTGCAGGCGGTTTGTAATATGTGCTTCCGTTAAGGTCTGCCCACACAGTTCCGCCAGCACCGTCAGCAAATCCACCCTTGTAGACTGCCTGATTTCCATTTGCATCATAAGTACTATTGAATACCAAAATGTATTCGCCAGTTTTGACCAATGATGTATCAGGATTCCACTGTCCGTCAGGAATACCGCCATCCTTTGCTCTTTTTTCGATGAAACCGACTGTAAGCTGGCGTTTTTCACCGAATGAAGGATCTTCAACCCATGCCGTAAAGGGCACATCGACAAATCCCTGTCCGAGCAGTCCTACAGTTCCCTTACCCACTGTATCGGCAGCTGTCAGCGCACCTGCATATACAAATGATGACTGCTGAGCACGTGTAGTTTTTCCATAGTAGCCGTTTATGTAACGGTATGCCTTACCAGGCTGGTCAAAGCGTATTTCGACGCGTTTGAGCTGATCAGCTCTGATTATCTTGTTGTTCAGTGTATGCAATACACCACCGATAGCCTGAAGTTTTGATTTCTGTGCAATGTCTTCAGCCAGATAGTGCAGCTTCGAAGAGGTCTTATCTATCCAGTTGGTCTTTGTTTCAAATTTCAGCGAACCCAAAGCAGGTTTCTCTTCTGACACTTTTACAATAAGACCTTCAACCGGAACAGTGGAAATATCGCTGCTGCCGTATGTAAATACCTTCATAGAATCCAGAAGAGTCTGATTTGTAGTCAGGTTCTTCAGGTTCCAGAATGTCGAGTAATCATTTGTCTTTGTACTGTCTATGCCAAACGATACTTCATAATTTGCACCGGTAACACTGGGAAGGTTGACTATTTCATAAGATACCTTACCCTTGCTTCCGCCGCTGTTCTTCTGTCCTTCAACCTGATAAGCAGTCAGATCGTAGAGGTTCTCGCCGACGGTAACCGGAATAATTTTGTACACGTTTTCAGCTTCAGCAAAGAGTTCCTTGTTGGACATTACATAATCGCCTGCTGTGCTGCCATAGGCCTTAAGAGCTTTCTGGTTCAGTGCATAAGATGTCACAGCAAAGAAATACGGTCTGCCTTTAACAAGATCTTCACCATCCTCAAATGGATTTTTGTCGATGACAAATTTGATCCTGCCAGTTGCCGGATCAGTATATATTGCCTTATCGAGCTGGTTATCAGGATTTGTAGGATAGAGTTTTCTTGGTACTCCGTCCTGGTCCTCCTTGTACACATCCTTTATAGCATCTTTAAGGTCATATGTAGCAACCAGTTTAATGTTCTCCTGACCGTCGATAGTTTCTCCGGTACTGTTAATCCTGAATGCATACACATTGTAACCCTGGAACTGCATGTCGTAGAGCTCAGTTGTATTTGAATAAGTGACCTGATTAGGTGTCGGCCAGCTGAGTTCTATTTTATTGTCTGTAGTTTTCACAGTTACATCAGGAGCAGGCGGAGGTGTAGCAGTCTGGAAGTTCTTGTCGAATATGAACTGTGCACCATCGTCTATTCTCTTGGCTTCTGTAACAGATCCGAGAGCTGTTGAAGCCTGTCCGACTATATAGGCAACAACTATTTCAATTTCCTTACCCTTAACCAGATCAAACGGACCGGTGTTCTGCATCTGGCGCTGATCCTGTGCCTTTGCATTTATCCATCCGGTTTTTTTAACCGGATCACCTGAATACCAGAAACGGTTGTCGATAGTTGAACAGTCAACACCCTTCACCTCGCCAAGTTCCCATGAACATGGATCGACGGCACTGCTGTCAGGTTTCAGACCCAGCATGAGGTTTCTGGCTTCTAATGCAGTATTTGGATCCTGGATTGGAGGCGCGCCCTGCTGATAGTGTATAAATGAAGATATACCGAGATTAGTTGCGCCTGGATAAGCAACAACACCTATCTTCTGGCCCCTTACGCTGTAGGCGGTATCAAGAGGCGTATCGATTCCTTCATCATATACATTATTTCCGTTATTGTCAGAATAAGTACTGTCCTTAATATAGCTTACAGGACCCGAGAAAAAGTCGATCAGGAAGCAGGGAGGATTGTCACCATACTGCGCATCTCTGGCCTTTCCGTATACGAAGCCGGCATTTCTGGCAACATCGCAGCCTACGTAGTCATCTGTAGGACTTCCCAGATCAGGATCTGCCCATACGCCGAAATAAGTATCTTTCAGTGTATCGGCTTTCAGGCCTGTATTTTTAATTCTGTAGCGTACAAATATGATATTGCCGATAGCACCCTTTGAGGCAAATCCGAACACAGACTGACGGATTTCGATACCCTGAGGATCGATACCGGTAAATCTTGTTCTCTGTCCTGAAGGAATACCATCGTTGTAAACGCACCAAACCATTTCATCACCGATCAGGTCGGGCATATCTTCGTTTGTATCCCATTTTCCATTGCCGTTCAGATCGGTAGGATCATATTTTCCGTCTCCATTGCCATCATAGAAATCAGCACCCAGGGCAACTGCATCACTCCAGTCTTTCCAGCTCTGTGAGAAAGGAGCATCACCGGCCTTGACTACATACATAACAGCGCGGGGATCGTAGGACATGCCCACCGGACCCGGTTCAAAGTTCTCAACAAGCGACGCCGTAGCTTCAGCACACGCAAACAATTTGTCTTTTGCATAACCGCTGATAAAAAATCCGCCCGAGAACAGGAATGAGCTTTTACCAAACCATGCGTTTGAACCACGCGGTGGAATGTTGACAGCAGCAGTAACACCGCGGCTGTCAAGTGGTAAATCAATATTATTTATATTGAAACGATAAGAATCACCGTTTTTTCCTGAAGCAGTGCTTTTGAAGTAACCGGTCTTCTGCGTCCGGTTAGGCTTCGAAGCTCCCTTCTCATCTTCAGCATGGCTGAATGATGTAGCAGCTGCCAGAAGTAGTACCAGCAAAAACCTCGTTGTAAAAGATATTTTCTTTATTATCATCTTAATTATCCTATTTCTGTTTTAACAATCATTAAGGATTAAAGAGTTATGTTTGTGAAATTAACTCTGAGTCCGAGCTTAATGAGTCTTGGAATACCAAAGTTGGCAGGATCTCTCTCCAAAGAAGTATAATCCTGTCTGTAACCTTCACCATTCAGAGCTATAAGAGACTTACCCTGAGCGGTATTGAGGAAACCTGTTGTATAGGCATCGCCCGTTGAGCGGTATACATCGGTTACGTTGTCTGCATCAAACAGATTTTCGATCCATACATAAGGTGAAAGTCTGAGGTTGCCAATTGCAAACGTTTTTTCGACTTTAAGATCGACCTTGAATGAACCGGGAGCGTACCTTGAATTGACATAACCGGTAGTACTGAAACCGCCATCAGTTGAGGCCAGTATGTTATAGTAATCGACCGGAGTATAAGGACGTCCGCTGTTAAATGAGATCAGCATGTTGGCCGAGAACATTTCCAGGAATCCGAGGTCACCCTGCGGAACTGAGAAATCAAGGTTGATAACACCTGTATGTCTCTGATCGAAATCAAGTGGTGCAATAACCTTAGGAGCAGCATTGTCGTTGTTCCTGAATACAGCCGTAAAGCTCGAACTGGTAGATGATCCTGTGCCTTCAGCAATTGAATATGTATACTGTGCCGAAAGGCTGAAATATCCGAGTCTTGAAAGATCAAATGAGAATGCAAGACCCTTTGTAGTACCGAAATCAGAGTTTGTCGGAGCGATATATGCAATTGTCTGACCGCCCGGCACTCTCTGGAAATAATTGTTCTGCTGGTTTACAAGACCTTTGATATTCTTGTAGAACGCTGTAATATTCAGAGCAGCCACATCACCAAGTATCTGGCGGAAACCAACTTCATACTGGATGGTTTCTTCGCTCTTTATAGAAGCATTCTGCACATACTGCGGCGACATGCTCTTGAACTGCAGCAGGTCATACTTTCCTGCATACACGTCTGTAAGAGCCGGCTGCTGCACGAAACGGCCTATCTGTGCGTGGAATACCGTAGTGTTGGTCACCGGGAATCCAAGTCCGATACGCGGTGAAACCAGTACTTCAGCTTTCTTCGTACGGAAATCGCCGTCATCAAAGTCCTTAGGATTAGATCCGCCTGCATAAGGCAGTGCAGGATTTATAAGTTCATCAGCCTGAGTATCGAAGTAATCGACTCTGACACCCAGATTCAGCACGAGATCTTCGAGTTCATATCTGTCCTGAATATATGTATAAGCAAACACGGGAGTCTTTGGCCTGAGGCCCTTATCAGAATAATCCGTGCCGGTTTTGCTGCGTCCGGTAACATCATAACCGAATACCGTCGGCTGCATATCTTCAAATATCTGTTCTTCGGTCTTGTTCACATAAACGTCGCTGGCAAGACCTATAGGAGAGATAGAATAATATCTAACGAGGTTATAGCTGACGCCGCCGCCAAATTCAAGGAGGTGGCTCTTCTGCTGTGATGTAAAATCGAAGTCAGCAGAATATACGTCATTTTCATTCTTCGTATAAGCATTGTTAACACGGCCATATCCATAGAATATACCGTTTTCATCTTCGAGTATCCTCTGTCCGTTGGCAGAAATAGTTACACCGAAGGTGTTCTTCATATATTCCTTATTGCCATAAAGGAAAAGGTTATCCTTCATATGCGGATCGAACTGAGAATAGTAGTATCTGCGGAAACCACCTGTCAGGTTCCAGAAAGTATTCTTGCTCAGTGTCTGAGAAACCTTAGCACTGTAAGAATAATTGTTCTGCTCAAATGCAGGCATGAATTCAGCATTGTTTTTTGCATATCTGTGTGTATACATCCTGCCTTCACGCGTATTCACATTGGCACCGAGCCTGACAGTAAAGTCGCCAAAACTATGATATGTTCTGCCCGTAAATCTCCACACACCGGCGGAGTTGTTAGGATGCACGTCATAGGTTTTGCCAATGCTCTCGAATTCAAGTGGAATAGCATTTGGTTCGGCATCGAGGAACCAGCCTCTTTCAGCCGACAGGAAGAATGTATGCCTTGCATCTCCCGGTATAAACGGACCGCTTAAGTTTCCTGAATACAGGTTGTATCCGAACTTGTCCGTCCATGAAGAAGTCACAGCATCTGCCATGATAGCATATGTAGGAGCACCCGACTTGGTAGTAACGTTGATGATACCAGACTGAGCCTGTCCGTATTTTGCTTCATAACCGCCGACCTGGAAAGACATCTGCTCGATGGCAGCGTCAGAAACCTGTGCGGCACTGTTACCTGAAAGTACGTTGTTCTGTGGAATACCATCAACTATATATAATACTTCATTACCACGACCACCGCGGACGTTAAGAGTTGCATTACCATCTGCGCCGCCGCTGCCTTCAGTTTTGACAACGCCCGACTGCAGTGAAGCGATGTTAGTAACACCCTTTACCGGCAGTTTTGATATCTGATCTGAGTCTATAACTTTTACTGTATTTGTGGCTTTCTCTTCAAAGAATTTTGAATCGGTGACCACAATTTCATTCAGGTTGAGTCCGCCGGTAAGCTGAACATTCAGCTCATAGGTAATACCGCCTACAATTCTGACATCCTGAATAGTTTTTGATCCATATCCGACGTAACTGACGCGGACATTATACGTACCAGGCGTTATATTCAATACGAAATAGTTGCCTTCCAGATCAGTGGCTGCACCATGTTCAGTATTGATAACCACAACGTTTGCACCGATAAGTGGTTCGCCGGTAGTTGCATCAACAATCTTTCCTGCCAGTTTACCAACGCCCGACTGCGCAAATACAGTCGCAGCAGTCAGCAAGAAGACGCAGAAAGACTGCAATAAATACTTTGACACTTTTTTCATTTCCTCACCATGAAATTATAATTAAAAACTATGTCAAAAAATGATATCGAATTTTATGATATTGTATCAAGAAAAGACCATCGGGTCTTTTTATTTCTGTGTTTTTTCTAACAACTATGCGGAGCCTCCCTTTCCGGGAAGTTCCGCATATGGTTGTTAAACTGACATTGGGATAGATTACTTAAGCAGCATCATTTTCTTGGATATTGTATTCACACCATCAGTAAGAGTGTAGATATACAGACCTGATGTAAAGTTTGCAGCATTAAAGTTAACCGTATGAGCTCCAGCTTCCTGCATTCCGTTGACCAGAGTAGCAACTTCTCTTCCGAGCATATCGAATACTTTCAGAGAAACGCTTGATCTGCCGGCGAGGTTATAGTTTATAGCCGTAGTCGGGTTGAACGGGTTAGGATAGTTCTGCTCGAGAGCAAATTTTTCTACTACAGCAGGTTTGTCATTAACTGCTACAACACCAGGAAGAGTAAGGCTGTTATATCTCCAGACTGCGTCCGGTGATGCTGAGTTCTGTGAACCGACTATGCTCGAACCAGGAATTGGATCGTGATAGTACAGGTAGTGAACGATAGCATCAGAACCCTTAACCTCTATTGGATTAGCAACATATGGCCAGTAATCTGATTCGTTCTTTGTAGTAACGAGTGACTGCGGTGCTCCGAATGTTCTGCCGCCGTCTGTTGAAACTGCATAATAGAGATCTATATGAGCAACAGCTGTTGTTGCTGAACCGCCGTCACCAGGATATACGTTAATCGGGCTGTTTCCGATTTCACCTGAATATTCAGGAAGTGTCCAGGCTACAACAACTACTTTACCGTCAGGTGTGGTTGCAACTGTAGGATTGCTGTTACCATTCATGTTACCTGGCTGATTGAGCGTAGCATCTGAGAAATCGTCATCTTCTGTTGCAGGATCAGAAATGGCTATCCATTTTTTGTCCCTGTCATTATAGTAATAAAGAGGGTACACTTTGATTGTGTCTTTGCCAATCATACCGTTGCTGTTAACGCCAGTGCGTACTGTATGGAAAACACCTGTAGGATCTACTACGTAGTGACCGATATCAAACGAAGTAAATGCCATTTCGTAGGTAGGTCTGTTGGAAACTTCTCTTCCACCGTCAACACCAATAACTTCGCCCTTCCATGTAGCGCCCATATCTTCTGAATAGAAGTAATAAAGACCATCGGCACTGTCTCTGTAAGCAGTTGTTGTTTCTCCGGTTATATAACCGGTAAGAGGACCTTTCTTTATAAGAGTATTGCACATAGCGATCTTGGTGCCATTAGTCATGATCGTAGGATCATTGGAAGCCTGTGCAGGATCACCCCAGAAGTTAGGATCGTTGGGGTTCATGACAGCAACTGAATCAAAAGTTTTTCCGTTGTTTGATGATTTCAGTATTCTCCAGTGTGCTTTCTCTGTCTGGGTGAAGTTATAATCCGGATACCAGAAGCTGCCGTCTTTTGTCTGCGCCATTCTTGGCCATGAAAGCGGCATACCAGGATCTGTAAGTTTTGTAGCCTTTGTTATATCGCCAAGAAGATCTATCTCATAGAGGTACGGAGAGAGTGTGGCATTTGTCAATGCATCATACAGAACGACATAAGCCTTTCCGGTTTCCTTGTTGAGAATCAGGTGTGAATTCCAACCTGTACGGTAAGGTGTCTGATCGGGTTTGAGGCCTTCAACAGGATAGCTGTATGCACCCTGAGCATCAACAAATCCGAACACTGCATAACGTGTAGGGATGTTGTGTGTTGCAACACCAATAGGATTTTCAGAACCATCCTTATCAAAGTCATAAGTAGCAAGCATTGTACCCTGATAGCTGTTCGAAGCCCAGTCATAGCTGGCCAAAAGCATATCGACAGGTTCGCCTGCAACTTTTTTTGCCGACTTCAGTTTAGCGTTCTGGTAATCGGTATAGAATGAAGGTTCGACATTAACGGTCTTGTCCATTTTTTTTGAATGGATCTGAACCTTGCTGAACGGCCTGGCTGGCTGCGCAAAACCAACTGAGGCCACAAAGAGTGAAAGTACCGTATACGCTGTAGCTTTCTTAAACATATAGTTACTCCTTTTTTCCTTATAATTGAGAAATTATTTATTAAGTCAACACTTGTAACATTTTAACTTTCAGAACGAAAGACCTTAATAATTAACGTACCAGATAATATAACTTAACTTTCTAAGCAGAAAGAGGACTAAAAGTAACATTATTAAGGCGTAATGTCAAGATATAAAATATCCTTTTATTACCTATTGTCAGATATTTTGTTCAATTTTGCAAGTCAAAAATGAAAATATCCGTTCATCCAAAACGCCATGAAGACAGATCCCCCGCAGTTTTTTGGCTTCCGGAGAATTGCTTTAGTAATGACAGCAATTATAAAATAGCACGGATTTTCTGTTCAAAGGTCGCCTTATTACCAGCCCCGATTACTTTATCAACAACTTCTCCGTTTTTAATAAACAACACAGTAGGTATCGAACGCACGCCGTAAGTGATGGCCACCTGCTGGTTATCGTCTACATCTACTTTCCCGACCTTTACTGTTTCCTTATATTCTTCAGCCAGTTCTTCTATTATAGGGGCAATCATACGGCAGGGGCCGCACCACGCTGCCCAGAAATCTACTATAACCGGCTTGTCTGACTTCAGTACTTCAGTATCAAAATTGGAATCTGTAAACTCATATGGTTTCATCAAATCATCTCCATTGCAAGATAGTTCTATAAAATGAATAAGTAAAGTAAAAAAATGTAATTTTTTGAATTTTTACGCTAAAAAACGGACACTACATTACCCCGTTTTTCTTCAGTATGTCGTGTGCAATAATCCCCTTTTGTATCTCGTTTGTGCCTTCAAATATTCTGTTGATCCTGGAATCGCGGTAATAGCGTTCCACGGGCAGCTCACGCGAATATCCCATACCGCCGTGTATCTGAACCGCGTAGTCCGCAATTTTGTCGAGCGATTCGGAGCAGAAATACTTTACCATTGCCGATTCCCTTGAAACGCTCTTCTTCAGGTCATACAGTGCTGCGGTTCTGTAAACTATAGACTCCATATTATAGATAAGAACAGCCATTTCGGCGAGCATAAACTGGACAGCCTGAAAACTGCCGATGGTGGTATCAAACTGTACTCTTTCCTTTGAGTAGCGCGTCGACATTTCGAGCAGCTCTTTTGCAGCGCCGAGACAAGCAGCACCGAGGCCGAGTCTACCGGCATCGAGCGTCTTCATGGCAATCAGAAAACCGCGGCCGTCCTGACCGATCATGTTTTCCTTAGGCACGCGGACCTCGTCGAATGTAATTGCATTTGTCGTACTGCCTTTTATGCCCATTTTCTTTTCCGGAGGACCGGCTACAAATCCCGGAGTTGATGTCTCCACGGCAAATGCAGTAATGCCTTTTTCAGTACGGGCAAATACAGACACCACGTCGGCAATGCTGCCGTTGGTGATCCAGAGTTTTTCTCCGTTTATTATCCAGTCGTCTCCGTCTTTCCTCGCCCTGGTCTTCAGGTTGAATGAATCGCTGCCGGCCTGTGGTTCGGTAAGACAGAAAGCACCTATCTTTTCACCTTTTGCCAGAGGCACAACGAACTTCTGTTTAAGCTCCTCGCTGCCGCCGAGGTATATTGCGTTAGTCCCGATCGACTGATGTGCACCGATGAATGTTGCCGTGGACATACAGCCGCGTGCAATTTCCTCCTGTGTAATACAGTATCCTACTTCGCCGAACCCGCTGCCGCCGTATTCCTCGGGGAAAGCCACGCCGAGTATCCCGACCTCTGCCAGCTTCGCGATCAGCTCGCGGGGAATTTTTTCCTCCGCATCGATCTTTGCCGCCACTGGTTTGATTTCATTATTTGTGAACTCGCGCACCATTTCGCGCAGCATCTGCTGCTCTTCGGAAAGTTTAAATTCAAACATTATATATTCCTAAAGTATTTTAGTTCTCAGTTTTTATTTCTCAGTTGACCGGGAGTCCTTATTTCTTCCCTGCTTTCAGGGGTTTGCAGACTTTTTCTCCGATATAATTTACTACATACTCAGCTCCGTCAACTCCAATGACATTGCCAGAAATCCATCCGGCACTTTCCTCGCAGAGGTGCGATATTGCTTTGGCGACCTCTTCGGGAACCGTAAGTTTTCCCATCGGGTTCTTCAGCCTTGCACTTTCAAGCATTTTTTCGGCACCTGGAATTTTGCGGAGTGCAGGAGTATCGGTAACGCCTGCCATTATTGCATTGGCGGTTACCTTCATGAAGCCTAGTTCGACTGCAATCTGTCTTATGTGTGCTTCGAGAGCAGCTTTTGCAGCCGAGACAGCTCCGTAGTTGGGAATCACAGTCTGACTGCCCGCGCTGGTAAGCGCGAATATTCTGCCGCCTTCGGAAAGCAGGTTTGCATTTACCAGCCCCTGAGTCCAGTAGACAAGGCTGTGGGCCATTACGTCTAGCGTCATGGTCATTGAGGCCTGTGAGACGGCGTCTTCAGGATTGGCGGCAAAATAGGGTTTCAATGTACCGAAGGCCATAGAATGGATCAGCACCTTTATTTTTGGATTAGCATTATCTATAGAGAATCTTTCGCTGATCTCGTCGATTACTTCCTGACGTTTTATAGGATCGGCAGCATTTATGTTGAAAAACACCGCCTGTTGTCCGGTCTTTTCGATCTTCTTGACGATCTGGTAAACATTGGGCATGGTGATCTGTCTGTCCAAATGCACACCGAATATATTGTATCCGTGTTTTGCAAGTTCGACTGCGCATGCTCCGCCAAATCCGCTTGATGCACCCAGTACGAGCGCCCAGTACTTTCCTTGAGATCTTTTAACGTCCAA
Organism: Bacteroidota bacterium; assembly: GCA_050258935.1. Classification (GTDB taxonomy): domain Bacteria; phylum Bacteroidota; class Ignavibacteria; order Ignavibacteriales; family SURF-24; genus JBLMZS01. The sequence goes on from JBLMZS010000014.1 coordinate 43,976, forward strand.
ATTACATTCCTTTTATTGTTCAAAATAGTTTTATAAAAAAACACAAAGCATGATAAGCAAAAATATACATTTTTTCACGAACAATACATAATACTTTCCTCACCCAGTATATTCATCAGTTCGTCTGACAAATCGCGGCTGATCTTCACTCTGCACAATCTGACGAAGAAATTTCTTGGTTTGCAGCCATTGTTCTGTACTGATATTAATACGGGCAGATTGCCGGGATTCTTTTCGAGTATTTTCTTCAGTGAAGAGATCATTTCTGGTTTATGTTTTTCATCATCAAGAGTAAGCTTGATAGTCTTTGTGAACAGGTTCTTTGCCTCTTCAAGAGGGATGACATTTTCTATCTGAAGTTTTATTGCATCTCCGCTGCTTTCCGGCCGGCCAATTACCATTACGGTAGCTTCCTCACCAACGTACTTGCCCACCTTTTCATAGGTCGATCCGAACATGAGACACTCGCAGGAGCCGGAAAAATCGTCCAGTGTAAAGAACGCCATGGTCTTGCCGGACTTGTCTATCTTGGTCTTAAGGCCGGTTATTACGCCGCACGCCCTTACCTGATCGGTCTCTTCAAGCGATTCTGTTTCACCCAGAAATACAGTGGCAAATGATTTATACTCGACTTCATATTTCCTCAGCGGGTGATCAGATAGGTAGAAACCCAGCACTTCCCTTTCGCGCGACAGTTCTTCCTTTGATGTCCAGGCTTCGAAGTCAGGAAGTTCAGGTTCAGGAATTTCTGTATCCTCACTTGGTGAATCTCCGAACAGGCTTTCTGTTTTTACGAGTGAAGAATTCTGGACCTTGCTGCCGAAGTCGAGGGCCATTTCCACGGCGGCAAAATTCTGAGCTCTTGTACCCTTCAGACGGTCAAATGCACCCGCGAGTATCAGTCCTTCTATAGTACGCTTATTTACTATACGGGTTTCGACATTCGAGCAGAAATCAAATATGCTCGTAAAGTCGCGGCCCAGGCGTTCACGGCTCTTTTTTATCTCCTCCACTGCATTGATGCCGACATTCTTTATTGCGCACATGCCGAAAATAATTTTCCCGTCCTTTACGTCAAAATAAACCGAAGGATTATTCACGTCCGGACAGAGCACTTCGATTTTCAGCTTGCGGCAGTCCTCGAGGAAAGAAGTGATCTTGCCGGTATTGCCGAATTCATTGGTCATGTTGGCTGCAAGAAATTCTGCAGGATAGTGAGCCTTCAGGTATGCCGTATGATAAGCCACAACGCTGTATGCAACCGCGTGGCTCTTATTAAAACCATAGTTGGCGAACTTATCGATGGCATCGAATATCTCGGATGCCGTATTTTTGGGTATATTATTTTTTACAGCTCCGGCAACGAATATCTCTTTCTGTTCCTTCATTGCCTGAAGGTCTTTCTTGCCCATCGCCCTTCTGAGAATATCAGCCTCTGCCAGGCTCATGCCCGCAGCCTTATTGGCGATCTGAATTACCTGCTCCTGATAGACTATGATGCCGTAGGTTTCGCTCAATATCGGTTCAAGCACCGGATGCAGGTATTCGGCCTGGGCCATTCCGTGCTTTCTTTTTATAAAGTCGTCTATGAATTCCATAGGACCCGGCCTGTACAGAGCGTTCATAGCCGAAAGGTCCTTGACAGACGAGGGTTTAAGCTTCTTCAGATACTCGCGCATCGGGCCACTTTCAAACTGGAACACTGCCGTCGTCTGGCCTTTTGCAAAAAGCTGAAAAGTTTTTTCGTCATCGACCGGTATGTCGTCGGTGTTTATCTGAATGCCGTAATTTTTTTCTATAAGCTCTATGGCATCGGCAATGATAGTCAGTGTTCTCAGGCCAAGGAAGTCCATTTTCAGCAGACCGGCATGGTCGAGCTCTTTCATGTTGTACTGTGTGACGAGGTCTGATGAACCGCCCGGGGTCGCAAGAGGCACATGGTCGCTGACTTCACCCGGTGTAATGACGACACCGGCAGCATGTTTGGAGGCATTGCGGTTCATACCCTCGAGTATCCTGGCATATTTGATCAGTTCGAGTATCTGCGGATCGTTTGATTCCGAAACCCACTTGAGTTCAGGTACTTCAGCCAGAGCCTGATCGATAGTGAATACCTTGCCGAACTTTGAGGGAATGAATTTAGTAATTTTGTTTACAGTAGGAATCGGGATCTTCAGTACGCGCGCTACGTCCCTGATGACGGCCTTGGATGAAAGTCTGTTGAAAGTTACTATCTGGCTGACCGAATTCTCCCCATACTTCTGACGTACGTAGTCAATTGCCATACCGCGTTTTGAATCGGCAAAGTCGACGTCAATATCGGGCATGGACTTTCTGGCCGGGTTCAGGAACCTCTCGAACAGCAGATCGTATTCCAGCGGATCAACATTAGTAATACCGAGCGTATAAGCCACCAGGCTGCCAGCAGCGCTGCCGCGACCCGGCCCCACCGGCACACCAAGTCGTCTGGAAGCATTAATAAAGTCCTGCACAATGAGGAAGTATCCCGAGAAGCCCATCTTCTTGATGGTAGCAAGCTCATAGTCGAACCGGTCCTGAATCTCCGATGTAACTGTTCTGAACCTTTTCTGCAGTCCTTCCCTTGCAATAAGTTCAAAGTAATCGTCGAGCGTTTCGCAGTGCGATTCGGGCGGGATAGGAAATATCGGATGCAGATGGCCTTCGAAGTCCAGGTTTACATTTGTCTTTTCTGCAATTTCCAGAGTAGTTTCTATGGACTCCGGATACTTGGAGAAAAGCTGCTTCATTTCATCCGAGGATTTGAAGTAAATCTGATCTGTATTATATCTGAGCTGATGATAATCTGCAGTTCCGGTTTTGTCACCCAGCAGCAGCAGTATATTATGAGCAATAGCGTGGTCTTTTTCTATATAATGACAGTCGTTTGTAGCGACAAGCTTGATGCCCAGTTCGCGCGCAAGCTTAGGCATACCCTCCAGAATACTCCGCTCGACATCCATATTATGGTCCTGGATCTCAAGATAAAAATCATCACCGAATAGTTCTTTGTAAGTAATTGCCGTGGCGCGCGCCTTGTCATAGTCGTTATTCACCAGATCAGCGGCGACTATACCGCCGGCGCAGGCACTCATTGCAATGAGCCCGTCCTTGTACTGTCTTAAAAGTTCCAGGTCTATTCTGGGGCGATAGTAGAACCCCTGAGTATGTCCGTAAGTGGAAAGCTTTGAAAGATTTTTATAGCCCTGCTTGTCTTTTGCGAGCAGTATAAGATGGTTATAGTGCTTTGTACGCTTTCTGCCGGGCAGATCGTCATGTTTTCCCTTGTCGAACCTGGAGCCCTCTTTTACGATATAGGCTTCCATACCGACGATAGGTTTTATACCCTCTTTCTTAGCTTTCGTGTAGAATTCGGAAATACCGTACATGACGCCGTGATCCGTTAAGGCCACCGCCGGCATATTGTTTTTCTTTGCAGCTTTTACGAGTGCCTCGACTGTGCAGGCACCATCCTGAAGGCTGTAATGTGTATGATTATGTAAATGAATAAAGTCTGACATTTATTTCAGTTCTGAGTTTTGAGTTTTGAGTTATGAGTTATGAGTACTGAGAAAACTCATAACTCAGAACTCAGAACTCATAATTATTTTCTGCCGGTGTGTCCGAAACCGCCTTCGGAGCGGTGTGTGTCGTTAAGATCTTTTGTCTCAGTAAATTCAGCAAGATAAACCTTCGACAATACCAGCTGTGCAATCCTGTCGCCGCGGCTGACTGTAAAATCATCTGTCCCGAAATTTCCAAGTATTATTTTCAGTTCGCCTCTGTAGTCTGAATCGATGGTACCCGGGGAATTCGGAATAAAGATACCGTGTTTTGCCGCAAGTCCGCTGCGCGGCCTGACTTGTATCTCATAACCGAAGGGTATTTCGACGGAAAGGTTGGTTGGTACAAGGCTTATCTTTCCTGCTGGTATAACCATCTGTTTTTCTACCGCGGCTCTGACATCGAGGCCTGAGGCACCGGCAGTTGCATATTCTGGAAGCGGTATATCTGCAAATTCATCTGAAAGGCGTTTTATCTTTATTGTAATTTTTGAATCCATGGGGTCGTGTATGTCCAGCGGTTAAATAGATAAATCTTACTACTATGCGGATAAATTTAAGAGCAAGATTCTGGAAAATCAACTTGATAATTACGAAAATATTGCGGGTAAAAATTACCCGCTCAACTCCGGACAATTTATGCGGCTTTACGGCGCAGAAATACGGTTTTTATGGATTTTATCTCTTCCCCCGATACAACACCGAACAGCACTATCATTATTGAATATAAAGCTACAAGCAGTATCTTCAGAAGAATCGTAGTAAATCCGAATAAATAATACAGTACCGCAGTTATGGTGACAGCAATGAGAATTTTCAGAAGTTTTCCGTATTCATAGTCAATAGGATAAAAATGTCTTGAAACCAAGTACAATCCCGCCGCCATAAACACATAACTCAGGAATGTTGCCATAGCCGCTCCGGTAATACCCCACACAGGTATAAGAGCAAAGTTTACAGCTATGTTCACTATTGCACCGAGCGCAGTAACATAAGGTATGTACTTTGTTTTTTCCTGTATAAGGATTCCCGCCGTGAGGTTCACGTATATACCGTTAAAAAGGTAGCCGGCCAGTATGACCGGAACTATTGACAGACCGGACCAGTATCTCGAATCTATCAGCGTAACATTCAGTATACTTGCTTTTACAAGGTCTTCAATGAATAAAGAAAGCATTACCAGCACTGTACTGCCTGCCAGAACAAACCAGGTAAGCACGCGCGAAAATATCTCCTTTGCATTGCTTTCCTTCGCATTGTGCAGAAAGAATGGCTGCCATGCATACTGAAACATAGAAACAAACAGCATCATGAAAATGCCGAGTTTATAGTTTATCTGATAGAGCCCTACTGTCGCATCATCTGTCAGTCTGAGCAGTATAGGCCTGTCGATCACCTGTATTACCATAGAAGCAAGACTTGCAGGCAGGTACGGCATTCCGAATTTCAGCATCAGCCGGAACAGATCCTTGTCAATACGCAGATGGAAATTCTCAAGTATATCGGGCAGCAGAAGCATCATAGTAATCACTGAGGCAGCCAGATTGGCAATGAACACCGCTTCGATCCCCATTTTCATCATTCTGAGCAGCACAATATTCAGCACCACGTTAATCAGTATATTTATGGTTTTTATCAGTGCAAATTTTTTAGCTTTTCTTACGATACGCAGATAAGCGAACGGAACTGCAGACAGGGCATCGAAGAACAGTATCAGCACTATATAATTCAGTATATACGAATACCTGTCCGGCAGCTGGAACACCTCGTTTACCGGACCGCGGAAAACATAAAACAGCATTGATATTACCGCAGATGAAAATACTACGGACAGGAAAGGCGAAGAGAACACATCTTTCTTTTTTTCCTGCATGTATATTGAGGCATACTTCAGGTAAGCGGTATCCATACCGTAGAGATACAGTATATTCAGAAAAGCGATATACGCATAGATGGCACCGATGATACCATTATCGGCTTTGCCCAGCATGTGTGAGTAAAACGGTACGAGTATAAACGTCAAAAAACGGCTGAGTATGGTACTTATGCCATACACAGCCGTATCCTTGGAAAGCTGCCTTAGTTTATCTCTCATTGGGCATGGTTGAATTTTAATTTCAGCGAAATGTCGAGAGCTTTGACGCTATGAGTCAGCGCTCCGATAGATATCAGATCTACTCCGGTCATTGCAATTGCCCTGACGCTTTCGAGTGTCACACCGCCGGAAGCTTCTGTCTGGGCGCGGCCCGCGATAAGCTCAACAGCCTGCTTCATAGATTCAATTTCAAAGTTGTCCAGCATTATCACATCAACCTTATTGTCGATTGCCTCCTGTGTCTGCTGAAGGTTGGAAACCTCGACTTCAATCCGGTAAGTGCGGCCGGTCTGCTGCATATATCTGCGGCAGTTTTCGACGGCACTAGTAATTGAGCCGGAAGCGGTGATGTGATTGTCCTTAATCAGGAACATATCGTACAGGCCGATGCGGTGGTTGCCGCAGCCTCCGGCTGCCACTGCCATTTTGTCGAGCAGACGCAGTCCCGGGACTGTTTTCCTGGTGTCTATGATTTTCGCATTCGTATCGCTGACCGCTTTGGCAAACACTGATGCATATGTAGCAATACCGCTCATTCTCTGCAGCAGGTTAAGTGCAGTACGTTCAGTGGTAAGAATAGATGCGGCTTTGCCGCGCACAATTCCGGCTATGTCGCCTTTTTTAACTTGCTGACCGTCTTTGACGTACATTTCGCATTCAAGAGAAGGATCGAACAATTCAAATACCCGCTTTGCGACTTCAACTCCGGCTATTATTCCGTCAGCCTTGATGAAGAACTGTGCTTCTCCCGGCTGATCTGCCGGCACTGTAGCAAGCGTAGTAATATCACCTTCGCCAATGTCCTCGCGGAAGGCATTCTTTATAACATCATCTATTTCTTTCTGTATATCCATAATAGTCCTCAACTTAGTTCTGAGTTCTGAGTTCTGAGTTCTGAGTTTTCTGAGTTCTGAGTTTTCTGAATTCAGAATTACTTAAATTGTCTTCCAAGCGCATCCAGGTAGAACTGGGGAGGCCGCGTGGCTTTTTTAGTTTTTTCGTTTATAAATACGTGTTCAGTATATCCCTCGGCCACTACTTCATCGGTTTCATTTCTCCTGATAATATAATCTATGTGGAGCTTTATTCTGGGCAGTTCTCTGACTGTGGTTTCAATTTCCAGCAGATCGTCGTAGCGGCCGTGGTTTTTATAGACTACGTGTGCCTCCAGTACAGGCAGCTGGTATCCTTTCTCTTCAACACTCTTGTATGGAAGCCCAATAGAACGCAGTAGTTCAGTTCTTCCAACTTCAAAATATTCCAGATATTTTCCGTTATATACAAACTGCATCTTATCCGTATCTGCATAGCGGACGCGGATGAGTGTTTTATGAATAAGCATAATATGATTCCGCATAAATTTTTACTCAGCAATACTATTCGTTCCATACACCCATGCGGGCATATTTTTCGAATCGCTGCTGAAGTAATTTTTCAGTTTTGAGTTTTGTAAGTTCTTTCAGTTCATCCAGCAACGCTTTTTTCAGGAATGCCGCTGCCTGGGTGTGATCCTTATGGGCTCCACCGGTAGGTTCCGGTATTATGCGGTCGATCAGTTTCTGCTTCAGCAGATCCTGTGCTGTAAGCTTTAGGGCTTCGGCAGCCTGTTCTTTATAGTCCCAGCTTTTCCACAGTATGCTTGAGCAGGATTCAGGACTAATAACCGAGTACCAGCTGTTCTCGAGCATAAGCAGCCGGTCACCGACACCGATGCCCAGAGCACCGCCGCTGGCGCCTTCGCCAATCACTATGGAAATTATGGGCACCTTCAGGCGGCTCATCTCGTAGAGGTTTTTTGCAATGGCCTCTGCCTGTCCGCGCTGTTCTGCCTCAAGTCCCGGATATGCTCCCGGTGTGTCGATGAGTGTAATTACAGGCCGGTTGAATTTTTCCGCAAGCTTCATCAGACGCAGCGCCTTTCTGTAACCTTCAGGGTTGGGCATGCCGAAATTCCTCAGCACGTTGGATTTTGTATCGCGTCCTTTCTGGTGACCGATGATCATTACCTTGTACGGATCGAGGCCCGCGAAACCGCCTACGATGGATTTATCATCTTTGGCTTGCCTGTCGCCGTGGAGCTCAATAAAATCATGAGTAAGCTGATAGATATAGTCGAGCGTATACGGTCTTTCAGGATGGCGCGCCAGCTGAACTCTCTGCCAGCGGGTAAGGTCCTTGTAAATGCTTTCCTTCAATTTTTCCACTTTCTTTTCCAGTTTGCCTATTTCGTCTGATATATCCAGTTTATCCGAATATTTTCTCATTTCTTCAATTTTTTCTTCAAGTTCGGCAACAGGTTTTTCGAAATCCAGCACAACTTTATTCATAGTTTCTCCGGACGTTTTTATTGGTTTTATCTCCCGGTCCAGACATCAGGTTCATAGTTTTTCCCAGTATTTCCAGATCCATCCATATGTTCTGATTTTTCGCATAGAAAACATCTAACTTCAGTATTTCTTCGTCTTCAGTCTTATCTGTCTCGGCATCTGTCAGCCACAATCCGGTCAGTCCGGGTTTTCCAAGGTACAGATTAAGATCTCCGCGCACGCATTTGGGGCCCACCAGACTTTTCCGGCCTCTAATGACCGAAGGCAGCTGAAGCATTAAGCTGCTCAGCAATGTCTTTTTCTGTTTATCTGCAAAAACATACACAAACGGATAAACAGATGCCAGCAAAATTACCGATATCAGAATATCCACAGTACGTTTTGTAATTCTGGATGAAATCGAGGAGATGTTATAATATACTTCCAGAAGCGGTATATCGTCAAGCATGGTAATAGAAGATTTGCCGACCAGAAATCCAAGTTCATTTCCGGCAACCTTGAAGTCCACATTTTCTCTCTGGCAAATTGCAACGACGCCAAGCATCTGCTGATAGCTGACTTCGCCGGAGCTGAATATTACTTCGTTTATTTTCTGCTCGTGTATAATTTTCTGTATGTTATCGAGCGAACCGATCACTTCAAATCCGTCTATTCTGCGTCCGGTGTCTTTTCTGGTCAGCGAGATAAAGCCCGCTATATGGTGTATGCTTGTAAATCTGGATTTCAGTTTGCGGGCAAGCTGAACAGAGTAATCGCCGGTACCGACGATAATTGTTTTCGTGCGGTAACTGTCTCTGCCGTCAGACATGCCGGTAATAAACTTAGCTGCGATGCGCCACAGCGGAAGGAGTATAAAATTAAGTATATAGATCAGTATTACTACTGCCCTGCTGTACGCATACTGTTTGAAGAAAAATGTTGCGGATGACAGTGCGAAAAATCCGAATATCAGGGCCGACAGTGTGCGGAATACTGACAATCGGTCTCTTCTGTACACGCCTGTCATAGCCGAGATAAGCACCTGCAGCATTGCCGGTATTATATATACTATTTTGATAGAGAACGGCGGAAATCCGTGCCATCCGTAAAACGAATATAGTTTATCCGCAAGCAGTATGGCTATATCCACAAAAATAAAATCGAGAATCATGGACATAACCGGCAGCTTGTATATGTTCAGAAACGCGAGCAGTTTTCTGAGCACAATTGCAAACCTGAGTATAAACTCCACCAGGAAGGAAGAAGAGAAATGTTTCTTTACAAACAGGTGCATCGCATCATAGAATACCTTGGTTTCGTCGATGCTGCTGCGTTTGGTGCTTTCGCCCTTATAGTGAATTATCTGTGTGGAGTGGACATAGAATACTTTGAACCCGGCCTTCTGTGTACGGTAACACAGGTCGAGGTCTTCGCCGTACATAAAGAACTGCTGATCGAAGCCGCCGATCTTTTCATAGACTTCGCGGCGCATAAACATAAAGGCGCCTGAGATGGCGTCGACCTCATAGGTCTTATTTTCGTCTAAGTAAGTAAGGTTATATCTGGCAAACAGCCTGCTCTGCGGAAACAGTTTGCTAAGGCCGCTCACCTTGCAGAATGAAGTCCATGGTCCCGGGAATCCGCGGCGGCAGGCAAGCTGGAGTGTGCCGTCGGAATTCAGCACCTTGCAGCCGGCCATACCGGCTTCGGGTGTATTTTCAAAAAAGCTGATCAGTGTGGAGAATGTATTCTCCTGTACTATGGTATCGGGATTTAACAGCAGCAGGTACCTGCCCTTTGCTATGGACAGGGCGAGATTATTTGCAGCGCCGAAGCCCAAATTTTCCTTATTGGCAATCAGATGCACGTACGGGAATTTCTCGCGCAGCAGTTCAACACTGCCGTCATCAGAAGCATTATCGACCACGATGATCTCCATCGGAACGTTATCGCTGCTTTTTTCTATCGAGCGCAATAGGTTCTGCAGGAATTCCTTTACGTTATAGTTGACAATTATTATGGAAAGAAGTACATCTTCAGACAGCATTCATATCTCCCGCATCAGAGCTTTCCGATCATGCTCTGCAGGCGCAGTTTCCATACCATAAATACCGCCTCGCGCACTATTTTTTTGGACATTTTTGATTTGCCCTTTACGCGGTCTATGAATATGATAGGAATTTCTTTCAGTCTGAAGCCGGCTTTCCACGCCTTGAAATTCATTTCTATCTGGAATGAATAACCGTTTGATCTGATCTTATTCAGATTGATCTTTTCCAGCACGCTGCGTCTGAAACATTTATAGCCGCCTGTCGAATCAGCGACGGGCAGGCCGGTAATGAATCTTGTATACTTATTGGCAAAATAACTGAGCAAAAGCCTGTTCATCGGCCAGTTAATGACATTCACTCCGGTTATATAACGGCTGCCTATAACCAGGTCTGCATCTTTAATAGCTTCCAGAAAATTTCGCAGTTCTTTAGGATCGTGCGAGTAGTCGGCGTCCATCTGGAATGCGTAATCATATCCGTTATTCAGCATAAATCTGTATCCTTCGACATATGCCGTTCCGAGTCCCATTTTCCCCGGCCGCTCGAGTATCTTCACCCTTTCATTTCTCGAAGCCATTTCCTTCACATAGGCAGCGGTACCGTCGGGTGAATTGTCATCGACCACCAGCACGTCAATTTCCGGGTAGCATTCGAGCAGTTCAGGAAGGAGTGTATGCAGGTTATCCAGTTCGTTATACGTCGGAATAATGACTAATGATTTTTCAGGCATCTTCTATTTTTTTCCTGTAAAGTCTTTTATAGCGTCAGTTATATATGTAATTTCTTCTTCAGTCAGTTCGGGATACATAGGCAGTGACAGTATTTTCTCTGCAGTGGCTTCTGCAACCGGCAGAGAAACGCCGTGTCCGTACTCGAGGAAAGCAGGCTGTTTGTGCAGCGGTATCGGATAATAAACGCCTGTAGGAATACCCTTTGCGTTCAGAGCCTCCAGTAGTCCCTGTCTGTCCTCAACCAGCATGGAATACTGGTGGTATATATGGTTTGTGAACTCAGCGGTATAAGGAGTGATCACGCCGGCATCTTTAAGTTTCTCAGAATACAGCGCAGCGTTATTAGCGCGGGCTTTATTCCACTGGTCGATATATTTGATTTTCACGAGCAGTATTGCAGCCTGCAGAGTATCCATGCGCGAATTGAGTCCGAGTATTTCGTGCTTGTAGCGTATCCTGGAGCCGTGGTTCATTACCATTCTGACTTTTGAGTGGAGTTCATCGTCCTGGACGAACACCATACCGGAGTCGCCGTATCCGCCGAGGTTTTTGCTCGGGAAGAAGCTGGTGGCAGCGAAGTGACCGATTGAGCCGGCTTTGCGTCCTTTATATTCAGCGCCGAATGCCTGCGCCATATCCTCTATTACGTATAGGTTATGTTTACGTGCAATTTCCATTATCGGGTCCATATCAGCGCACTGGCCAAACAGGTGGACAGGTATGATTGCTTTTGTTTTTGGAGTAATAGCGGCTTCAATTTTACTTACATCTATATTGAATGTTTTCGGATCGATATCCACATAAACTGGTTTTGCTCCGAGCAGGGCAACTGTTTCACAGGTAGCAACAAAAGTAAATGGTGAAGTGATGACCTCGTCGCCGGGTTTGATTCCCATAGCCATCATAGCGATCTGAAGAGCCTCGGTACCGTTTGCACATGCGACGGCGTATTTGGAGCCGATATATTTTGCTGATGTCTCTTCAAACTGAGCGACCTGTTCGCCGAGTATAAAGTGAGTTGATTCTATTACTTCACTGACAGCCGCATCGATCTCATGTTTAATCGTGCTGTACTGTTTCTTCAGATCCACCATTGCGAGTTTCATACTTAAATCTCCCAAAATATATAAATATTATTATTTGTTCTCTTAATTCAAAATTTACAAAACATATGATCTCATTCAAAATGTCCCTTCCCGAACAGTACAACAAACACTGTACGGAAGAGAATTTTAAGATCCATGCGCAAAGACATGTTTTCTATATAAAACAGATCGTACCTAAGTTTCATTTTAACATCTTCGATGGTCTCGTCATACTTGTGTTTGACCTGAGCCCAGCCGGTTATTCCGGGGCGGACACGAAGGCGTTTTTTATACAGAGGTATCTCCTGCGAAAGCTTCTCAACAAAGAATGGTCTTTCCGGACGCGGTCCGACAAGGCTCATCTCCCCTTTCAGTACATTGATCATCTGGGGGATCTCATCAATACGGACCTTGCGAATAAAACGTCCCACTTTGGTAATTCTGGGATCATTTTTCTGTGACCATACGGGACCAGTAGCTTTTTCCGCATCCTGTCTCATGGAACGAAACTTGAATATATAGAAGGGTTTTCCGTTGAGACCGGATCTTTCCTGCTTATACAGCACAGGCCCCTTGCTGTCGAGTTTGATTGCAATAGATGCCGCAACAGTAATGGGCAGTGAAAGTAAAAGTAAAAACAATGAAACACATATATCGAGTATACGCTTAGCTTTCTTTTCCCATTCAGGCATCAGCTGCGGCATTATGTCTATCAACGGAAATCCGTAAATATGACTCGTCCGGGCCTGGCCACTTATAATCTCATACAGATCGGCGACTATTTTTATACCGACATCCTTGGAGTCACATTTTGTAATTACGTCCAGTACAACATCCTCCTGGTGCTTTTCCAGTGAAATAATTATCTCCTTTATATCCAGTCTGTCGATGACATCTGCAATATTCTCAACAGTATCCAGAACTCTGATGCCGTTGTATTCACGACCGGCATTCTCAGGAACAGATGCAATATAGCCCTTTATATCAAGCCCCAGAGCGCGATGCATGTTAATCTGATCATGCAGGTTATTGGCTCGGGAATTAAATCCCACAATCAGCGTATTCTTTCTGCCATATCCTTTAATTATCAGACCCCGCTGAAAACTGCGTGCCCAAAGTCTGCCTGCTCCCACAAATGAAAGGAACAAAGACCAATATATGAATATCAGATAACGGCTTTTAGATGATGCATCCGTGCTGGCTGAATCATCCATAAAGATCAGAAAAAACAGCACAAAAATGCCGACAAAACTCGCCTTGAACAATGTAGACATTTCGTCGAACCTGGAAGCAGCAAACCAGGTACGGTACATTCCGACGAAGCTAAAAATAATAAACCAATAAAAATAGACCACTATGGCAGGCAGCCAAAAAGCCGGTTTGATTGCATAGTACAACATCCCGCTGTCGACCCGCACATAGTAGTACACATACCAGCTGAGATATATCATCAGCATGTCAATTCCAAGTAACAGCAACATTTCTATTTTTCTGTTCATAAGCCAGTATAATGATTTAATGTTATGAAAGTATCATTCAGAAACATTATTGTAAAACCTTTTGATAACACCCTTGCGGTCAAACTCTTCAAGAACTCTTTTTCTGCCGTTTTTTCCCAACAGGTTTTCCGAATTATACTGTGCACAGAACTGCTGAATCTTCTCTGCAAGCATTATGGGATTTTCAGGCTCAATAAAATAACCGCATTCTGATTCTTCGAGTATTCTTCTGGCTTCCCCGTCAACACAGAGAAGTACAGGTATCTCAGCAGCCATACTTTCGTATAACTTGGAAGGGATCGTAATTGTAAACAGCTCATTTTTTACAAGCGGAATCACCATAGCGTCAAAAAGAGAGATATATCTGACCACATCATGACGTGAAACCGGAGGCAGTAACAAGACATTTGACAGATTATGTTTCTGTATTTCATCCTCAAGAAGTCCCCTATCAACCCCGTCCCCAATTATCATATAAAGAATGGCCGGGTTAACCAAAGTAAGTTTTGCAGCATCAGTGACAATCTTAAGTCCCTGTGCACCTCCGATATTGCCGGCATAACCGATTACGGTTTTTCCGTCCAGTCCGAACTTCCCGCAGAGTTCTGAATCCTTCTGCTTACTTTTCACCACGTCCGAATTTACGAAATTCGGGATGTACAGCATCTTCTTTATATATGGATGAATCCTGGCAAGTTTCTCATGCGTATTTTTTGTAACCACATTTACGACATCTGCTGTTCTATATATATAACGCTCAAGTTTCTCGGCTAGTGTGATGGCAGTTTTATTTGTTAGAAATCCAAGCTGAACTGCCGACTCCGGCCACAGGTCTCCTATATCAAACACGAACTTTTTTGCCCGCAGTTTTCTGAGTATTATACCGGTAATACCCGTAAACAAGGGCGGCGAGATCGTTATCAGGTAGTCGATCTTCTTAATTTTCAGTAACGCTACAAGTGTTGCCGAGATTGTAAATGACAGATAGTACATCATACGTTTGATGAAGCTTCCCCTGTCACTGGCATACACAAAAGTCTCATAAACAGTATAGTTCCCGACAGTATGCTTTTCATACAGTTTAAATCTGGTTTTAGTTTCCTCCTTTTTCATGAGGTAAGTAGGGAAAGGAGTAATGACAGTAACATCAACGTCATTCTGAGCGGCCAGCTCTTCCGCGAAGCCGACACTTCTCTGTGAACCACCGCCAATCTCCGGAGGGAAGTACTGTGTAACCAGGACGAAACTTTTATTCATATTCTTAATGTCTATGTATATTTAGAAATTTACTTGGATTCATTCTGTATTATGAGATCTGAAACGGATCCGGTTATCGATTGCCAGGAAAGACATGCAACCGCTTCTTTTCTAGCGCTGACTTTACCAGAATTGTCTTCAGCAATTGCAGTTCTGATCATGTGTATGAACTCCTGCTTATCCGCAGCGACATATACATATTCTTCAAATTTCCGGACTTCAGGCAGGTCAGTTGATATTACTGGAATTCCCATCGCCAGATATTCACGCAGCTTCAAGGGATTTGATGCTAATGTCAGATTGTTCAATTGAAATGGAATAATTCCTGCATCAAAATTAGATGCATGCTCCATTAGTTTGTTATACGGGACTTCGCCCAAATAACAAATATTCGGGATGGAAGATATAAAGGATAGATCCATTTCATTTTTGCCTATTAGCACAAAATCATATTCGGGACATTTTCTGGCAGCCAATGCAATCAGTTCAAGATCGACCCACGGGTCGGCAATTAGTCCGAAATAACCGATCACTTTTCTTTTATTTACTTTGACTACCTTTCCTGGACTTCCGAAGTAGTCAATATCCACACCTTGAGGAATAAAATACGATTTCCCTTTTCCTGTAACTTTTATCCTTACAAGATCATCAGAAACAGCAAAGCATGTATCGGCCATTTGTAGAAGATCTTTTTCGAGATCAATCAGGCACTTAAAAGCGCCTTTAAAACTCGAATAATCATCCAGGCATATATAGTTCAGCGAACTTTTAGGTATACTCTTAACTGCCTGTGCAACAATTGGAGAAGAAGTAATGATTATTGGATTTGTAAATCCAAGCTGAGATGCTTTTTCAGTAATTGCTCTGGATATAGACCTGGAATTAAAGTTCCTTGCAACAGAAAAATTATGCATTGGAATTATAAACGGATTTACCTGAAATACTGGTAATTCCTGATGTTCATTTTTTTTACCAGAGAAAACACCAATCACTTTTTCAACAACCCGCCTTACATCTCTGAAAGAAAACTCCGGTTTCCTAAGTCCAAGAGACCCGACCCAAATAATCCGGTTATATTGAGCCAATACACTTCCAATATGCTGGATTGTTGACGGGTAGCGCCCCCAGTCATCGCCGAAAATAATTATATCGCGGCCAGTTATCATTCGATACTTTCTGTAATTTTAATCTTAAATGTACTAAATTTTTCTCAATTACAGCAGTATTCTATTTTAAGGAACGGTGAAGAATTTTCACTATTTTTTCGGATGCTCTTCCATCGCCGAAAGGATTTCTCGAGGTAAAATAATCAAAATTCTGGCTCAGATTCCTATTTATCAAATTATAAATGTTTTTTATTTTCCTATCATTGCTGCCGGTCAGGAAAGCATATCCAGCTTTAATAGCTTCATTCCTTTCAGTAACATCGCGCATAACTATAACCGGTTTCCCGAAAACATAACATTCTTCCTGAACTCCTCCGGAATCGCTCATAATGAAATAACATTTACTCATCAGGTATATAAAACTAAGATAATCCTGAGGTGGAATGAGAAATATATTCTCTGAGTCACTTAGAACTTCTTTGACGGGATTCTGTACGTTAGGATTTAGATGGACAGGATAAACAAAATTCATATCCAGATTTTTCCGTGCAATACTCTTTATAGTATTTAGTACGTTTTTGAATTCTGAACCGAATTTTTCACGTCTATGCATTGTAATAAGCACAAATTTTGAATCAACAATATTTTCAGACAGTTGGCGACATAAAACTTCCCTTGTCCTTTTCAGATATCCACTTTTGCTAAGCTGTGATTTGACCTGTATTAGTGCATCCACGACTGTATTACCGGTTACAAAAATTTGTTTGGATTTTATTCCTTCCGACAATAAATTTTTGCGAGCATCTTCAGTAGGAGCAAAATGGTAGTCTGTAATTACAGAAATAAACCGCCGGTTTGCTTCTTCAGGATAAGGGCTTAGTACATTATAGCTTCTCAGACCAGCTTCAATATGTCCAATTTTAACTTTCGAATAGAAAGCAGACAATGCAGATACAAAAGCTGTGGAAGTATCGCCCTGAACAAGTAAAACATCCGGTTTTTGTTCTTGAAGTACATGTTTTAGTCTAGATGCAGTATTTACGGTAATATCATACAAATCCTGATTTGATTTCATAAGATCAAGGTCATAGTCGATTTTCAGCTTAAAAATCTCCAGCACCTGATTAAGCATTTCACGATGCTGACCAGTAGAGCAGACAATAGTTTTTAATGTTTTGTCGGATTTCAAAGCTTTAATCACCGGAGCCATTTTAATAGCTTCCGGTCGTGTACCAAACAGGACCATTATTTTTTTCATACATACTCTTAGTATTTATCTGTAAAGATATTTTTGGGATAATTTACCAATTGGCGAATATAAAAGAACGATTTGAGTATCTGAGCTCTTCTCAACAATAATATACCGCCAGTCAGGTAAATCGGTATGCGCATCAGTAGTCCGGTATAATGGAATATTATTGCAAATACAAACTTCAGTCCCACAAAATGTTTCTGATAAAATTGTATTTTAGCTCTGCCCTGATTTTTGTAGACGAACCAAGGCATCTCACCGGATGATATCCCTCCCAGATGAATTATCGAAGTACATGGGTAGTATAGAACTCTGCCTCCTAATTTTTTAAGCCTATAGCACAGGTCGGTCTCTTCCCAATAAAAGAAGAATCTCTCATCAAATCCGCCAAGTTTTCTTATGGTCTGAAGCGGCGCAAAAATAAAAGCGCCTTTTACTACTTCGACTTCAGCAGGTTCGCTGATTTGAATATGATTATAATAGAACTTATTAAATGTGCGGGAGCGCGGGAAAAGTTTATACAGGAAAAAGTTTTCTGTAAAACAATTCCATAAAGTATCGTATTCAAACATTGAGATCTGATGACTTCCATCAGCATTCAAGAGTTTACATCCGATAAAATAATCCCCCTTTCGCCCAGTTAAACGGACATAGTCATTAAGAATCATTCCTATTGAATTTTCGGTAAACAGTGTATCATTATTTAAGAAAAGTATATACTCTCCTTGTGCAATCGCGATTCCCTGATTATTGGCTGCAGCGAACCCGCGGTTTGAATCATTTTTTATAAGCCTGACGCAATCATACTTATTAGTAATGGTATGTACATCACCTTCCGCAGAATTATTATCAATAACAATAATTTCGTATGAAAACCCCGACGAATATTCAACGATTGATTTTAAACATCTGTCAAGTATGTCAAAAATATTGTAGCTGACAATAATTACAGATACATCTACCATATTCTTTGCAGCACGATCTATTTTTTCAAAACTGCACAAATAACGCCTCTTTGATCGGGGATTCTACCGGACAGGGATTTCATCTTTGCATATAGTAACCTGAAGACATGAAGAAATCCGGTATTGAATAAAAACTCTCGGAATTTTGTCAGGCCCTTTCCGGTATCTTTCAGTATATCTCCGTTTTCACTTATCATACTTCCAGGATTCAGGGAAAGATCTTTTCCGTAAACAATGGGATAATAATTTTTGTTGAAATCCGAAAAGTCAAAAATATCAATTTTCATTTCAACTCTTTCCGCAATTTTCCTCAACGAATTGTTCGACAGCCACCAGAAATGAACCGGAGGAGCATCAGTCTGCCACTTAAATGACTTTGGATAAAAATCTTTATTTGGTGTTGTAAGGATTATTTCACCATTGTCTTTCAACAGTTTTTTTACGGTATTCAGGAATCCGGGAATATCCTGCACATGTTCGACTAGTTCAGTCATAATAATGACATCATATTTTTCATCAGAATCTTTAACATATTCAAAAAGGTCGCGGCAAATATAATGATCTCCGAACTTCTTTCTTGCATTCGCAACAGCAACATCTGAAATATCCATTCCTTTAATATCATAGCCTCGTTTTGCCAAAGCATATGTAACATATCCCAGCCCGCTTCCTATTTCAAGTATTGAGCAACCATTCTTTCCCTTCTTTTCAAAATAATGCTTTATAAAGTAATATACATCTTCCCACCTCGCCAGATAACTCAGTGGATCTCTGGAGTTAACCACATTATTGGCAAACATCATATATCTTGAATATCCAGGAATTCTTTCCTTATTTTCATAGATGAAATCGTACAAAGCTACATCTGAGTTCATGGGGTCACAGAAAGATGTGTCGCACGCTGAGCAATGATATATATCAAAAAATGCTCCTGCTTTATATCCGGGATATTTTTCCAATTCTTTTTCTGCCTTCAATCCGCATAGTGGACAATTCATTTCCTACCTGTAAAGTTTTATTTTTTAAATACTAGCTTTAGTAAATTTTTCCAATAGGGATCTGAAAAACCTCATTTCACCTTCGGAGAACCTCTTCCATATAATGCAAAAAGATACAGTCACACATAAACAATATAATAACATCTTTGCAATCAATGACTGCATAACCAGTGATAATGCAAATGATATGACAGTCAGATAAAGCAATTTATCGCGACCATTAAACTTCAAATTCAGAATCGAAAAGCTTTTCCAAAACAATAAAACAGTATCAATCATAATCCTAATGACCCAGGCTACTGCAGCACCTACTATGCCCCATTTTATCGTAAGATAATACAAAAGGACCAGATAAACTGGTAATTCCATAATCCTGACTAATGTAGTAAACTGAGGAACTCCTACACTATTTAAAAACTCCGCCGGAACATTGTCGATTCCATAGATAAAAGCACCTACTGAAAGCACTTGCAGCACCACAAAACTTCTGGATGCAAAATCGCTTCCCAGCCACAAAGTCAATGCCTCCCTGGCAAAAAACACACAAAAAAGCGCAAGGGGAAAAAGAAAAATATACACATATTTTATTCCCTGAAAGAACAGGTCATGTGTACGCTTTCTATCCGTCATATATACGCTTGAGAATGCAGGAAATAATACAGTAACAATCGCCGCAGGAATCATCCAGAACTTTACCACAAGTTCGAGAGAAGTTGTATAGTAAGCTACTACAGAAATAGTCAGCAGCCCACTAATTATATACCTGTCGAAACTGACCAATAAGGGACTTACGACATTCGTGATGGTAAGCCATCCTCCAAACTTCAGTAAAGGTTTCAGACTTGCAACATTAAAGGAACTTCTTACTTTCAAGATATTAACATATTTGTTGCTGAATATAAAATACATCAGCCATGTAATTATTCGCAGCACAACCAGAAACACAACCACTGAAAACAAATCATTGGTAAATGGAAGGAGAGCCAGTGGACCAAGATAGAACAATGCTCCCATTGGTATTCTGACAATATTTACCAGATTAAAACAATGGAACCCTTCAAGAACCCCTCTGAAACCAACACTACTGATAACAAAAGGCATCGAGAAGGATAATATGTATATAGACCTTAATCCTTCGGATTTCAGATTACCACGTACCTTAAGCAAATCTATGACTGTATCAGCTGTAAAATAGAGAAGACTCCCGGCAAAAATTCCAAGAATTCCAAGCAATACAGAAGCATTAAAAATAATTGAAGAAAGCTCGCCGTCATCCTTTAATGCTTTCCTATCGGCAACTATCTTTGTTAATGCTTTCCCTATTCCAAAATCGAAGATACCGAAGTAGCCAATAGCTACCCATATAAGAGTAAGCAATCCAAAACGGTCGGTCCCGATTCCTTTTATCAGAAATGGAACCGAAATCAATGCGGCTACAGCCGGAGAGATTATGCCAATAAAATTCCATATAGTATTCTTTGCAAGGTTTGACCCCTGTATTGTATTTAATCTGTCACTATCCATCATTAAAAGGTAATTGATCCCGTCTCGATGCTGTTCGGTCTTATATGCATTAATTTCGCACAGATGCTTCAAACTGAACAATGATTATAAAGAATATTATAGCGAACATATTATCGCGGTTGATCCGGCAATACTTTTGCACCGTCTTGACTTCTTTTTTTGTAAGAAATATATTTTTCTATTAGTGGTAATAAAAGTAACAATGCTGCAAGAGAGATAAACCACATTCCATATCTGGTAACCATCACAAGGAAAGAGAAAAATACAATCAGATATACATGTGCCAGCAAAACAAGATCCAGTAGTTTCCCGTTTTCATAAAATCTGTACCAAAAATATGAAGCAAGCAATCCGAGTATAAATGGAAATACAAAGTTTCCAACTGGTCCAAAATCCTCATGAATTGTACGCAAATACGTCGCAGTATTTGTCCACATAGGGATGTAGTATCCGCTCTCGTAGAAGCGGGGATGTTTTACAAAACCAAATTTCGATAAGAAATTATATACTGGCTGAAATGTAGTTTCACCCGGCATTGCCCGGTAATCATAATCCATATATAAGAACTGGCTATATACCCCGACATGTGCGCTGGCATACAAATATATCGAAGGAGAAATCACCGCCCCGGTATTTAGTTTATTGAGTTGTTTTGAAGTAGCAGAACAGTTTTCTATCGTACCCCTAACTGATTTCACATAAGTTGCGGCAGATATATAGAGCCCGATAAGTACAATGGCGGTTA
>JBLMZS010000015.1:0-32365 GCA_050258935.1 Bacteroidota bacterium
CTACCCATACATTCGTCCACGTTACGTTTACTCTTCCCGTTACTCCCTGTCCGTACAGATTTACACTGCTTATCTGACCTGTTGTCAGATCATATACTGCAAGCTCTCGTCCCGTATGGTCCCGAAGATAATACTCCTTCCTACTGCCATACTCCTTGTATATTCGCTGCCCGTTGTCGCCATACCGGTACTTCGCCGTTACTCCGTTTGTGTGGCTACATTTACCTTATCTTCATAAAACATTCTCAGAATACTATTACCATTTTCTTGTCCATAATATCCCCACGGCCAAAAAAGATAACAAAGCATATAATACAGTAATATAATTACCATTACGCCTTTCTTTTTCAGATTCAGTGCTAAAACGTTTTAATATTGCCCAGTATTTCTTTTCCCGGCCATATCGATAATAATTAAATGCATATATTGCAAAAATAACTGGTACAAATACTATATTATTTCTTCGGAATTCTCTTATTGGCAATGTATATATGAATTTACTAAATAAGTTTAACAATACTAAAAAATTCATACATTCCAATATAGAAAGAAACATTATTCCGTTATGTTCAGGAAAAGAATTTCCTAAAGCTTTAGCTTGACGATAAACATGGCAAAATAAATAATCAAATATTTTCATATGATTTCCAATTAAAATCCATTTATAAAAGCAGCTTTCACACCTCTGCTAATTATATAATCCCCAGATGTAGTTAAAAGATCAGCATAAAATGGTCTGCCAGGTATTATAATTAGATCCGGACCATTTTACTCATGATCTACAAGATCAAATGAACAACCATCAACAACCCCCTGTACTCCTGGAAACGAACTATCTTCATCAAAATACATGTCATCTGGCCCTGCTAATACAGCATCTACACATACATTATAAACTAATGAGGGTAAAAATGCTGAAGCAACATATACCTTTGAATATGCGGGGAAGGATGTACATAATAAGGGAAATTACCAACTGAATCAAATTTGTTCGTAACGATCCTGCAAAAATAATTAAAGGATGACGAAATATAAAACTGAAATTGAATTTGTTTTAACCAGGGATCAGAACCAATATTTAAGCTCATTAAACAACTATTGAATAGCATCGATTAACCTGGCCGTTAGTCCTCTACGGAATATTCCGCAAAGAATGGTTGTCTAACCTTCAAAACTCAATTATTACTTTTCATTAAATATATGGAGGCCCCCTGATGCATTCAGTAAATCATTACTTTCGGTACCTGCGCAATTTTTCCTTTACTTGTCTGGCACTGCTATTATGCTCGTGCAGCAGCGGCATAACTCTCCAGAGCCAATGGAAGAATACCGGCGATATAAAAGGCAGTACAGCTCAGGAATTGCAGAAGTCGTTTCAGGCATTACCCGACAATAACATCAATGTTGGATTCAGCAATGACGACAAGTTCCTATATTTAGACCTGTCAGCAAAGAACAGGTCCGCTATCATGCAGATTATCAGATCCGGACTGGTGGTAAGATTTTCTCCTGAAAGCGGAGAAAAATTCGGCATAAAATTCCCCTTGCAGCCGGAACGCAAAGAAATGGATCAACTCCAGAACAATGATCCGGAAGGAATTCATAGACATAAACCCGGAGAGATGCCACAGACAAACTCGAATGATGAGCTTCCCGGATTGATACCCGGCCAGCAGCATGAGTTCCGAATAGTAGACGAAAATGATGAACCCCTGTATTCGCTCCCGTTACCAAACGACGAAGGGATAGACGTAAGCCTGTCCATGAATGGCGGAACGCTTTTTTACAGACTGAAAATGCCGCTGAAAACCTCAGGCGATTATTCATTTGCGCTGGGAGCCGCTCCCGGTGATGACATTCATGTTACGATTGAGACACAGCAGAGGAAAATGCCTGAAATGAAAAATGATATGCCGCGCAGGTCCGGATCGCGGCCTGATGACGCAATGGCGTCTCCCGATGGCAATAGGCCCGATGACGGAAATATGCGGCGGATGCCTCCCGGAGCAATGCAGCAGCAGGAAAGCCTTAAAGCTGAGATAAACCTGCACCTGGCTGCACAACCCGGTCAGGCCAGATAAATTCCCGACAGGAGCTATTCATTATCCGGTCTGCGTTCTTTTCAGCCGGGCTATCATGGACCCGGCTGAAATAATTTCTTATCTGCCCGCCTCAGTTAGCTGCGGATCCAGCGGCCTCATTGTACCGGATCTGCGCGCTGCTGTAAAGTTAACAGGACTGCCGTCCGCTCCTGAAATTGTGCCTTTCATCTGATCGCCGATTATCTGCATGCTGAATTTCATTTCTTTGCTCTTTTTATCCTGCTCGTCATTCTTTACGCTGAATTCCAGACGGTCTACATCGAGCTTGGGATTTACCAGAAAATATTTTTCATCTCCAATATGCAGCACACCATCCACCTTCTGAAAAACCTGGTCGAGTACAAGTACATATTTCTCATTGCTGCTGCTTCCCGCCGCAGATATATCCCACGAACCCGAAGTGTTTGCAGGTATTTTCCAGAAATATACATTCCGGCCCTTTACATTCAGCAGACTGTCAGGTTCCCAGTTTTCCATGCTGAAACTGTTTGATACCACACGGGTGCCCGGTTTCAGCTCGGTAAACAGCTTCGGCCTCAGCCGGTAGTTGACTTCGGTCAGCAGGTACAGCGTTACTACTGATGCATCCTTCAGATCGGTGTCAAACAGGTCCTGTTCGCGAAAGTCTACTTTCGGCGCTGACAGTCCGTTCTTTTTTGCATTTGCCCAGCTGTCCTTTATACGTTCGGGATTGTTATCTATACCAACTCCCCTGGCCCCGTATTTCCTGGCAGCCATAACAACAATTCTCCCGTCACCGCATCCCAGATCATATAGCAGATCGCTGCTGTTTACCTGTGCAACACCGAGCATGCCTTCTACAACAAACTCAGGAGTCGGGACGTACGGCACTTGTGAAAATCCGTCTTTCTGCAGGAACAGCAGTACTGTCATCATAATGACATAACGCGTATATGTACTGATTCTCATAAATTATCCTCCCTGTTATTATTCAAATTTTCGCTGGCTTTGTTTGATTTGTATTTCTGCAATAGCAGAAATGGTATTCCGGTAAGAAGTACTGCTACTCCTATAACTGCACCGGCACCTGTATATACCAGGCTGGCATACAGCATATATGCTGCGGCCAGACAGAAAATAAAAGGAACCACGGGATATAAGGGGACAGAGAAGGGACGGGATATGCCATTCTCCCTGCGGCGGAGAGTAAACAGGGATATTCCGACTAGAAGGAAAAACAGCCAGAATACAGGTGCCGTATATTCAACCATAGTAGTAAACCCGCTTCTCGCTGCAGTACCCAGAAATATCAGCAGTATTGAAATACCGCTCTGAAACAGAAAAGCATTCGCAGGGAGTGTCTCTCCGCTGCCGGCAAGAAAACGGAATATGCTGAAATCCCTTCCAAGCGCATAGTTGGTCCTGGCACCGGTAATCATGACGGCATTTACGGTGCTCAGGGCTGCAACGGAAATGATTATGCTTATCACACTTACCCAGCCGGTGCCCAGCACCTTGCCTATCAGGTCAGCGGCGACAGTACTGGAAGAAGAAACTCCCTGAAAACCCAGGCCTCTGATAAGAGACAGGTTTGTTATCAGGTAGGTAACGGTGATCAGTCCGATGCTGTATATAAGCACCTTTACTATATCATTGCTCTTCCGGCCGACGTCTGTCGAGATATATGACGCCTCATTCCATCCGCCGTATGTAAGAAGAATAAATATGAGCGCCTGCCCGGTAACTGCACCGGTATTAAGTGCCGGAGCCTCATGTACTTCAGACCGAGGTGCAAGTGCCAGCCCGGTAATTATTATCAGCATCAGTCCGGCAAACAGGCATATAAGCAGGATTTTCTGAATGCTGCTGCTGAAACGGATTCCCTTCAGGTTGATTGCAGTAAGCAAAAATACAGTCAGCATTGCGTATAGTGAAGAAGAATACGGACCAAGATTTAATACGTCTGAGGCATAATCACCGATTATAAAAGACAGCATGGCGATCGAGCCCGTCTGAATCACCGTCATCCGCGCCCATGCAAACAGAAATCCGATCCGTCTCCCGAAGGACCTCGAAAGGTAGTAATATTCACCACCTGCATTCGGATATGTACTGGAAAGCTCTGCATAGCAAAGTGCACCCGAAAACGATATTAACCCGCCGAGCACCCACAGCATCAGCACTGCAAATTCTCCCGATGAATTTGCCGCCACAAGCGAAGGAGTCTTAAAAATTCCCGGACCTATTACCATACCCGCAATAATTGCCACACCGTCTGCTATCTTTATTGTTTTCTGTTCAGCTCCAATCAAAATCTCCACCTGTCCACATAATATCCAATCTGTTGTCTGATTTTTTCATTTCCTCTATTAAATAATCATAATAATTCCAAACTGAATAACAAGTTAAATCCCGGTTTTTAAGTCAGTACATTGATTATATCATCTGATCTCCTGCCTGGTTTACTGACAATGATATGCGCAGCGAAAAGCGGTTTTATTTATACCTCATATCTTTTTAGCGGCAGCAAATACCATGCTTGCTTAGTGTTTTTTATTGTCGTATTTTACATACCACTGGTATAGACACTAAAATATTTCCGGCAAACAACTTCTGGCTTTCTGCGGTAAATATTCCTCTCTTGTCATTCCTGCCCGGATGCAGACAGCACAGATACTATTTACAGGAGGGTACATGGGTTTTGGTTCAATGAATGTCCGGATCGGGATTAAATCTGCTTTTATATTTCTCCTGCTTTTTACTTCGGCAGCATATGCCGTAAATGTAAAATTCAGCGTTGAAATGAAAAACCATATAAACGGGGGCCTGTTCAGTCCGACCACTGACAAGGTCTACCTGCGCGGCAATTTCAATAACTGGGATCTCAGCTGTGAACTGCAGCGGGTACAGGGAACGGACACTTACAGTTCAACCGTCTCACTCCCCGAAAATCATTCGTATGAATTTAAGTATTACATCTCCACAGCGGGTGCAGCCAATAACGGCTGGGAGGAAAATACTGTCGGGCTCGACAGAGACGGGAACAGGATACTGCAGTTAGGAGCAAACAGCTTAGAACTTGCTGTAATGTATTTCAACAACAGCAATATGTCGCTCAAGAGAGAAACGAAACACTTCCTTTTTTACTGCGATCCTGCGGATATGAATATACTCGATGCTTACGAAAGCAGGCTCGAAAGTGAGTACTCCCGTATAACCGGCTGTCTCGAGGCCACTGTTGGGACAAAGATTCATGTTGAACTTTTTAAAGACCTGAAAACACTCCATACAGCCTCCGGATATCCCGAAGACCCGGACTGGGCTACTGGGTCGGCTATCGGAAAAACAGTAATCATATCAGTCTCCCCCAATGCCTTGAATGAACCGCCTGCAACTACAGGACTGCTGTCGGTCATATCGCATGAATTCGTACATATAGTAAATGCGTGGAAAAAAACCGTTGAGCTGAACGTGCTCATCAGCGAAGGCACCGCGATGTATCTGTCGGACTTTCCGTTTGTCCGGTCGACCACAGAAGTCAGGGAATTTATAAAAGAGCTTGGGCATATACCCACATTCGCTTACTTCGAGAATAACTTTATCAACCACGGTTATGCATTTTCTGCAACGGTAGCTGACTTTATTGTTACAAAACATGGCATGCACGCGCTGGCCTGCTACGTAGGCAATGCTGTTCCCTCCACACTGGGCTATGCATCTTTATCCGAATTCGAATCGGCATGGCAAAAGTTCCTGAAAGATTATTTCATGCCTGAAGAGAATCTGATATCCAAGGAAAAAGCTTCAACCGCAGCCGTCAACTGGTACAGGCACTGGAACCCTGACCGCAAAGCTTCGGGCAAGGTAAGCGGTTATCAGCTGATCGAAGTATACAATATGCCTCAGATGCATCTGTTCACATTTGATTCGGGCGGATTTGTACTTGTAGCTGCAACTGACAGAGTTAACCCAATTATCGGATACGATTTTTCTACGAAGGCCCCCATGGGAACGTTCTTCTACCGGGACCTCTTCTGCAGTCATATGAACGATATTCAGACACCTGCAACAATTAAGAAATGGAATGATCTTCTCAATAATGATTTCAGCAGTTACGGCAGCAACCATGTTACTCCTATGCTGACTACGCACTGGCACCAGTGGTGGCCGTATAATGCTTATTATCCGGCAGATCCGGTTTTCTTCTATGAAGAAAACGGGAAATACAGAACCGGCTGCGGTCCGCTTGCGGCAGCCCAGCTTACAAAATACTGGAACTTTCCCGAAAAACCCAGATACCACGTCAGCATCGACGATCCGGGCTTCGGTAAGTTCACAATGAACTACGACACGGTCAGGGCATTCGACTGGAAGAACATGCCTGATTTTCTCCCGGTCAATCCGGCTCTCCCCAGAAGCAGTTATGATGCCTCGGCATACCTGATGTATAATCTGGTGGTAGGAGGCATTCACTGGCCGGGTGCAGGAGGCGGCGGAAGCTGTTCTAACTG
Organism: Bacteroidota bacterium; assembly: GCA_050258935.1. Lineage (GTDB taxonomy): Bacteria > Bacteroidota > Ignavibacteria > Ignavibacteriales > SURF-24 > JBLMZS01. The sequence goes on from JBLMZS010000015.1 coordinate 6,575, forward strand.
GGCCGGTATATGGGCCATTTATTTCAATTATTGTTTTAATTCAAGCGTGATTAAAAAAGAAAATTATACCATTGAACAATGGAAACATTTCTTTGATACTGAACTCGAAAACGGAAGACCGATGCTTATAGCTGCATCAACAGACATAGAAGGAAGAGGCGGACATTACTTTATCATTGACGGCAGCCAGGCAGGTGAATTTTATCACATCAATCTGGGCTGGGCGGATATTAACGGATATGTGGACGGATATTATCCGATAGATAACCTGGGCGGATTCGGATTTAATAACATGGTATTGATCGGACTCGAACCACAGAAAAAGAACATAGAGATCGGCGGGATATATCAGAATGATGAACATACTGTGGCCCTGTTTCATTTCAATGGTAACCTGGATAATGCAGCTGCACTCTCGGGCAAAGCAGTTCAGCATGGCAGCGGTATTTCTTTTGTGTCAAATGACTCTCCTGCTCAGAGTCAGTGCCTGAGAATAGACAACTCCAGTTCTTCAACTCAGTCATACCTTACTGTCCCGCACAGTTCAGGACTTGATATGGCGGGCAGCTGGACAATTGAAGCCTGGGTAAACATAAATTCGTGGGGAAACAGCAATACCGGCTTACCATGTCTGCTGAACAAATCTGCTTCGGAGCCGTGGGAGAGCAATTATCAGATAATGTTTAATCCGCCCGTGAAAAATGCCGAGGGAAAATACCTCAGCACAAATGCATCGGCTATGACTTCTGTCAGTTCAAACGACTCGACAATAGAGCTGCATAAATGGTATCACATCGCATACATTCGTGATGTCAGCACGCACAACGTCAAGGTGCTGGTACACAACGCTAACCGTGAACTGATCTACTACTACACAATTCCCTATAATGCATTTACAGAAGCAAACCCCAGACTGAATGCAAACGAATTGTTTATCGGCTGGATGGGCAAATATTCAAACTCCTACTATGACGGATATATTGATGAACTGAGGATAAGCAATATAGTGCGCGATTTTTCCGCCTCTTCCGTTTCCTACGTTACAACTTATCCGGGTGATGCAGATGACGACGGAATAGTTAGAGCATCTGATATACTGCCGTTGGGATTCTATTACGGTAAGTCCGGTGCGCCGCGCAGTCAGAGCGAACAGGGCTGCGGCAGAAGCATATTCAGCAGAACCCCATGGGACGCATACCGCGCTGCCTTTGCAGACTGCAATGGTGACGGTACTGTTGATGTTGCAGACATACTCTGCATAGGATACAATTACAACCAGACATCCTCACCAAACGGTTCTTCAAAACGTGTAATTGCCACAAAGAAAAATGAAGCAAATAATCCCTTCATCAGCCTGTCTGCAGCAGATATGATGCCCGCAGCCGGAGATACACTTACAGATATCAGCATTAAGCTAAGCAATGCCGAAGAGCTGCTGGGAATGTCATTTGATCTGTCATGGGATAATGAAATCCTTGAAATAGTGACAGATGAATCCGGACTGATACCCGGCAATGTCTGGAAGAAAGATGCACTGATGGCAGCAAAACTGTTCGGTGAAAAAGGGGTATATGAGCTGGGCATTACAAACCGGGCCGGTAATGCTGCAGCATCTTCAGGTGAAGTAATAACGCTGAAAGCACGCGTCAAAAAAACGGGTGACCCCCGGTTTAAAATCCGGCAGGCATACTGGACAGACATCAATGGGGAGAAATATGCAATGTCGCTCGACGCAAATCTGACTGACGTTGAAGAGGATGTACTGATACCGAAATACGAACTCACGAATTTCCCCAATCCTTTCAACCCGTCAACACAAATAAAGTTCAGTATAGCAAATTCAGAAAGGGTGAGTCTTAAGATATTCAACTCTCTGGGCCAGCAGACAGCCGTTCTGGTAAATGGCGAAGTGATGAAGGCCGGAGAACACAGCGTCACCTGGTCCGCTGCCGAATTTGCCAGCGGCGTATATTTCTGCAGGCTTGAAACAGCAAATAAAATACTCACAAGAAAACTGATGGTGATAAAATGAAAAAACAAATGATTCGCAAATTCATACAATCTGTTGCTTCATGTGAATATTTTACAGGTATAAGATTTCTGCATTTCATGATTGCCATGTTTGTCCTGTCATCAGCATTCATAAATGCACAAACAGGTTCAATAAAGCTCACAAGTATTTCCGGAAAACTCATTGACGGTAAGGCAGGTCAGAATATTATATTGAATATTGAAGTAGGCACTTCCGAAGCTGTATCTAATCTTGTGGGACTATCTTTCCATATCGAATGGGACAATCAAAGCTTTGTCCAGCCTGTGGAAATATCGCGGGGAAGTTTCTTTGGGAATGATCAGCTGTTTATAAGCCAGACCTATGCAGACCGGTTTGAGGCCGGATTAAGCAGCACTACCGGCGGACACAGCGGTTCGGGCATAGCTGCAACGTGTACGCTTCAGGTTAAGCAGAACATAAGCGGCATTGTTACTCTTTCACTTGCACTGACGCATATATCTGCGATAAATAATGAAGGTCAAACCATCATGCTCGCACCGCAAAAAAATCCGATAACAATTCTGCTGTGTGATACAAAGCCTCTGGTCATTACATCTCCCGGCAGTAATTCCTGCTGGGGTGCAGGAAGCAGACAGTCTGTCACGTGGAATTCCACTAACATCGCTAATGTCAGGCTCGAATACAGTACCGATAACGGCAATATCTGGAATACCATTACTGAAAGTGTATCTGCTTCTCTTCACAGCTATGAATGGACTGTTCCTGATACACCTTCAGAGCAGTGCAGATTAAGGGTAAGTGATGCCTCAGATCCTGAGATTATGGCTGTAAGCAGCACTACTTTCACCATCTTTCCGGCTGACCAGGTGTTTGGCCCTTATTATGCCGATGATCACACGGTTGCACTCTACCACTTCGACAACAATTTCAACAATTCTGTCAGTCTCCCCGGCAGTGCGGTCCCCTATAATACAATTTCCTTTGTGCAGAATTCAGATATCGGGCTGAACTATGGGCTTCGTATAGACAACTCGGGAGCGGCTTACAGCTGTGTGGACATTCCGCACAGCAATTCACTTTCAATGACAGGAGACTGGACTGTCGAACTCTGGTTCAGGATAGTTTCATGGGGCAGCGGTACGACTGTATACCCGTTCCTGCTATGCAAGACCGGGGCAAATTATTTCATCACACTGACTCCCGGGAGCAAGAGCCTCGAAGCCGGCTTTGATTATGAGGGCGGTGGCGAGCACGTTTTTCTGCCGAATAACTCGCTGAACCTTAACACGTGGTATCATCTGGCATTCGTCAAAAATACTTCGGACAATACTCTCAGATGTTACCTGCACGACGCAGACCGCAAAATTATTACTTCTGCCAAAGCAACCTACAACAAGACGCATGTTCCTAAAACAAATACAAATCCTGTAAGCATAGGCGGAATACATTCACCGGGCAACATACAATTTAATGGTTATGTAGATGAGTTAAGGATAAGCAATGTTGCACGTGAATTCAGAAAGATTGCACTGCTGACCCCGGTACAGGGTGAGGTACTGCTGTCCGGTTCAAAATATAGTCTCAGATGGAACTGCCGCAGTATCAAACTCATGAAAATTGAATACAGCACTAATAACGGGACCTCCTGGAATACCATTGCTTCCAATGTAGACGGTGCTGCAGGTGTTTATACGTGGACAGTGCCTGCAGCCAGCTCTGACAAATGTAAAATAAGGATATCTGATCAGTCGGATGCAGGATTTTACTATCTCAGCGGCTCTCCGTTTACCATAAAGCAGAGGCCGACTGTAACACTGGTACAGCCTAATGGCGGAGCAGACTGGGTTGCCGGCACTTCTCAGAGCATTTCATGGTTAAGCACGAATGTGTCTTCTGTAAAACTGGAATACTCCACCGATAACGGTGCCGGCTGGATATCAATCACTGACAGTATTCCGGCATCTCCGTCTGATTACAACTGGTTAATACCTAACACCCCGTCATCCCAGTGCAAGGTAAGGGTTAGCGACATCGCTAATCCTGACGTCAGCGACATCAGCAATTCTGTTTTCACTATCACTGCTGCCTCGGGCATAGAAAAATTGAATTCTGCAGTACCCAAAAGTTTCGGGCTGTATCAGAACTATCCGAATCCGTTTAATCCTGTTACCAGGATCAGGTATGCAGTTCCCACATCATCGTTCGTCCATATATCGGTATATGATATACTGGGAAATGAAACTGCAAAACTTGTCAATGGAATGACCGCAGCCGGGTACTATGAGGCGGAATTCAGCGGTCAAAATCTAAGCAGCGGGATATATTTTGTGAAGATGAATGCGGAAGGATATTCATCGATGATAAAAATGATGCTCGTAAAATAAACAGATATACTGTTGCTTCTCATAACTGCGGCACCTTTCAGTGTGCCGCGTCAACTCTTCTTGTAAATCCGCACTCTATAATAATTTCACCACGGGTAAATCACCCGTGGTAATTCACTGCAGACCTCCCAGGATCATCCGAAACTTGGGGATACCGTAACCGCGGATCTGCGACCTACGGCTGTTCAGCGCCGATCCGTATTCGGATTGCAACAGCAGTGATTTTCTCATTCACCTTGTCTCCGGCGTTGTAGCATCAGTAATCTTTTGAAAAGCTTTCCTGGATATCTATGTCTTCAGTCCTGTAATGACTGATATATGTCAGCACAGGGCGCGAGCCCTGTGTCCGGATATTCTCCGCCCATTTCCCGCGCTGTAAGTGCGGGTAGAATAGTCTGAACTATACTTAAACACTGGGAAATCAATACAACACTCCGGCAGAAACACTGGCTGAAGTGCAAATTTTTCTGGAACGCAGTCGTGTGAATAATTGTAGAATCAAACAGGTTTGATTTTTTTCCTGCATTATTATTACTTTATAAAAGGTTTTTTAATCCTATAGGTATTGCAATGAAATATTTAAGACCATTCTATATTTTTCTTTTGTTTTCCCTGCTGTTCCAGGCAGCGGTCATGGCTCAGACTCCCTCTCTGAAAGATCAGGCTAAATCGGAGTTTAAAAAGGAACATTATACTCAGGCTATAAGTCTGCTGGAGAAAGCTGCAAAGGAGAGCCCTGATGATGCTGAAATTTTTTATCTGCTCGGCTTCTATACTCATTATAACGCATACGACAGCCGTCCCCTTGCCGGATACAATGATAAATATTCCGACGCGGTTTTCAGGTATCTTGACAGAGCCCTGGAACTGAAGCCGGATTACGGCGACGCAAAATATTTCTATGGCGCTGAATGCAGTGCCAATGCATTCAAGTATATGCACAGGCGGCAGGCAGATAACCTGAAAAAGATATACAAGAAGGCGTATGACAAGGGAGCATATCCGGAATGGCTGCTTGAATTCGGGCGGAATTTCATGAATACCTGCGACCAGAATGCAATACTGTTTACAGGCGGTAATCCGGATTTTGACGCCTGCACTTATCTGCAGCTGCATGAAAATTTCCGAAAGGATATTACTGTAATTCCTATAAGTGCAATGATCGACAGAACATGGTATGTTTCATTCCTGAAGAAAGGCCTGCCCGGTGCGGTCAGGAGTATAAATATCGACCTGACTGAAGAACAGATCGATGACATGCGGCCGTTCAAGTGGGATACCACAGTAGTGACAATTCCCATTTCAGATGCACTTAAAACCAAGCTCAAGCTGCCTGCAAGTGCGGTGATGAACTGGTCTGTTGCCCCTGATCTGGTTGCCAACAGGACAAAGCAGGAAGATCCGAAGAAAAAACGTACACTTCTGAGCCCGCAGCGCGCAGTGCTGCTTTCCATAATTGAATCTAACAAGTGGGAAAGACCCGTATACTTCTCAAATGCCGCGGTCGAAGAATTTTTTGGAGGACTTAAGGATTATTTCCGGAATTGCGGACTTACATCTGAACTGCTGCCGGTAAAGACAAAGGATACAAAATGGGTCGCCGATAAGTACAAACTGGAAAAGCTATTCTCTGATCCGGGCAATTTCAGGTATTACAAAACTATTAAGACAAAAGATATTCCCAGAATATCCGGTATGACAATGTTTTACTTCGGCAGCGCAGTGAACCTGGCAGAGATCTACTCTCAGGAAGGCAACAGGAATGCCATCACAAAACTCGCAGAATTCTGCAAACAGAACCTCGCAGTGGGTTATAAAAATGACGCGGAACTGTACTACCTGGATGAAATAACCAATTATCTTCACTGATGAATTTCTGTCCCGGGCTGTCTGTACAGGGAGACCAAATCAGTATGAAAACATTCATGAAGGAGGACTGCAGTGGAAATAAGAACTGATGATCTACGGGATCCGGCAGTGATTGATCTGCTTAATGAACATCTTACAAATATGTACGAGATCACCCCTCCTGAAAGTGTACATGCACTGAATCCCGATTCCCTGCGCGCTCCCGGAATTACATTCTGGACCGCATGGGAAGGCAGTATTCTGCTCGGATGCGGGGCTCTGAAAGAACTTGACAGCAGACACGGCGAAATAAAATCCATGCGCACTCCGGCTATGCACCGCAGAAAAGGTGCAGGCCGGGCAATACTTTCACATATTATTGAAGTTGCAAAGGAAAGGAAATATGCGAGGCTAAGTCTGGAAACAGGCAGCAGCGATGATTTCAGGGCAGCCCGCGGCCTTTATGAATCATTTGGATTCACATACTGCGGACCGTTTGACGGATATACCGATGATCCAAACAGCGTCTATATGACTTTGCTGATGTAAACCGTTTCTGAACTGTAAGAGACTCATTATCAGGTTTGTCAGAAAGGTTTTCGCATAGTAAATCCCACTCCTGCATTTACCGGATTTTTCAGTATCTTTGGAACCGGAAATAACTGCTAAAGTGATAAACAGTATCTCAGGGTAATTATATGATTTTGACACGTGATATCGGCGGGGAATTCAAAGAAAGGCTGGCACTGAAGTATAGTGCTGTAGGATTATACCACACGCAGGACAAGCCTCAGTACGCGCTCGAAATTAAAAAACCGGGACAGGCTTGTGTAATGCCCTTTATATTTCAAAGCGCAAAAGGAAAAACATTTGCCTTCAGTGAAAATACGATGGGCTTTGCATGCTCGGCGTTCTATTTCGGCTACAAGGAATGGATTTTTCCAGGTATAGAGTACTTCCTGTCATCCGGCCCGTTTCCAGGACGGGAATGTGAGAGGTTTGTGAAGACTCCTGAAATGACCAGGAAATACCTGGAAGATATCCGAATGGAGACTAAAACCGAAGGTTATACAGTACTGAAACCACTCGAGGATTTTACAGGAAGCGAAACACCCGAGGTCGTAATATTCTTTGCAAATGCCGACCAGATCAGTGCACTAGTCTTTTTAGCCTACTATGATGCTCCTGAAAGCTCGGACCGAGTGATTACCAGATTTGCCTCAGCCTGCGCTTCAAGCGTATTGATGCCGCTCCAGTTCAGCCGGAAAAATGAAGATAAGGCAGTCTGGGGTATGCACGACATTTCAGCCAGGGCAAGGCTGCCAAAGGATTTGATGACATTTGCTCTGCCTTATAGTTTCCTTAAGAAAATGTATGACAATATGAACGAGAGTTTCTTTATCACACACCAGTGGGAAACGATCCGCAACAGAATAGCGGCAGAGGTACAGGAATAGCAACGACTGCAGATGAACGGAAATTAGGCAGGTGACGGGAGGTATTACTTGCGCCTGTCGAGATAAATAATTCCGTAAAGATGGTCTATTTCGTGCTGAAATATGATCGCAGTAAATCCCTCTACCATTTCGGTTTTATGCAGGTTATCCGGCGTCAAATAATCCAATAGTATGGCATACGAGCGTGTCCTTGTGGTATCCTTCATACCGGGAACAGAGAGGCAGCCTTCCACCCAGTTCTGTTTTTTCCTGGAATACTGCAATATCTTCGGATTCAGATAGACCTCGAAGGGCTCTCCGGGTTTGTCATAACGCTGTACCCAGATAATATTCTTGAGTATGCCCACCTGAGGTGCAGCAATTCCCACTCCGGCAGTAAGACTGTCATTTACAGTCGTGTACATCCTCCTGATCAGGTGCCTGAGCGCAGCATCGCTGCCGCCTATCATGACATCCTCACTCTTCGCCCTCAGTATCAGCGAGTCCTGTTTATTGTATATGCTGAGTACACGCATGGGAGTCAGTGAATCTGCGGACATGATCAGGCTGTTCTGTGAGGCGATAAACTGACTTAATTTACCAGGGACTCGCGTTCCGGCACACCCGGCAATAAACAAAAGAGAGATTACAAGTATAAATAATTTTTTCATGCACAAAATTGCAGTATATTTTCCAGAAATCAAATTGCCCCACACTTAAAACTTCCAAATAAGTTTCATATGAGTTCACACCGAACATTTAATGGTATCTCCGGGCAGAGTAAAATAGAAAGCGGCTCCTTTACCCTCTTCAGATTCGACCCATATGCTGCCGCCATGGTTTTCAACAATCTTTTTGCATAAGGCCAGTCCGATCCCGCTTCCTGAATATTTCTCTTTTTCATGCAGCCTTTGAAAAATCATGAATATCCGTTCTGAGAATTCAGGTTTTATACCAATGCCGTTATCCCTGACGCAAAAGACCAGTCTGCCAGCCTTGCGCTCGTAGGTAACGTTAATTACCGGATTATCTTTTCCCCTGAATTTGATCGCATTTGCGATCAGATTCTGAAAAAGCTGGTGCATCAGAGTAGGATTTGCATCTACGACAGGCAGCTTGTCATGCCTGATTTCAGCGTTTGAATCAGCAATAGCAAAATTAAGGTCTTTGAGCACTTCTTCTATAATAATGTTCAGGTCGGAGGCCGCTGAATCTTTCTGCTGCAAGGTAACACGGGAGTATGCAAGCAGCTCCCTGATTAGTGTGGACATACGCTTTGAACCGTCAATAATACTATCCAAATATTCGCTGGTTTTATCGTCCAGTGTCCCTTTTAACTTGTTTTCCAGGAACCTTATATACCCGGATATCATCCTCAGTGGTTCCTGCAGGTCATGACTGATCGCATAAGCAAACTGTTCAAGCTCAGCATTGCTTCTTTTAAGTGCATCGGAAATTTGTATTAAAGCTTTCTCGGCATTCCGGCGCTTTGTTATGTCAATGATTGCGATGATACACTGATTCCCTCCGGCTATGCTTTTGCCCTCCAGGTGAATAAATATGGGATCGCTGTCTTTTACACTGAGCGTCAGCTCACATGAAGATTTTGCATTGTCGGCAAATAATTCAGAGAAACATTCTTCAAAATCGTGCAGAGAGTCGCTGAAAACAAAATACCTGAAATTTTTATTTACAAAGCGGGAGCGTTCACCGCCCAGCATCTGGGCGGCACTCAGGTTCAGCTCACTTATTGAGCCGTCGGGCAGAAGAGTCAGATATCCGGCCGGAGCAAAATCATACAGTTCCAAATATTTTTCCGCACTTGTTTCGGCTTTGTCTCTTGCAAGCCTCAGCTCTTCGTTTATCATCTCAAGTTCTATCTGATGTACCTGCAGTTCGTGCAGAAGTTTGAGATTATCGGCCTCAGAGAAAGGCGTTCCGGGTTTGTCCTGACTGACTTTAAGCTTTTCTTCAGCCTTTTTACGCAGCAAATTATTTCGGGGGTTATTATTATTCTTTTTCATGACCACTCAGTTTATGTAAACGAAGGACTGAAATTGTTTTATTTAGTTCAACCTCCAGGTCTTTGGCTTTCGTTATATCTGAAAAAGTGATAACCAGCCCGTCAATTCTGTCATCAGTGGTTCGGTAGGGCATAATTCGTACAGAAAACCAGCGGCCATCTTTGGTCGCGACATCTTTTTCGATCAGGATGAGTGTCCTCAAAACTTCCTTTACATCGTTCAATATTTCCGGATAAATAAGGTCCGAAACCTGATCGGTAAAGAACCTCCCGATATCGCTTTGTATGAACTTGAAAATTTTGGTCGTCTGCTTTGTAAACCTGCGGATGCGGAGTTCCTTGTCCAGGAACAGTGTTGCTATGTCGGTGCTGTTGAGCAGGTTGAGCATATCGTTATTAACCATCGTAAATTCATCGACCTTGCTCTGGAGTTCCATATTTACCGTCTGAAGTTCTTCATTAAGACTCTGCATTTCCTCCTTGGAAGTTGTAAGCTCTTCGTTAGTCGACTGCAGTTCTTCGTTAGTCGACTGCAGCTCTTCGTTGGCTGACCTTAGCTCCTCCTGGGATGTCTGCATTATTTCAAATGTACTCTGCATTTCTTCTTTCAGCCTCTGCAGTTCAGCCTTAAGTTCATCGTTCTGACGGGGATCTCCATTTGATCCCTCGGGTAAATATTTTCTGCTTCTGGGTTTTGAACATCCCTTTTCCGGAACACCCGGCACTTCGTAAAATACCACAATGAGCAGGTCCCTCAACGCTTCGGGTTTTTCGATTTTCTGGACTGCAAGATCCACATAAAAAGATCTGTCATCATCCCTGATCTCTATATTTCTCTGAACCACCCTCTGATAATTCTGAATCGCTTTGTGGAAAATAATCGGAAGTTCATTGCGCAGGCCCGGGCGTGCCATTGCGAAGATATTCATGTTTGCCTTGCCGGAGGATGGTTCAAGATAATTTCCCGTACGCCCGGTGATGTAAAGTATATCTCCCTCAGTATTGACAAGTATACTGGGTGGAGCATACCTCTGCAGCAAAAGCTGATCGGCAAGAGTTTCCATATTATCGGTTGTTTTCACATTTATGTTTTTTTTGATTGGATCTGTTTTGATATTAGGTGCAGATGCCGGAAATTCCGCCGGTCTGATACCACGGGCAGCAGAAATCAGACGCCGGTAAATCCTAAGTTTAGTGTCAATGCTGTTAAATAAGATCCGGCTGTCACCGCAGGACTCTGAGCTTCCAAGGATAAGGACCCCGCCCGGGTTAAGGCTATAATGGAAAAGCGAAAGCAGGCTTTTCTGAAGTTCCGGTTCAAGATAAATCAAAAGATTTCGGCAAGAAAGCAGGTCCAGCTTCGTAAAAGGCGGATCTTTTATCAAATTCTGCTGTGCAAAGACTACCATTTCCCGTATTTCAGACTTGATGCAGAAGCCGTCCTCAGTGGGAGTAAAAAAACGCCTGAGCCGTTCGGGTGAGATATCCGCAGCAATGCCGGCCTGGAAGAACCCTTTCCTGGCCTTGTTTATTGCATCAGCGTCAAGATCTGTTGCAAATATCTGAAGCTTAAATGTCTTGTCGCCCTGGTTATATAAATCGAGGGCTTCTCTGAATACCATAGCAAGCGTGAACGCTTCCTCGCCCGTTGAGCTGGCGGGGACCCAGGCCCGAATCACATAGCGGTTAGGAAGTTTTTCAAAAAACCATGGAAAAACTTTTTCTTTCAGGTACTCCCAGACAGCCGGGTCACGGAAATAGTTGGTCACCCCAATAAGCAATTCCTTATATAGAGTATCTATTTCCTTCGGGTTTTCCTGCAGATAGCGGATATATTGAGAAATTTTTTCAATTTTATGAATACCCATTCGTCGCTCCACGCGACGCGATATTGAGTTTTTTTTATATTGCGAAAAGTCATGTCCGGTCTGAGCCCTGAGCAGAATAACTATTTTTTCGAGGGCATTCCTGCCGGCGGTCTCTCCGGAAGATACGCCACTAATTACCGGGCTATATTTCAGTAATGCCAGCAGCCTTTCTGCCAGTTCGTCGGCCGGAGCAACAATATCGGCTACTGCCGCTTCGACAGCACTGTGAGGCATACCGCTGTACTTTGCCGTTTCAGGATCCTGGACGAGTACAACCCCTCCCTTTTCCTTGATTGCACGCACACCGGCTGATCCATCGGCTCCCATTCCAGAAAGTATAATCCCGATACTTTTTTCCTGATAATCTTCAGCTAGCGAATGGAAGAAGTAGTCTACCGGCAGTCGCAGGCCTCTTGATTCAATTGGCGAAAACAAATGAAGCGTTCCATTCAGAACAGACATGCTCTTGTTGGGCGGAATGACGTATACGCAGTTCGGCCTTGCCTTTAAGCCATCCTTTGCCTGTATGACTTCCATATCGGTAAAGTGCTGCAAAAGCTCAGGCATCATACCTTTGTGTGTAGGATCGAGATGCTGTATGACGACAAAAGCCATACCGCTATCTGTATTCATTTTGGCAAAAAACTGTTCCAATGCCTCCAGGCCTCCGGCCGAAGCCCCTATACCGACAATAGGGCACTGGCCCTCCGTCCTGGCCGTTATCTTAGCCTTATTCTTCTGCACCGGCCGGGCACTTCCCTTGGAAGTACTACCACCAGGTTTCTTATTCCCTCCCGAATGCAGCGGAGTATTTTCCATATTTCTCCCATTTCCATAAAAAATCTGCGACAGAACAGTTCACTCCATGCACAATAGTGGCTGATGCGCTGGCATACAACTCCATTCCGGATATAAGATAATAATAAATGGACATAATAAAAATATTTTTTTCTGGTGACATGTAAAATCCGCGATAATAGATGTATTCACGGCTGCAGCATAATATGTTATGCACTGCTTTCAGAATTTATTCGTTCTTCTGACAACCGGTTTTGCTGCAGACCCAAAAATTTGCGGCTTGCCATCACTTTTCATGATTATTATATTAAATTAAACAGAGTAACCCATAATATATACATTGAATACAAGCCGGATGATACATTTCCGGTATTATAGATTTTATAAGGTCCTTTTATCATGAATTACACCGATTACGGGAGTTGGAAAAACCTGCTTGCGGACTATCAGGCTTCCCAGGCTGGGAAAAGTGTTTGGCAGCTGATCAATTCATTTGTCCCATTTTTCATTATCTGGTATTTAATGTTTCATTCTGTTGGATACAGCTATTGGCTGACACTGCTCCTGGCAATACCTGAATCTGGTTTTCTTATCCGAATATTTATTATTCAGCACGACTGCGGCCACGGATCATTTTTCAAGTCAAAAAAGGCAAATGATGTAACGGGACTGCTTTGCAGCTTTTTTACATGGACGCCCTATTACTACTGGAAAAAGGGCCACGGAATACATCATGCCAATGCGGGTAATCTTGAAGGCAGAGGGATCGGAGATGTATACACACTGACAGTTAAGGAATATCAGCAAAGATCCAGATGGGGAAAAATAAAGTACAGGCTTTACCGCCATCCGCTATTTTTATTCCTCTTTATCCCTGCAATAATTTTCATTCTCTGGTACAGATTCCCGACATCAAAGAATAAAGCACTAAAAAAAGTCGAGTCAAATGTGTACTGGACAGATTTCGTACTGGTGCTCCTTGCCGGAACAATGATCTGGTTAGTAGGACTGAATACGTTTCTGCTCATACAACTACCCATAATATTCATCTCCACGTCTGCCGGCAACTGGCTGTTTTATATCCAGCATCAGTTTGAAGAGACCTATTGGGCAGATAAAGAAAATTGGAATTTTTCAGTCGCAGCTACACAGGGAAGCTCATACTACAAATTGCCCCAGGTCCTGCAATGGTTTAGCGGAAATATTGGATTTCATCATATCCATCATCTAAATCCCAGAATTCCCAACTATCTGCTTGAGAAGTGTTACAGGAAAATTCCGGCACTCCAGAAAGCACCGACATTGACTATAGTCAAGAGTTTAAGGAGCCTGCTGCTTCATCTCTGGGATGAGGAACAGAAAAAACTCATCAGTTTCCGGCAGCTAAAACAACGGGAATATTGAATGAATAAAGTTGTGTGAGACTACAGAATACTGAGCCGGGGAATGAAAAACTATCTCCGGATGTGAAAATAACTTCCCGGTCAGTGGAGTCACCTCGTCCGGAAAAATAAGGTTCTGTCATCTCCGGTGTTTTTCAAACCGCACACAGATCCGCGGTTCTGGTCAGTTAACTTGCAAAATACTATCCGAATCAGTATTATAAATACAGGAATAATAGTCCCGGCCATGTAATCGGATCAGGAATGATGAAAAAACACACAATTTTGGTCATTGAGGATAACCGCCTGCTGCGCGACGGTATTTCTGCAATTCTGAAAAAGCAGCCTGATATGAGTGTTGCAGCCACCGTCGGCAATGGCGAGAACATATTGACGATACTTGACAGATTCAGACCCGAAATTGTACTGCTTGACCTTGGCTTAAGAAGCCGGAGCAGCCTGGAAGTTGTAAAGATAATCAAAAAACATTCACCGGAAACAAAAATTGTAGTCATGGACCTTATCCCCCTTCAGAATGATGTATTTGAATTTGTCCAGGCCGGTGTTTCCGGATTTACGCTAAAGGATGTCGATATAACCGAATTTATCAGGACCATCCGCTCGGTCCTCAAAGGAGAAAGAGTATTGCCGCCCAACCTGACCGGCTCGCTGTTTTCACAAATCATCGAGCATTCCATCAACGGCTCCAAACCTTCCGTGATCGTAGAATCCGTACGCATGACGAAGCGCGAGCGCCAGGTAATTCTGCTGATAGCTGACGGTTTTACCAACAAAGAAATCGCACAGAGGCTTCATCTTTCGACCTATACAGTAAAAAGCCATGTACATAACATATTAGAGAAACTCTCGCTGCATACGCGCGTTCAGATAGCAAACTATGCCCATATTTCCCAATCCTATAAGACCGCTTCCGGCGAAGTCTCACTGCTCAGCGAATGATAAAGCTTCCTTTACACCCGGAAGATGTAGTTCCTTTATCATCCCTTTGACCGATTGATAAGCATTGAACATTTGGCGTATCTTTTGAGTGTAATGGAGACAAATTGATATTTGTGATCATCAGTGATTGTTTTTGTTTCCGGGATAAATTATATGATAAAGATAAGATTGCTTCTGATTGAAGATAACCGGCTGCTTCGCGATGGAATACTTGAGATTCTTAAGCCAAACAAGGATATTAAAGTAATCCCTGCATCTGGAAATGGAAAGGAAACATTGGAGAAGCTCAGGAAACTAAAGCCCAATGTGATCCTTCTGGATCTTGGGCTGCGCAGTCAGAACAGTTTGCACATAGTGGAAATTGTTAAGAAAGATTTCCCGGATGCAAAGATAATTGTTATGGATCTTGCACCTGTGCAGGCGGATATACTTCTCTATGTGAAGGCCGGTGCAAGCGGTTTTATACTAAAAGATACCTCACTCAACGACCTGATCATTACTATCCGCTCTGTAGCCGAAGGTTCGACTGTATTGCCGGCATTGCTGATTGACTCGCTGTTTTCGCAGATCGTTGACGAAGCCGTAAGGAAGGAACCATCTGTCCTCAAAGATGCCGTAAGAATGACGAAGCGGGAACATGAGGTAATTGAACTGCTGGGAGAAGGCCTGAGCAACAGGCAGATAGCCCAAAGAATGCACATATCCGCCTACACGGTTAAAAGCCATATCCACAATATAATGGAAAAACTGGCATTGCATACCAGGCTGGAGATGGCAAACTATTCTTATACTGAGAAAACTCTTAAGGCTGTCACTGGCAGCATCTCCATTATCAACGATTGATTTTCAGCAAGCAAATATTTGAATTCATACGAGGAAAACTTAAATGAATATTCTACTTGTCAATCCGCTCTATCCTCCGGATACTTTCTGGGGTTTCAGACATGCGCTGAAGTTTGTATCTAAAAAAGCCAGCTTCCCGCCTTTGGGCCTGCTGACCATGGCGGCAATGTTACCAGAGGAATGGGACATAAAATTGGTCGACATGAACACAAGCAGTCTGAAGGATTCTGATATTCTGCGGGCTGATTATGTATTTATCAGTGCGATGTCAATTCAAAGCCGGTTCGCCGATGAGGTTATACAGAGATGTATATTGCTAAAAAGAAGAATTGTAGCCGGCGGCCCCTTGTTTACCAGCAGCCCGGAACTGTACCAGAACGTTGATCACCTGGTGCTTAATGAAGCCGAGATTACGCTTCCGCTGTTTTTGCGTGACCTGAGCGAAGGCAGGGCAGAACATATCTATACTACCGAAGAATGGGCCGATATTACAAGTACTCCACACCCATTATGGCACCTCATTGATATGAGCAAATACACATCAATGAATCTTCAGTATTCACGCGGGTGTCCCTATGACTGTGATTTTTGCGATATAACAGTCCTGTATGGAAGGAGGCCGCGGACAAAAACGAAGGAACAGATACTTGCTGAACTCGACGTCCTGTACTTCACCGGATGGCGGGGGCCTGTTTTTTTTGTCGACGATAATTTTATCGGTAACAAATCCAAATTGAAAGCCGACATTCTCCCGGCGATCGCAGAGTGGAATATAAAAAGGAATTACCCGTTTTACTTCAGCACCGAAGCCTCGATCAATCTCTCAGACGACGGGGATCTGATGCAGCTTATGGTTCAGGCTGGTTTTGATGCCGTATTTATAGGGATAGAATCCCCGAACAGCGAGAGCCTCGTCGAATGCAACAAAACTCAGAACTGCAGACGTGACCTGATATCCAGCATAAAAAAGATACAGGCTTCGGGTATCGAAGTTCAGGGAGGATTTATCGTCGGCTTTGATAATGACCCGCCCTCCATCTTCGACAGGCTTACAGACTTCATCCAGGAAAGCGGGATTGTAACTGCTATGGTGGGACTGCTGAACGCACCCAAAGGTACAAAACTTGAGAAACGACTGCTCCGTGAGGGACGGCTGCTGAATGATTTTAATGGCAATAATACCGATCTTTGCATGAATTTTATTCCCCGCATGAATCATGAAGAACTGATCTCCGGTTATAAAAGCATTGTCAGCACTATCTATTCACCCAAATACTTTTACGAACGCGTAATGCACTTTCTGAGAGATTTTGAACCGGGGACAAAAAAGGTTTTTCACCTCAATTCGAATTATATAACTGCACTCTTCAGATCTATAGTAAAATTAGGAGTAATCGGTGAAGAAAGGTTTTATTACTGGAAATTAGTCATCTGGACATTACTGCGTAAACCCCGGCTTCTTTCTTTGGCGATACTGTTTACGATTTACGGATACCACTTTAAGAAAATATCTAATGGGTTCTGACCGGTCAAAGAACCGGATTCTTTGATGCGCTGATCATTTGATGCGCGGATCCTTTGATGCGCGCATCATCTGAATGTACGGATCAGTTGTTTGAACAGCTCTAACCTTCCCGACCAGAACTCCCGCGGTTCGAGATCCTTTCGATCAGAAACTTTGCTGTATGCAGCAATGGCTTTACTCATCCCGAAGGTGTAATCCCTTTTTCATCCCTTTGCCTGATTTATACATATGCAAATTCTGTTTATCTTACAAGCTGATAATAGCTTTTACCGGGCCTCCGGAACAGGAGAGCCCGTTAAAGTACAGTATGATCACGTGCCTAAAACACATTCAAAAAGTGAGGATAATATGTTCAAGCAATTTTTGATGATTGGTATGCTGCTGTTGACCGGATTCGGTTTCACTATTGCGCAGGAGACGGATAAACCAAAGACAAATACACAAGTGCCACGTTTTGGCATAGGTCCACAGCTCGGATGGCAAAAATCCAGCAGTGCCGACAATGGCACTCTGATGCCGGGTGCGGCATTGAGAATCAGGATTTCGGAAGCCTTCGGCCTGGAAGGTTCCATCAACTACCGTTCTGAAGATTATGCCGACGGTGCCCTTACAGTAAAAACATGGCCTATAATGATTACGGGCATGATATATCCGGTCAGATATTTTTATGGGGCGATCGGCATCGGCTGGTACAACACATCTTTTGACTATGGCAACCAGACGTTTACACAGACACTGAAGGACAATACGCAGCAGAATTTCGGATGGCATCTGGGTGGCGGACTGGAAGTTCCCGCAACCAAAGTAATTAACATAACCGCTGATATCCGCTATGTATTTCTGAATTATGATTTCGGAGAACTGGAGAAAGCTGCAAACAGCGGGGATCTTATCAGCAATTTCTTTATGATTACAGTGGGGGCGTCTTTCAAGCTTCATCTGTAGATCCTGGCGCCTTGAAGGAAATGATTCGCTATCATAGCCCAATTTCACAGGTGCTGCAGACTCCGGGGGTCTGCTAGAGTCCCGGAGTCTGTCAGTTACAAAAATATACGATCAATAGTTCCGAAACCTTGATAACAGCTGATATAAATTATGACTGCTGAATTCCCTCCAGTCTATTTGCCTAATATTACACTGCAGCATAATTTTCCGGTAACCAGGAATAATCCGCATTTGCGGACTAAGGCTAAACAAGTGAACGATACAAAACATAAATCCTGCCGCACCGAAAATGATCCATGCAATATAAAACAGTGCCGGACAGGTTTTCATATACATCTTGCATTCCCTCTGTGGAGCAGCACTGTGCTGGGCTTCCTGTTAGTCTGCCTTCCTGAGTTTATGAAGGCACAGGCAAAGGATATACAGCCGGCTGATACAAATAAAACCATCGTTCAGAAAGTAAAAGACTTTTCTGAAGAAGACAATTTTTTTTCAAGACTCCTGAAGAATATTATTGTTCCGGATGATGAGCATCTGACGGTACGCAAACCCCGCGACCCGGCGGGGAATAGGAGCAGGAATTACACCGGCAAAATAATCAGGAAAATTGATGTCGTGAATCTCGATATATTTGGCGCGTCTGTAAATAACCCGAATGATTCTCTCCGGAACTGGTTCCAGAAGAGTGGAAATGCGCTTCATATAAATACGAAGGACTGGATAATTAAGGATATGCTGATCTTTTCAGAAGGCAAGACTTTTGTTCCGTACTCTATTCAGGAAAGTGAAAGAATAATAAGGCTGAATAATTATATCTATGACGTACGTATAATTCCACGGGAGATCGCTGGCAACCGCGACAGTATTGACATTGTGGTTTACATCCAGGATATATGGAGTATTAACGGAAGCGCGGCATACAGCAAAGGCGGCAAATCCGGAAGCGTTTCTCTCAATGATCTAAACTTCCTTGGATACGGTAATGAGTTCAATGGCAGATTTAAGTTTGATCCGGCACTTTCCCGAGGATGGGACTGGGACGGCAACTATACATTCAACAACATTCAAAGGACATTCGTTTCGGCAAAACTGTATTATTCATCCGGCCTGAACCGGCAGCAGTACGGGCTTATGATTGGCCGGGACTTCTTTTCACCGGTTATTACCTGGGCAGGAGCCGTAGCACAGGATTGGCAAAATATCAGGTATCCGGAATTACTGAATCTGCAGCTGAAGGCTGAGACTGTAAGATTAAACCGTCAGGATTACTGGCTGGGGTATGCGTTTGATATAAGATCGTTCTATCCGACTATGGTTAAACAGAACAGATTCAATATCGCAGGAAGAATTACAAGAACAGTCTATAGCCAAAAGCCTGCTTTTGATACACTAAACCTGTTTCAGGATAATACATTCTACCTCGGGCGCATCGGATATTCCTACAGGACTTACTACCAGGACCGTTTCATATTCGGTCTTGGCAAGACAGAGGACATTCCCATTATTAACATGATCGAATTTCTCATCGGATTTGAGAAAGGTGCAAACTCGAGCAGGCCGTATTACGGTCTGAAAACCGGCTATAGCTATTATAGTGACAAACTGGGTTACATGTATGGAGGTTTCCAGACCGGGATTTTCCGCAGTAACAGGAGATGGCAGAACCGCACATCAGTCATCGAATTGATGTATTTCTCAAAACTCAATACCATCGGTACTTATAACTGGCGGCACTACATTGGAAGCAGATACTCCTACAGCTTCGATCCTCTAAGACCAGAGGATGATATTCTTGATATAAACAACAAAGGCGGTCTCAGGGGATTTTCAGACGCTGAACTCAGAGGGAATAAAAAACTCATACTCAATTATGAAAATGATATTTTCGTGCCCCTGAAATTCCTGGGCTTCAAACTTGCTATAATTACATTTGCTGACTTCGGTCTGATTTCCTCGAGTAACAGTCCCCTGTTCTCAAGTAAACTCTACCAGGGCTACGGTTTCGGTATCAGAATTAAAAATGAACACCTGATATTCCCCCCGATCCAGTTCATGTTCGGTTTTTACCCAAATACGCCAGAGTCGGCGGGAGGGAACCACTTCAACATGTTCCGTCAGGGTTCTATCTATTATCAGTTTAACAGGTTTCAGTTCTCGACCCCCTCGGTCGTTATACCCGAATGAGCCGTTTCTGTTTTTACTGCACTATGTTTGCCGGTTTTCTCATTTTGCCCATTGCATCTGCTGCAATCATAGCCGCCATAACTTTTTCGGGTGTAATCATTCCGGCTTCATGGTGTATGGAATCCCCCGGCTCGCAGGCTTTTACTGCTGCAGTCATTATTTTTTCCCGGTCGGCCTTGATTATACCGATTTCCGCAAACGTTGTCGGCAGTCCGGTCTCTTCGCAGAAAGAATATACTGAGTCGATTTCATCCGGATCTGCACCGGTAAGGTGAAGACCTGCCAATGTTCCGAAAGCTACTTTTTCGCCGTGGTAATATGAATGTGTCTCCTCAATAGCCGTCAGTCCGTTGTGAATTGCATGAGCACTTGCAAGCCCCGAGCTTTCAAAACCAATGCCGCTCAAAAGAGTATTTGCCTCAACAATATGATGCAGTGCCGGTGTAACAATATTATTTTCGCAGGCTATCTTGGCGGCTTTACCATATTTTAGCAGAGTATCATAACACAGCTTTGCAAGACTTAATCCGGTAAGCAGGCTCAATCCCCCGCATTCATTGCGCGACTGAGTTCTTTCGCAGGATCTTGCCTCGAACCAGGTAGCCAGAGCATCGCCCATACCGGCGACTAAAAACCTGACTGGTGAATTGGCTATAATATTCATATCTACCAGAACTATCTGGGGATTCATTTTCTGACAATAAACCGATTCAAATACGCCTTTATCGTTATAGACTACAGCAACTCCGCTGCATGGTGCATCGGTGGATGCAATGGTGGGAACAATAATTACAGGTATACCCGTTTTATCAGAGGCAATCTTGGCAGTATCAATTGTCTTTCCTCCGCCCATACCGACCAGGACATCTGCTTCCTCGCGTTTAATGATCTCAATTACACGATCGATTTCTTTCTGACTGCATTCACCCTGAAATTGCTCGACATGGACCGAGTCATTGTCTTTTATAAAGTCATGGCACGGAAGTATGCAATTTTTCGCAGTTGATGAAGCTAGTATAAGTCCCCTGCTGCCGAACTGTTTTATCAGTGCCGGTAATTCGGCAACTGCGTTCTCAGCCTGAATATACTTTCCCGGGAAAACGGCCTTGTAAATTTTTCTGTGGTTCATATCCTGCAATTCCTGTTTCTGCATTTTCTAATAATATTTGGTTTCCTGTATGCAAAGGTTACTTAATGTGCTCACTTATAGTATGATCATGAAACTATTTACAGTTCTGAAATTACTGCACATGGAGATAGTGTACAATAATACTTTCTACGGACAAACTTAAGCATTTTGTCTCAAAAAATAATAACATATTGCCGATAAGAGAAATAATTATTTCCCATAATAGAGAGTTATCTCTTACATTTTTCAATTAAACCATCTTTGGTTTAATTTTTCCGCTGCTATTCGTATATTTGCAGGCTATTTGTATTTATCAATCACGCGGGATTTTGCAGCTTTGAATAATTTGATTCTGGAATTAAAGGATATACATACATATGTTGGCAGCAAAAAAGTTTTCAACGGGCTCTCACTCAGTCTTCAGGCAGGAGTAAATACTGTAATTCTTGGTCCCAACGGTTCCGGCAAAACAACACTTCTCAGGCTTCTGATGCACGATATTTATCCGGTAGCATCGGCAGACTGCTGTTTCAGGCTCTTCGGCAGGGAGTTGTGGAATGTCTGGGAACTGCGTTCCCGGCTTGGAATAGTTTCGCACAACCTTCAGAATAATATACCCGGTTTTTCCACTGGAAGAGAGGTTGTGCTTTCCGGTTTTCATTCAAGCCTGGGTGTCTGGCCGAACCATGAATTTTCTGATAAGCAGCTAAATACCGCTTCTGAAGTCATGGCACAGCTGGAACTTACTCATCTGGCCGAAAGAGAATTCAGTCAGTTCTCAACCGGTGAGCAGCGCCGTTTGCTCCTCGGGCGTGCTCTTGTAAACGATCCAAGCGTCCTGGTGCTCGACGAGCCGACAGCGGGAATGGATTTAAAAGCTGCATTCCGGTTCATGCGTATTATGCGGAGCTTCATGAAAAATGGGAAGACTGTTATTATTGTTACCCACCGTATATATGAGATCACACCTGAAATCTCCAATGTCATACTTCTAAAAGATGGGAATGTTTTTGCAGAAGGAAAGAAAGAGGAACTGATAAGCAGTTCCATGCTGACGCGACTTTACGACATTCCTGTACGTGTTGTGCGGCAGAACGGATTTTACCAGGCAGTGCCTGAAGAATAGAGGGAAATATGCCTGATGAAAGGAAGGCATATCCGCGTAATATCATATCAATCTATACATTTGTCTTCTGTCAAATAAAAACCGCAGGTTCCTTCCTCTCTTTATACAGTGTGTTCAGGCTAAGTGAAGTATCCCTGACAAGACCTGGTTTCATGGTTCTGGCATTCTGCGGACATTTCTTTATGCAGCTACAGCACGTAATGCACTTTTGAATATCAATCGTCGCACTGTTCTGCATATCAATGTGCAATACCCCGGACAATTGCCCTTGTGGTTCCCGTCGGGGAGAAACAGACCAGTTTCAGTGGCTTTACTTCCATTTATTTTTCCCTATACGATTTTTCTTTGCCAGAAGAATTGAATGAGCTAAATTTCTGATGACCGCTGTGGGAAATCCGTTTCCAATAGACAATATATTGCGCTATCAAGATATTTGCCGTTATACAAATAATCTTCCCTGAAATGTGCTTCTTTCTTGAATCCAAACTTTTCCAATATTCTAATTGAGCGTTTATTGTGCGGGTTGACATTACCCATAATACTGTGAAGCATAAATTCGCCAAAACCAAATTCCAGCACTTTCAACAAAGTTTCGGACATATAACCTCTATCCCAAAACTCCGGCTTTAATGCATATCCAATTTCGGCTCTGACATTTTCTCTTATTAGTTGCCAATATCCCACATAGCCGATTACTTCAGATGTTGCTTTTTCCCGAATAATCCAGTTAAGTCCGGTTTTATCTTTATATGACCGGATTATTCCTTCTATCATTCTTTTGGATTCCGCAGCTGTTTTGTGACTATCTCTGTCCAAATATTTTGTAACTCTCTCATCTGAGCGTATTTTAAATAATTCCTCAGCATCCTGAACCGCAAAGCTGGTTAAAATCAGGTTCTTTGTTTCAATATCCGGGAACTGATCAAATACTGTGTCGTTTATTTTTAAGTTCATTTTCTATCCTTACGCTTCGTTTTTATAACGAACTAGGCATAATGACTTCATGCCCCTGACCGATCAATAATTTCGATGCTCCAGCTACACTGGTCCGTTTCCAGATCCTGTATAATTCTGGCGCAGTGTTCATGAAATGACAGAAGGGATGGTGGTAATATAAGGAAATTTCCGCCGAAAAGGTCGGCACTTCATGCCGGATCCGTTTTAAAATCGTCATAAATTTTTGGACAGGGGCACTTATTTGTTCAGATACCTTTCTTTCAGAATATTGGCGTGATGTATAAGATGTCCTGCAATTATAAATAACAGGGCAAGTACAGATACATCATTATTATTTGCAATCCCATGTCTGGCCAGGGCATCTTCGTCGAAACCCTTAAACAGGAGAATATTGGATTTTCTTAGGAGGACCCACTCGTCTGTAAGGCTGGATAGAGTACTGCTGTTAGAACCGGCATACTGGACAAAATCATCCTGTTCAAATCCCGGCAGCGGATTTGGAGCATTCCTGGCAAACCATAGTGCTCTGAATGTCATGATACGTTCGGAATCAATTATATGTCCCAATACTTCCGCTATCGACCATTTACCCTCAGCATAAGTATAAGTTTTCTTTTCCTCAGAAATGGATTTCACCAATGCAGTAAATTCATCTGCCTGGGCTTCCAATACAGATATTATTTCATCTCCCTTTACAAGATCGATATATGACTGATATTCCGGGGCATATTCATTGACGGATGGCCGCATATAAATACCTTTATGATTTTTCCATTTTTCTGTAATGATAGTGACAATTACGCATCTCAGCGTATAATCAATAATATAATTCTCATTGCTGTAAATAGCAAAGACACAGACAGAGATGCATTTGGTTCATGCGTTAACAGACTGCTGAAAATGTTCGAAATGTTACAGATATTGTTTCAGGAAAAAGACAGGTAAATTGAGTGAGGATATAACCATCACCGGCATCAACAGGAAAAGTCAGTTTTCATGTATCTGCCGGTGACAAATTTCACTTTATGAACAAAGGTTCAATTACATTCCAAGTGTTATACCAGCAGAAACATATGGGAAATATCCCACGCGGATAGTGGCTGCTGTTTTGGGATTAAACCAGTAGTTTAAGCCGAGCTGGCCTGAAAAAACAACACCGCCGGAAGAAGCAGAACCGCTGTAAGAGTTGTAGCCTGCCTTATACTCTGCCGAAGATGAAGCGATGTCATAACCTATAGAAATTCCGCCAAAAGGATCTATTTGTTTTCCGGGCCAGATATGATAATTAGCCTGCACACCGAAAATAATGTTTGTATATTTCCATTCTCCAATTCCAAAATCCTCTGATGTCGATGCATATGCAGCAAAAGCACCAGCCTGAATATTTTTTCCGTAATTATAGAAATTATATTCGAGTCCGATTGGAATTCCGCCTGTGCCAGACAAGCCGCCGCCGCCTATTCCCAGGAAAACTCCACCAGTGTTTTTACCGGCCTTATACTGACCAAATACCAAAGAAGATGCCAAGAACAGGATTCCGACAACAAGTAACCTTTTCATAGATTATTCCATACTAGTTATTGAATTGATGTGAATTGTGCTAAATAAAGAGACAAATATAACAAATATTGGCCATCATATTCTATTTATTTTTTTTTATTTTTTTTAATTATTTTACATTCCGCACAAATATGATCGCCGGTCAAAGAGACATTATCCGTTATTTGCCAGAAGAAATAACACCTGTCAGTTTCCTTATATGGTGCTGAAAAAAAATCATAGACCAATTGATTGACGAAATCTGGTTTTTACATCGAGCAGAGGTATAAAGTCCCGGGCACTATCAGTAGCTGAGAATTGCGAATGCTTTGAAATAATTTTATAGTGTGTTCTTCCCTGATTAAATCGTGATCACCGGCTACAACCAAAGTAGGCGTAGTTATTCTTGACAATTCTTTAGCCGAATAGTAAAGTCTATTTGATTTATCCAGTTCCCTATGTGACCACTGTTTGGATGGATTAGTAATAACGGCTCTCCCTCACCATAGACTTCATAATACATTTTTCTAAGAGACAATCCTCATTTCCCCCGGGCAAATAATTCTTTGGAGCATAAAGTTCTCTTATATGATTAAAAAATATATCGATATAATCAATAATCCTGCTTTTTGCCTCTTTGTGCCCCATAAGAATCTGCGGATAACTTTATTTCCTACTTCTTTTATTCTTTTAATTCTTATGTAAATTTATCAGAAAGGCGTTTTTTTGTGAATACAATTTTACTATTTTAGCTAGGTTTATAATTGAAATTCAAACAAATATTGTTTTTACAGCGATAAATAATGGAGTCCCGGAGTGAAAATATATTT
>JBLMZS010000016.1:0-9087 GCA_050258935.1 Bacteroidota bacterium
AGGGAGGGCTATAACGCTGAACTAGATGAACTGAGAGACCTGTCGCACAACGCCAAAAGCTGGATAGCCAATCTCCAGAAATCCGAACGCGAACGGACAAATATTTCTTCGCTTAAGGTGAATTACAACAGAGTATTCGGCTACTACATAGAAATTACGAATGCCCACAAGGATAAAATACCTGAGGACTATATACGAAAGCAGACGCTCGTCAACGGCGAGAGATATATCACGCCGGAGCTGAAGAATTATGAAGATAAAATCCTGAATGCTGAGGAGAAAATTCTGGATCTGGAGTACCGCTTGTTCAATGAAGTCAGACAGGAAGTAGCCGTACATGCAACAGCCATACAGACTAATGCAAGGCTGATTGCAGGACTGGACTGTTATGTTTCATTTGCTATCTGTGCAGAAGAATATAACTATGTTAAACCGGTCGTGGATGATTCGGACGTTCTGGAAATAGTTGAAGGCAGGCACCCGGTAGTCGAGCGTATACTGAAGCCGGGAGAAAATTTTACTTCAAATGACCTCGTTCTTAATTCAGAAGATCAGATCATAATTCTAACCGGTCCTAATATGGCGGGTAAATCAGTATATCTGCGTCAGGCCGGACTGATAGTACTGCTGGCACAGATAGGATCGTTTGTGCCGGCAAAAAGTGCACATATCGGAGTTGTGGATAAAATCTATACACGTGTAGGAGCCAGCGATAATATTTCTGCCGGTGAGAGCACTTTCCTTGTAGAAATGCAGGAGGCCGCGAACATACTGAATAACGCCACGAGCAAAAGCCTCATACTCCTCGATGAGATCGGACGCGGTACGTCCACATTCGACGGAATATCGATTGCCTGGGCAATCACTGAATACCTGCACGAAAATCCGGATGTAAGAGCCAAGACTCTGTTTGCGACACACTATCACGAACTCAATGAAATGGCATCCATATTCCCCAGGATAAAGAATTATAAGGTTGAGGTGCGGGAATACTCAGACAAAGTAATCTTCCTTCACAAGGTTACACCAGGCAGTGCTGATCACAGCTACGGCATACAGGTGGCACAGATGGCGGGTCTGCCTATGTCGGTTACATCGCGTGCGAAGGAAATACTGGAGAATCTGGAATCCAAGGAGCTTACGCCTTATGAAATGAAGAAAGAAAAAATTGCCAGGCTGAAAAAGCACGAGGATGAGATGCAGTTCAGCCTGTTTGAACTGAAGGACGATTCTCTCAGGAAAGAGATCTCTGATCTGGAAGTCGACAACCTCACTCCCCTGCAGGCTCTCAACAAGCTGAACGAACTGAAGAAAAAGATACTCGAATAAGCAAGCTGACACACTTAATATTCATTCATTTGCATATTTAAACGCGGTTTATGCAATAAATAACACAGCCTGGCAAATTATGACCGGCTGTGTATTGAATATGACTTCATTATTTGTGATCTTTCTTTTTTGGTTTTAATTCGTTATTTAGCTTGTAATTCTCTAATATATAATTCAACTTTCACAAATATAATCCGAAAAATCAAAATGGTAGTAGTATTAGAAAAAAACGTTTCTGAGACCCAGATAGAAGATGTGATCGCTCATCTCAAAGCCTATGGATTTGAAGTTCACCGGTCGACCGGTGTCGAACAGATTGTCCTGGGTGCAATAGGTGTCAAACCGGATTTTGATATCCGCAGTATAAAAATCCTTGACGGTGTTGCCGAAGTATACCGTATAACCGAACCTTTCAAGCTTGCCAGCCGCAGCTTTCAGAAAGAAAATTCTGTCATTCCCATAAAGGATATACAGATCGGTGGTGACGAGATTATCGTCATGGCCGGTCCGTGTTCTGTGGAAAGTGAAAAACAGATATTTGAACTGGCAGCCATCGTTAAACAGGGCGGCGGCAAAATGCTCAGAGGCGGAGCGTTCAAACCCAGAACTTCCCCATATTCATTCCAGGGAATGGGTGAAGAAGGTCTTAGGCTGATGCGCGAGGCTGCCGATCAGAACGGCCTGCTCGTAATCACCGAGGTTATGCAGATAGAACAGATAGACCTTATCGGGAAATATGCGGATGTTTTCCAGATAGGTGCACGCAATATGCAGAACTATCCCCTGCTGAAGGAACTCGGTAAACTGCAGACGCCAATAATGCTCAAGCGCGGCCTATCGGCTACCATCGAAGAACTCATGATGTCTGCCGAGTATATTCTCTCCGGCGGAAACAAAAATGTAATACTTTGCGAACGCGGTATCAGAACATTTGAAACGTACACCAGAAACACATTTGACCTTTCAGCTATACCTGTAGTACACAGAAAGAGTCACCTTCCTGTTGCAGCCGATCCTTCTCATGCAACCGGTTACCGCCATCAGGTCATACCCATGGCCCGTGCTGCTGTAGCTGCCGGTGCGGATGCACTTATGGTCGAAATTCACCAGGATCCCGAAAAAGCACTCTCAGATGGCCCTCAGGCATTACTGCCGGAACAGTATCTGAAAATGATGGCGGAAATTAAGGCCATCGCGTCGGCTATCGGCAGAACCATAGGATGATGCCGAACATATGTCATATATGAATATTTCCATCATTGGGCTTGGACTGATAGGCGGATCGATTGCACGTGCACTGAAGAAAAATCTTCAGTGCGTAAGTATCTCAGCATATGATCTGCCTGAAACAACACAGGCCGCATTATCCGAACAAGTGATTGACCGCGAATTGTCTGCTCCGGAAGAAGCGGTCGAATCGGATATCATTTTTCTCTGCCTTCCTCTGCAGATGTCGCTGGATGTTTTTGTCAGCATTGCCCCCCGGCTCAGGCCGGGAACGATACTTACGGACGTCTGCGGCGTCAAGGGAGTGTTCCAGGACAAGTGGCAGAAGATGAACTCAGCCGGTTTATTTATCGGCGGACACCCGATGACAGGCAAGGAGAAAGGCGGCTATGAAAATTCCGATCCGCTGCTGTTTGAAAATGCCGTTTATATACTGACTGCTGAGAATGAATCTCAGATAAGGGATAAACGCTTAATTGATGTTATCGGGTCGCTCGGGGCGAGGATATCCTTTCTTGATGCATATACGCACGACCGTATAGTTTCATCAGTCAGTCATCTTCCTCAGCTGTTGTCTGTAGCACTGGTCAATGCTGCAGCCATTGCCGGAGGCAATGACGAACCGCTTTCATTTGCCGCGGGCGGATTCCGTGATATGACACGGATTGCATCGAGCAGTTTCAGTATCTGGAAGGATGTAATCAGATATAACAAGTCAGAGATAATCCGGACCATCGGCATTATGGAAGAGCAGATTGCCATGATGCACCGCTATATCGAGTCGGATGATATGGAGAGTATCGAAAAGCTGTTCAGTTCGGCTTCTGTGATGCGGGATATGGTTCCAAAAACAAGCAAAGGTTTTATCTCACCGTTATATGATATTTTTGTATTTGTAAAAGACGAGCCTGGTATTATCAGCAGAATATCCGCTTCCCTGTTCAGCGAAAAGATCAATATAAAAGATATCGAACTGCTTAAGATCCGCGAGGGTTCGGGAGGAACATTCCGCCTGTCATTTGAATCAGAACAGGAAATGCACCGTGCGCGCGAAGTGTTGAGCAATGAAGGCATCTCTGTCAACCTCTGATATACCGCTGCAAATTCGAGATTCTGAATTTTAAATTGAAAATTAAACTGTGGATCATAGGTATAATTTTTAATTAAAATTATTATTTGGGGCTCACCTTACGCAATTACAGGAACATTAGATGGCACATAGATTTCGCAGCGTTTATTCAGTCTATTCTACCCATACTTACAGCTAGAGGAAAGGGGTGGTGGATATCCGGACATAGGGCTGTCCCTTATATACAGATATCCCCTACTCACAAAACACACGCTGAAAGTGCGCAAAGGAAGTCTTGCGTAACGTGACTTAATACGTCATGCTTTTGCAGTCTTCAGGTTCTGAGCAATGGCCTGACCCTGCTTGAAGAGATCCATAAAGTATTCTTTTACTTTTTTGGGGTCAAAATTCAGGAAAGTTCCGCCGCTGGCAAAGTGCTGTATAAATACTTTTCCGATAGCCCATGTTGCTGCGGCTGAATAAACAGGCATAGATACCGCACCAACCACACCTATAACCGGAATGGCTTTGACAGCACTGGTAATATAGCTTCTGGAGAGGGCGTCTGCCGAGATCCCGCCCAGCAAGGCACCGATAATTGATTTCCCGGCATTCCTGGAAAACTCAACGCCGAACTGCTTTGACAGTTCGCTGAGCATTTTGAGCTGTACTCCGGATACAGCAGCGATATCGACCAGAGGAACCGGAAGGAGGCCGGCACCCATAGACCACAGCATATACTTCTTGACCGTTGCATTGGCTGCATCGTATTTCACCTGATCTGTTTCTTCAGCTATTGCAGCGTCTGCTGCTAATTCATTCTGTGCCATATCTTCCTCATGCATTGTGTACCTCTCTGAATAATGATTATAGATAATGTAAACTAATAAATATTTGTCATTCTTTAAAGACTATACTAATTCTGATAGTAAAAGCCGCTACTGCAAAATTCCCTGCAGAGCAGTTTACCTGTCATTATAGCTGCCGTCATTTTTTATCATCTGAATTCAGCAGCAGCGGGAGGTCGTTTTTACCGTTTCCCATAATAACAATCTTGCTGTTTTTTGAATTTGCAAATTCTGAGGTAACCTCAAGACCTTTCCATTTCAGTATAGGTATGCCTGAAAGTCTTTCAAACTGTCGTATACCTTCAGCCTCAATAATCTTTCTTTTTTTCTCTTTGTCTTCGGTTTTGAGTCTGTAATCAAATTCATACGACAGCTGTTCTGCGACCATTTTTTTTTCAATAGAATTAGATACAATATCAGGGAGTGTTATTTTACGAATCAGATAATCGTCCATCACTATATTCTGTTCAAGCAATTGCTTGCTGAGATAGTACTTGATAGTTGACTGAATGACAAGTGAAGACATTTTGTATAGTTGCTCCGGAGCATAATTGCCTATTATTGCGATTGAAGCGGCTTCAACTTCAGGTTTCACATAGGAATTCGCATAAGTAACTCCCAGATTTTTGTGAATCGTCGGGATTGAATCCCTCATCAGATAATACCGGTAAGAAAACTCGACGTTTACGTTAAGACCTTCCGAAGTAAGTATCTGAAGTGTATCTGTTTTGCTCTGCAGACGGGTCTGATAGATATACATTCTGTCCCAGGGCCACATCACATGAAGTCCTTCGCCATAAATTTCATCCAGTTCCGTACCTGAAAATCTTGACCATCTTATTCCCTGCTGGCCGGAATCAATGGAAATAAAAATTCTGGTCCAGAACATTGCAATAAAGAACACGAAAATCAGTATACCCAGAGATATCCCTAATGTATGCTTTTTCCAAAAACAGAGTAACTTATCCTTCATAAATCGGAAGAGAAGAGCTATTCGCACG
Organism: Bacteroidota bacterium; assembly: GCA_050258935.1. GTDB lineage: Bacteria > Bacteroidota > Ignavibacteria > Ignavibacteriales > SURF-24 > JBLMZS01. The sequence continues at coordinate 5,475 of JBLMZS010000016.1, forward strand.
AAAATTGTTTTGATTTTTTGAATCACTTTCCAGACCCGTCAGATACTTATATATTGTGCTTTTGACAGTCGACTATGTCAGACGATCATGCCATATTCCATTTTGATAACTCTGTCAGCCAGATGGAAATACCGGTCGTCGTGACTTACTGCAAGAACAGTTTTGCCTTCCGCCTTCAGTTTTGACAGCAGTTCATCATAAAAATATTTTTTAAATTGGGGATCCTGATCTGCAGCCCATTCATCAAAAATATAGATCGGCTTGTCCTCCAGAAAAGTAACTATAAGAGCCAGGCGCTTGCGCTGACCGGTGGACAATTCCAGTTTAGTAAATCCGTTATTCCTGAATTCGGTTTTATCACGGATCTGCATCAGTTTCAGCAGATCGTCTATTTTTTTAGGATCGGTTTTTTCAAGGCCGTAGAGTTTATCAAAAAGGTGGAAATCATAAAATATCGCCGAGTAGAGTTCTCTGTATTCAAGATAGTTGGAATTGTCAATGAGTTTATCATCGACGAATATGCTTCCTGTTTTCGGACGGTAAAGCGTTGTCAGGGTTTTTAAGAAGGTTGTCTTACCGCAGCCATTACCGCCTATAATAAAAATAACTTCTCCCCGGTTGATGGTAAGGTCTATCGGGCCGATAGAAAAAATCTCATTTTTCTCGCCGGCGTACTCGAAATACAGGCCGCTAAGGTCTATCCTGCTGAAATTGTCAAATCTGTTTTCCCCGTTTATCGGCTGTACTTCATCGGGGTTCAACTGGTCATCCAGCTGACGTTCCATATCATAGATGTTCTTTACCGCAATGTTAATTTTATCAAATATCGGGAACATTGAAACCAGTGCGGTAAGCGGGCCAACTGCAAAAAGCATAGCAGTTGTTGTAGCTACTATCTTATTGGATATCTCAGGATTGATAGCCGGCATTACAAACACGATAGCGCCCAGAACGATATAAATAAATGCCTGAGAGAATACCATATTCTCAGAGAACATAAATCCCGTATCGATCTTCAGTTTTTTCAGATTTACCAGTATACTCTCAAACCGTGTGAAAAGGTCATTCCCCTTTTTCCTGTTGAGCTTTATCTCCTTCAGACCGTCAATGATATCTGTAAGTGACACAAAAAAACTGACTTCAGCTTTGTTTGTTGCTTCCAGTTCCTCCCTGATTTTTTTGTCATTCCTGGTAAATATTATGACTCCTATTATTAGGATGCCAGTCAGCAGAATTGCCGCCATCATTGAGAGGTAAGCGACATAGCCAAAGACAAAGATCAGCATTATTCCTGACTGTATTGCGGTGATAACATACGCAGCCATCTGCGAAATCAGATTGCATTCCTGAGTGAGCCGGTTATATATTTCGGCTTTTCCGATCTTTTCAATATTCAGCAGATCCGTCCTCCGGATTTTATCCGAAAGTCTCAGCCTGATATTGTGAATTATCTCCTCGATAATAGTAATTCCGGTTGTCAGTATATACTTTTGAGAAGTAATAAATATACCTACAATCGCAATAAACATAAGCAGATAGCTGATATTAACCGAATTTTTTGAGACATTGTTTGCCGCCACGTTGATAACGGCGAGAACTCCGGCACTCGAAAGACCGGATAGAGCCGTTAATAAGAGCAGCTTGGTCAGAGGTTTGTTATACTCGTTTTTGAGGAATTCGAAGAATTTCATTTACATCGCAATTAAATAATGAGCATAATAATAGTATTTTAAATCAACTATTTCAAGCGATGACTTCAAAATAAGGGAATGGATTTGTAGTCTGAACTTTATTATACTGCCCGCCGGAAAAGTATTTTTATAAGGTCAGTTAATTATTTATATTTATCTCCCTTGATCTTATGTCTTTTTTTTTAGTTACAGGGCAAAATCTGATTCTATGCTTAATGATTTTGTTTTTCTGATGCCACCTATTTAAATGGAAATCTCTATGAACATGACGTGTCATCCTCAACAGACACTTTTTCCGCTTTCGTCCGTGCAGCGTGAAGTCTGGTTCGATCAGATTTTATATCCCGACACCCCGGTTTATAATACAGGAGGTTACCTCCGTATTGACGGGGATATTGACGTTGATATTTTTCGCAAGGCACTAATACAGCTGGTAAATGAAACCGATATACTTCGCTTTAAGCCGGTTGTGAAAGATGACGTTCCATTTCAGACATTTCCTGAAATGGGTAATACCGATATGGGATATTTTGACCTCTCAGACGAACCTGACCCTGAGCAAACTGCGCTAAAATATATGATGCAGGATCACCTGCGTCCTTTCCGTATATTCGAAGAACCGCTTTTCCGCCACAATTTGTTCAAGATTTCGGAAGGACATTATTTCTGGGCCCACAGCTGGAACCATCTTATAGTCGATAACTGGGCTGTTTCTCTGGTCACTCAGCGCATATCGGTCATATATAACGCACTACTGCAATGCGAGCCGATTCCTGCACCCCGGGGAGCTCATTACTCCGAATTTATAAAGAACGATGAAGACTATATGGGATCTGAAAACTTCGAAGTTCAATGCAGTTACTGGAAACAAAAATTTACTACACTCCCCGAACCGATGTTCTATCCTAAAACTGCCAACCCCGGCATAGAGGGATCAGTTCATAATTGGTCAATACCCAGGTCGCTCTACGAACAGCTGGAAGCACTCGGTAAAGCACACTCGGTTTCAATTACTCATGTTCTGCTAGGCCTGCTTTATGCCTATTTTACCAGAGTTCAGGATAAGGATGAATGTGTGATCGGCCTTCCGATACTCAACCGGAACTCACACATATTTAAGCAGACTATAGGAATGTTCATCAGCCTGATACCTGAAAGGTTCAGTTTCCCGCGGGATTTAAGTTTTATTTCGCTCATACAGTCTATAGCCAAAACACTGAAAGAAAGCTACCGGTTTCAGCGCTTGCCTATTAGTATGATCAATCGCCTGGCCGGAACCTTTAAGACCGGACGGAAGCAATTGTTCGATATATCATTTTCATTTGCAAAAATGGATTACTCAACTCGCTTTGGGAACAGTGGACCAACAGAAATAATCGAAATTGATAACGGTTTGGAAATAAACCCGGTCACTATTACTGTAGGTGAATATTCAAAGGAAACCGATATATCTGTCAAGATGGCATACAATACGGCATACTTCAGTTTTCAGGACATGAGAGACATTGAGAACAGGCTGATGTCCCTGATGGAGGATGTCCTCAGAAATCCCGAAAAGCCTGTATCACACCTTGACTTCATACCTTCTGACGAGAAACAGAAAATCATTGCTCAGTGGAACAATACCAATTCACCACTGAATGATAACTGTGTTCACAGTATATTTGAGCAGCAGGCAGTGAGAACTCCGGATGCCGTGGCGGTGGTATTTGAAGATAAACAGATCACCTATTGCCAGCTCAATGCCTCGGCCAACCAGCTTGCTCACAGACTCATTTCCCTTGGTGTTAAACCCGGCACAATCGTTGCTATTGCTCTCGAACGCTCTGCTGAGATGATCATTGCTATTTTGGCTGTTCTCAAGGCCGGCGGTGCTTATCTGCCGATTGATACCGACTACCCGTCTGAGCGTCTGGACTTCA
>JBLMZS010000017.1:0-30873 GCA_050258935.1 Bacteroidota bacterium
GTCTGAGCGACATGCCCTGCGATATTTCAAATCTCAGAGGTGCGGCATGCGAATAATAATTGGGTGTAAAGAATGTGTAGATCAGCAGCGCCAGTACGGCTGCAAATACTGCTGCAACCAGAATAAATTGCTTCCTTGAGAGCAAAGAACCGATTTTTACCTTACCCTGCTTTGGCCCTTGTGTTTTACCACTCTGATTATTCTCTGAATTGCTGTCATTTTCCTGTTTATCCCCCGAGGGGTTTTCATTTGTATTATTTTCTTCCAATTGCTTGTATCCGTATTAAAAAATAATTACTTTACTCATACTACTAAAAATCCGCCACGCACACTTACAGCGTGCGTTTGAGGGCGGGTGATCTCCCGACGCAGGGCTGAAGCCCTGCGCTGACATCCATTTGCCCCTTCAGGGCAAAGCTGCAATATTATTTGCATACAACTAACAACCTTTTACGCCATGATAACTGAGAAGTACATCATTATATAATCTCTGATATTTACTCCCCGCGCCGCCTTCAGCAGCAAAGCTGCAATATTATTTACCACAATTATAACCTGTCACGCCAAGATATCTGAAAAGTAAATCACTGTAATAATCTCTGATATTAACCTGACTTCAATCCGAATACGGATTGGCTGTGAATAGCCGCGGGTGAAATCTGCGGAACCCCATTATCTTCAAAGAAACACATTTATTGCAAATTGCAAAGCGTCTATACACCGCATTAGGCTCATTTATTGCGTAATGTAAATTACTTCAGTTCATTCTGTATCTTGCGCGATTCTTCCAGTATTGAATCATATATCTTAAGAAGCGATTCGTCAGAAATAGGTCCGCCGTTATGAGACAGTATATTGTTGACGACCTGCTTCTCTCTGTCGGAACACAACACATCCGTACCACTCTGTTTTTTCAGTCTTCCGATAGATACTGAGATCCTGGCTCTCTGATTGAGTACTTCAACCAGCACTTTATCCAGAGCGTCTATTTTCCTTCTGAGTCTCTTTAATTCCCTGCGTTTTAATTCTTCTTTTCTTTCCACGACAGATAACCGGTTAATTGTGTAGTAAATTTTCAGGCTGACTTAAATGTATTTTCATCCAGATTAGGGAATGCATTTTCATTATATGAAAAACGTTTCCCCGCTTCATAAACCTTCATGCCCCTGTAGGCTATCATTGCTGCATTATCACCGCAGTATACGAAATCAGGCACTACAATTTTTTTTCTGTATTTCTTTGCTGTCTCCTCCAGCGCATTGCGCAAGTCCTTATTGGCAGCAACACCGCCTACAAGAGAAAGGGTACGTACATCGTATGCCTTCAGCGCTTTCTCCACATTTTTTATCAGTGTCCTGATAACCGTATGCTGAAACGATGCGGCTATATCGGGCACATCTGCTTCCGGTACCGGGTTGTTCATACCATATGTCTGCTGAATATATCTCAGCACTGCGGTCTTAAGTCCCGAAAAAGAATAATCGTAGGGTGATTTTAGAGAAGCAATGGGAAATTTAATTTTTGCCGGATCACCCAGAGCAGCTGCCTTCTGTATTTTCGGACCTCCGGGATATCCGAGTCCGAGCATTTTTGCAACCTTGTCGAATGCTTCACCCGCCGCGTCATCTATGGTAGACCCGAGCTTTAGGATTTCAGTATCGCTCTTTACCAGCAGCAGCAGTGTATGCCCGCCTGAAACCACAAGAACAAGCACCGGGAATTCCGGTTTATCTTCCATCAGGAATCCTGAATATATGTGGCCTTCAATATGGTTTACCGGGACGAAGGGTTTATTCAGCGAATACGCCAGCGATTTTCCAAACTGAAATCCGACAAGCAGTGCACCGATCAGGCCGGGGCCTGCAGTAGAGCATACCAGATCAATGTCAGACAGTGCCAGTCCGGAGCGTTCCAAAGCATCTTTCACCAGAGGGATAATTATCTGAAGATGTGCACGGCTGGACAGTTCCGGAACCACCCCGCCGTATTTAACATGGAAGTCCTGTGATGAAATCAGGTTTGCCAGCAGTTTACCGTCGGATATCACTGCCACAGACGTTTCATCACAGGAACTCTCTATACCTATACAATTCATAAAATAAAAAATTCAAAGTTAAAGTTATTTAAACATAAAAATACTTTTGGTGATATACCAGGCTACCTGAGGATTTTCCTGCAGTCTCCTGATAGAATATTTATACCACTGTACACCAAAAGGAACGTATATCCTGATCTTGTTTCCGTCGGCGTTAATCCTGTTGCGCAGATCTTCGCGCACTCCGTAGAGCATCTGGAATTCATACTTGTCTTTCGGAATATTCATTTCCTTTATCATTCTGTACGCACCATCGATCAGGTATTCATCGTGAGTTGCGATGCCGACATAATTTCCGTTTTCAAACATCAGGCGCAGCAGTTTCAGATAGTTGTCACGTATCTTCTGCCGGTCCTTGTAAGCAATTTCCTCGGGTTCCACATAGATTCCCTTGCAGAGGCGGTAGCTGGTACCCGTAGAGTTAAGTTTCTGCACATCGTCATAGGTACGCTTAAGATATGCCTGCACCACCACACCAACATTCTGATATTTTTCACGCAGGCACCTGAGCAGTTCGAAAGTCGCATCGGTGGTCGAACTGTCCTCCATATCCAGTCTCACAAAATTATCAATTTCGCGGGCTTTTTCGACCACCTCCTGTATCTGCCGGATGCCGAATTCCCTGTCAATACCATACCCGAACTGAGTCGGTTTAATAGAAAGGTTAGCCATCAGAGAATGCTTCTTTATGGCATTCAGGACTTCGAGGCATTCTCTTTTGGATACAAGCGCCTCATCCTTGCTTTTAATGGCTTCGCCGAGAACATCGATAGTGGCATAGATGCCGCTCGCGTTGAGCTCTTTTACAACTCTGACGGCGTCATCGAGAGTTTCGCCTGCGATATACTTCTGTGCAAAAAATTTCACTACGGATTTGGGCATCATCTGCACCATCCGGACAATAAGATTATTGACTACTGACACGATAGACCCCTTTGATTGAAAGTTAATGATGATTATCTATTACCAACTAACAAGGGAAATTTGCGTATCGAAATTTATTTTCTAACCGAAATAATTTGCACAGAGATCATTTAATAACCCGTCCGGTATCGTAGCTGCCCAGAATCCTGACGCTCTCGGTAAACTCCCGGAGATGCATTATTGCATTCTTTACAGCCTCATCGTTCTCACCGCCGGCCAGATCGATATAGAACATATATTGAAAAGTTTTCTGCGGAATGGGTCTGGATTCAATTTTTGTAAGATTGATGTCGCGCAGTGCAAATACACTGAGCGCTTTGAACAGTGCGCCGGGAACACTTTTCAGACCAAAGCAGATAGAAGTTTTCAGCCTGGAGCCTTCAACCCTGACCTTTCTGTCTGCTGAAGTAATAACAAGAAACCTGGTGTAGTTTTCCTTGTCGTTACTGATATTGCCTTTTATTATCTTCAGGCCGTAGTTGCCGGCTGCGCCTTTTCCGGCAATTGCAGCGGCAAATTCTTCTTTTGAGTTCATGATATTCCTGGCTGCACCGGCAGTATCGTATACCGGTATTATCTCCGTATTTTTCAGAGATCCCAGGAATTCAGAACACTGTCCAAGAGCCTGAGGATGAGAATAGATCCTTTTGAGATCGGCAATGTTATATTTTTTGTATCCCATCAGATAATGGTTGATGGCGAGCTTGAGCTCGCCGGTAATTTTGTGCGAGTATCTGAGAAGCAGGTCATAGGTCTCGAATATGCTGCCGTAGAGTGAATTTTCCACGGGGATGACGCCGAAGTCGGCCTCGCCATCCTGAATTCTTTTAAATACGAGTGCAAATGTTTCCGATGGCAGCAGCTTGATATTGCCGGGGAAATAAGCTTTTGAAGCCGATTCGCTGTAAGCGCCGGGTTCACCCTGATAAGCAACCTTAATCAATTTGATTCACCGATTTTTTTCAACAGGTTAAAGAAAAATTCCGCCTTATTTTTCAGTTCGTCGCAGGTGGAATTATTTACAAATGTAAAATCAGCCCAGTCTTTCTTTTTATCCTCGGGCAACTGTCCGGTCATTCTCTTCCGGATCGCCTGTTCATTCACACCCAGGTTTTCTGCAGCCCGTTTGACCCTGATATCCTCATCGGCTGTAACAAGCACTACATAGTTGAACATCTTCTTCATGCGCGCTTCGTACAGCAGGGCCGCCTCGACAAACACTACATCGTTGTCCTTCAGCAGTTCCCTCATCGTTTTTTTAATGCTGCGGATTACAGCGGGATGAATGATCGAGTTGATAAGTTCTATATTTTCGCGTGAAGCGAATACTTTTCCGGCAATATAGGCGGTATCGGGAGAACCATCATTTCTGAAGGCTCCCTTTCCGAATGCAGAAACTATCTGCCGTTTTACTTCCGGGTCATTTTCGAGCACTCTCTTTGCCTCGAGGTCAGCACTGATCACGGGGTAACCTTTTTCAGCAAAATACGCGCAGAAAAGTGATTTGCCCGAACCGATTCCGCCGGTAACACCAATTTTAAGCTTTGGTTTTTGTTCCATATTACCTGGCGTAGGAAATTTTTCTTACTTCCCTTATAACAGTAACCTTTATCTGTCCCGGGTACTCCATTTCTTCCTGAATTTTCTGGGCGATATCGCATGCAAGGCGGTCGGCAAATACGTCGTCGACCTTATCCTGTTCGACGACAACCCTTACTTCCCTGCCGGCCTGAATGGCGTAGGTTTTAGCGACGCCTTCAAACGATTTTGCGAGGGTTTCCAGATTTTCAAGTCGCTTTACGTAGCTCTCGAGAGGTTCTCTTCTTGCACCCGGGCGTGCTCCGCTGATGGCATCTGCAGCCTGCACCAGTGCAGAGATCGGATGTTCCATTTCGATATCTTCGTGATGACTTCCGATAGCGTTTATCACTATCGGGTGTTCCTTGAATTTTTTGGCCAGTTCATAACCCAGCAGCGCATGCGGTCCTTCTATGCTGCGGTCGATCGTTTTTCCGATGTCGTGCAGCAGACCGGCGCGTTTGGCCATAGTGGCGTCGATACCGAGTTCGGCAGCCATTATGCCTGTGAGGTATGCAACTTCAATACTATGCTGAAGCAGGTTCTGACCATAGCTTGAGCGGTATCTCATGCGGCCAATATGCTTGATTATCTCTGCATGGGCTCCGTGCAGACCCAGCTGAATAAGTGTATTTTCGCCTTCATGTATAACTTCTTCTTCGAGTTCCTGGCGGACCTTCTCCACCATTTCCTCAATTCTTGCCGGGTGGATTCTGCCGTCGGCAATAAGGCGTTCGAGAGCAATGCGCGCGGTTTCGCGCCTGAACTGATCAAATGCGGAAAGTATTACGGCCTCCGGTGTGTCATCGACAATCACGTCCACACCGGTAGCAGCCTCAAAGGCTCTGATATTTCGGCCTTCGCGCCCGATAATACGTCCCTTCATTTCCTCGTTCTGAATCTGTACAACAGACACGGTGGTTTCTACGGAATGATCGACAGCGGTACGCTGTATTGACTGGATAATAATTCTCTGGGCCTCTTTCTTGGCGTCAACCTTGGCCCTGTCCCTGATCTCCTTGATAAGCGACGTTGCATCGCTCTTGGCCTGATTGACCATGTTTTCAATCAGCATTTTTTTGGCTTCGTCAGCAGTAAGTCCGGCAGTTCTTTCCAGTCTGACATTCTGCTCTAAAAACAATTTTTCTAATTCTGAATTCCTGGAGTCGAGTGATTGCTTAAAGACGGCGAGGTCTTTTTCGAGCTGTTTGGTATCCTTTTCTTTTTTGGTAATCAGTTCATACTTTTTTTCAATATTTTCTTCGCGAACCGAAAGCTGTTTTTCATAGTTCTGAATTTTCTGCTTCTTCTGGTTCAGGTCGGCATCAAATTCCTGCTTCTTGCGCAGCCATTCATCTTTTACTTCGAGTAATTTTTCTCTTTTAATGTTATTAGCTTCTTTTTCACCGTCAGCTATGATTTGTTTTGCCCTCTCTTCAGCCGATACGATGCTCTTTTTCCCGACTTTCGAATTCAGCAGCCACCCCATATAAAACATAGCTACCAGAACTATAGCAATCATCGGAATAATCCACAACAGATCCATTTTTCCTCCACGAGTTGGATTTTTTCAAATTCAACCGCGACTGCCAGCTAAATTAACAGAGAAGAACCCTGTTAATTCAGTGTGGGAAATTGCCCGAACGCTTTTTGCTTCCACTGTCCGGAAAAATAAATTTCCGGATCCGGATATAAATATCCGGGTGAGGCCTGCAATAGACGCCGAAAGTCAATGACCCAATTGTTAGAAGTTAGTTCTTCTTTAATTCTAACCGGCAGCGCGGTTTTAAACTTTAAGATGGGACAGATACCCGGGACTCATTTAAAAGAAGCTGTATTTTTTTAATCCTGTCGTGAGCTTGTGAGTTAAATTCCCCATATTTCTTTTTTTCAAGAAATAAGTCATATGCAATATTTAGTGATGCAATAATTGCTATTGTCTGGATCGACTGATCAGGCAATTCTTCCTTTGTTGCAGTCATTACTTTATTAACATAATTCGCCAATTCGGTAGCTATTTCTTCGTTATCTACAAGAAGAGAATATTCTTTATCAAATATTTTTAACTTCAGCTTCTTTTTGTTGGTCATTTTGTATCTTTTCCATCATTACAAACAAGTTGTCTAAGAGCGTAAATGATGATCAATCCTGCTGATCAGGTCATTTATTTGGAGTTTAAGATTCTCCCTTTCTTTATTGGAATACATACTGCTTTTGCTAAGGAACTCCTTTTCCTTTCTCAAAGCGTCAATTTTGTCGTCCAGTTCGATAATTTTCAGATTCAGCTCAGAATTGGTGGAACTCAGTTCACTGTTGATCCTTTCAAGTTCTGCAATTCTTTCGTGCAGACCACGTATGGTCCCAGATACTGTCAGAGCCTGCTGCTCGAGCGAATTAAGCTCCTCAATTATGCTATCGTATTTTATCGCCTCGTTCAATTATTTCCCCTGAATTCAGCATTAAACTGGTTTCTGACAATCTCAATAGTCCTGAAGAAGTCCTTCTCGACCTCATCATCCTTAAGTGTCTTTGATTCATCATAGTACTCCAGAGAAAAAGCCAGGCTCTTTTTATTACCGCCCAGATTCTGGCTCACAAATGTATCAAAAACTTCGACTTTTTTCAGCAATCCTTTTTTGGTGCTCTTATATATCGCCTCGACTACTTCACCTGCAGGGACAGACCTTTCGAGTACAAAAGCACAGTCTCTAATGACCTTAGGATATTTTAACAGCTCCCTGAAGCGTTTTTGAGGAATCCGGATGTTTTCGAGTTCGCTGATGTTGAACTCCAAATAGAAAACATCCTGCTGTATGTCGAACTTTTTCAGCAGTTCCTTTTTTACCAGTCCGCCGGCAATTATTTCCTTACCCTTATAACACTTGGCGAAATAGTACTCAAAGTTAAAATTTCCAGATAAATAATATGAATCTGCGAATACATTGTCAAGGTAAATTTTGCTTATAAGCCCGTCTGCCAGCCCCTTGAGATCGTAAATATCATACGGTCTTTCCTTGCCGTACCACGAGGTCTGCTGAGCCTTGCCGGTCAAAAGCATCATCATCATCTGATCTTCCGAAAAATCGTCAAAGGACTTAATGTCTGCTTCAGATACCTTATTAAATATATCACCTATTTCGAACAAAGCAAGGTTCTTTTCACCGACGTACAGATTTTTCTGTACTGCAAGCAGTGCGCCCTGCAGCAGTGATGTACGCAGGCTTGCCATATCGGAGCTCTGAGGGTTCAGCACGCTAACCGGCTTTCCTGCCAGAGCCGCCAGTTCTTCGGGCAGCAGCGAATTGCTAATTATCTCGTTGAAGCCGAGGGCATGACCCGCGCTTCTGAGCTTGTCCTTGAATGCCTGATTATCTGTCTTTTCCTCCAAAGTGACGTTGATCTTGCTGATTGCCGGTATGTTGTCGTATCCGTATATGCGTGCAACTTCCTCTATCAGGTCAATCTCCCGCTCTATATCAGGGCGGAATGCAGGTACGCGTACCTGAAGCATGTCTGGTTTTTCTGCGGTTATCTCCATTCCCAGATACTGCAGTATCTCCCTGACATCCGAGGGAGACACTTCGTAGCCCAGTATGCGCCTTATGCGCGAGTATCTCACAGAAGTTTCAGCCTGTCTGATCGGTTTGGGATATACATCGATTGCGCCCTTCATTACCGAACCGCCGCCCAGCTCAGCCATCAGCTGTGCCGCGCGAGCTGCCGTATAAACAGTGTTATCGGGATCGGTGCCTCTTTCAAATCTGTATGAAGCATCCGTCGACAGCTGCAGTTTCCGCGATGTTTTTCTTATAACCGAAGGCGCGAAATATGCGCTTTCAATCAGTACATTCTTTGTCTCTGCTGTTACCTCTGAATTCTCTCCGCCCATTACGCCTGCTACCGCAACTGCGCGTTCAGCATCGCATATCATGAGATCGGCCGATGACATGGTGCGTTCCTTCGAATCGAGAGTAACAAATTTTTCTTTTTCTTCTGCATTCCTGACCACTATTGTCTTTTCAGCTAACCGGTCGAGATCGAATGCATGCAGCGGCTGCCCGGTTTCGTGCAGTATATAATTTGTAATGTCGACAATATTGTTTATCGGTCTGAGTCCGATGCTTCTGAGCCTGGATTTCAGCCAGGCCGGAGATTCCTTTACCTCCACGTTTTTCACCACTCTGGCGCTGTAGCGCGGGCAGGCATCCGGATTTTCTATAATTACTTTGGCCTCATCTGTAACCAGCGTGTCAGCCTCGCAAAGGTTCAATGCCGGTTTTGCAAGGGGGCGTTTGAATATTGCAGCCAGATCTCTTGCAACACCGATATGGCTGAGTGCGTCGGGACGGTTGGGGGTAATTCCGATTTCAATGATCACATCATCCAGGCCGAGTGCCTCGGCAACCGGTGTACCTTCTTTCATTTCCGGATCCAGGACCATTATGCCTTCGTGATTATCCGACAGTCCGAGTTCTTTTTCGGAACAGATCATGCCCATTGATACTTCGCCGCGGATCTTGGCCTTAGTAATGGTAAAGCCGCCGTCGGGCACTACTGCCCCTACTTTTGCAAATACTATCTTCTGCCCCGCAGCCACATTCGGAGCGCCGCAAACGACATTAAATTCCTCGCTGCCTGTAGAAACAACACACAGAGAAAGCTTGTCGGCATTTGGATGTTTCTGTCTTTCTTTGACATAGCCCACCACAAAATTCTCGTAGAGTTTCCCCTTATATTCAACGTCTTCAACTTCCAGACCGGATATTGTAAGTTTCTCAATCACCTCTTCGGCGCTGATGCCCTGCAAATCCACATAATCCTTCAGCCAGTTAAGTGAAACTTTCAATTCAGTATCTCCGCTAAATTCTCTTTAAAACTGTTTTAAAAATCTGACATCATTTTCAAAAAATAGCCTGATATCGGTTATACCGTATTTCAGCATGGCAGTTCTTTCAATGCCCATTCCAAAGGCATAGCCGGTATATTCCTCCGGATCATAGCCGACCGATTTGAATACATTCGGGTCGACCATGCCGCAGCCCAGTATTTCGAGCCAGCCCGTCCCCTTGCATACGCGGCAGCCCTCACCCTTGCAGAGGAAACAGGTGATATCCATTTCAGCGCTGGGTTCGGTAAACGGGAAAAAGCTGGGGCGGAATCTGTATTTCAGATTGCTGCCGTAAAACTGACGAGCAAAGCTTACCAGCGTACCTTTCAGTTCGGTAAAGGTGACGTCCTTGTCCACATAGAGTCCTTCGACCTGGTGGAACTGGCAGTGGCTGCGTGCGCTTATGGCTTCATTGCGGAACACCTTGCCCGGCATTATAACGCGTACGGGAGGTTTCTGAGACGTCATGATACGCACCTGTACTGGCGAGGTATGCGTCCTGAGCAGATAGTCCTTATTGATGAAGAATGTATCCTGCATATCTCTGGCCGGATGGTCGTCGGGGAAATTCAGTGCGCCGAAGTTATAGTAATCGGATTCCAGTTCAGGACCTTCGGATACCGAGAAACCGAGTCCTTTGAAAATGGATTTAATTTCGTCGAGTGTCTGTGTAAGAATATGGCGGCTGCCGGGGTTGACCGTTCTGCCTGGCAGTGACAGGTCGGGTACATCGGCGCGGGCGTTATTGCCCGGTTCAAGTTTTATTTTCAGTTCATCGAATTCAGACTGTACTGCGTTTCTCAGCTCATTGAGCGCTTTACCGAGCTGGGGTTTCTCCTCCTTTGAAGCATTTTTGAGTCCTTCAAAGAGTTCTGCCAGCAGTCCTTTGCGTCCGAGATATTTAATCCTGACCTCTTCGAGGTCTTTCAGGTCTTTTACGGATACTATTTCGGAGCTGAATTTTTCCCGTGTGTTTTGTATCAGTTCAAGCATGATAAAATACTTCTTATATTAAGTTTTCTTTAAAACAAAAAATACCCTCTTAATTTCTAAGCCGTTGAACGGAAAAAATTAAAGAGGGTATCGCAAAAAGTTAGTTAAAACAGGTTTTCACTATCTCTGAAAAAGCTGCCGGATTTTCAACTGCAAGGCTGGCAAGAACTTTTCTGTTGATACTTATACCCTTAACGTTCATGGCGTTAATGAGTCTTGAATATGTAGTACCGTTGATTCTTGCTGCTGCGTTTATTCTGATAATCCACAGACTCCTGAATTCTCTTTTCTTAACTTTTCTGTCACCGTAAGCATGCAAAAGGCCTTTTTCTACGTGGTTTTTCGCAACAGTATATACTTTACTTCTTGCACCCCAATAGCCTTTCGCCATGCCAAGAATTTTTTTACGTCTTCTGTGTGAAGCTACTTTATTCTTTGAGCGCGGCATAATTATTCCTCTTAATCTTTATTGAATCATAAGTTTAACACGTCTCTGATCAGCTTTATCAACGAGACACGATTGTCTTAAAGCACGTTTTCTCTTGCGAGATTTGTGCGTCAAAATATGGCTTTTGAAGGCCTTATTTCTTTTCACTTTTCCGCTTGCCGTAAGTCTGAACGTCTTCGCAGCGCCACGGTTACTTTTCATTTTTGGCATATCAGCATACCTGTGATTAGTTTTTCTTTTTTGGTTTAGTTTTTTGAGGCACCAAAATGACATTCATCGCTTTTCCTTCGAATTTTATGTCATTTTCGGCTTTAGCTACCTCTTCAAGTTTAGCTATAAAGCTTTTCAGCAATTTTTCGCCATGTTCAGTATAGGCCAGCTCGCGCCCTTTGAAGATGACAGAAACCTTGACTTTATTACCTTCTTCAATAAAATTTTTAGCGTGCCGGGCTTTGAACTCAAAGTCATGAGTATCGGTGTTCGGATGCAGCCTGATTTCCTTCAGCACCGACACCTGCTGATTTTTTCTCTGAGTCTTCTCTTTTTTCTGGATTTCGTAAGTAAACTTTCCGTAATCCACTATTTTACAAACCGGGGGGTCTGCCTGCGGCGCTATTTCCACAAGGTCCAGACTCTTTTCTTCCGCCAGTTTCAAAGCATCACGGACAGGAACTATACCCAGCTGAGCTCCATCCGCGCCAATCAGACGCACGCGTGGTGTTCTGATCTCTTCGTTAACCCGATGTTTTCCCTTCTGCGAGATATTTACCTCTTTATTGTTATTGACTTGTTTTATTTAGAACCTCTCTTAAAATTCTTTCTCTGAACGATTCGACACTCATCGTACCGACATCACCTTTCTTATGCTGACGCACCGAAACAGTGCCGGACTGAATCTCTTTCTCACCGATCACCAGCATATAAGGTACTTTCTTGGTCTCCCAATCCCTTATCTTATAGCCGATCTTTTCGTTGCGCTTGTCGAATTCAATCCTCAGGCCGGAATTCTTCAGTTCTGCAGCGATCTTTTCAGCAGCTTCATAGAAGTTCTGCGAAATCGGAAGCACTGCGACCTGCACGGGTGCAAGCCATACCGGGAAAGCACCGCCGTAATGTTCGATCAGCACACCGAAGAAACGCTCCAGAGATCCGAGCAGTGCACGGTGCACCATAAACGGTCTGTGCTCTTTTCCGTCCTCACCAATATACTTTAAGTCAAATCTTTCAGACATATTAAAATCAAACTGTATCGTGCTCATCTGCCATTCACGGTTCAGAGCATCCTTGATCTTAATGTCGATCTTTGGTCCGTAGAATGCACCGCCGCCCTCGTCAACTTTGTACGGCAGGCCTTCTTTTTCGAGCGCCTTTTCGAGTGATACGGTAGCTTTCTTCCAGAGTTCATCGTCGCCGACCGATTTTTCAGGTCTGGTAGACAAATAAAACGTCAGGTTTTCAAAACCGAATGAACGCCACATAAACATGCTGAAACGCAGAACTTCAGCTATTTCATCTTCTATCTGCTCCTGAGCGCAGAATATATGCGCATCATCCTGCGTAAATCCGCGTACTCTGAGCAGTCCGTGCAGCACGCCGCTTTTTTCGTAGCGGTAAACCGTACCGAGCTCAGCCCATCTCAGCGGCAGATCCCTGTAGGAACGCAGATGAGATTTATAGATCATTATATGGAACGGACAGTTCATAGGTTTTACTATGTAGTCCTGATCATCCACCTTCATGGGCGAATACATATTATCCTTGTAGAAACCGAGATGACCGCTGGTTTCCCAGAGCCAGCTCTTACCCATATGCGGCGTATAGAGAATATCATAGCCGTTGTCCAGATGAGCCTTGCGCCAGAAGTCTTCTATCTCAAGTCTGAGTCTTGCACCTTTCGGATGCCAGTAAACGAGTCCCGCGCCTGCTTCCTCATGAGTGCTGAACAGGTCCAGTTCCTTACCGAGCTTTCTGTGGTCTCTTTTCCTGGCTTCTTCAAGAAACAGCAGATGGTCCTCGAGCATTTTTTTCTTAGGGAAAGAAATGCCGTATATCCTCTGAAGCTGCTTGTTCTTTTCGTCACCGCGCCAGTAAGAGCCGGAGACATTCAGCAGCTTGACAAATTTAATTTTGCCGGTGGAAGGCAGATGCGGACCGGTACACAGATCCGTAAAGTCACCTTCCTTGTAAATACTTATTTTCTTAGCGCTCTCATCCAGTTCGCTGAGAATTTCAACTTTATAGTTATCGCCCTTCTTTTCAAAGAAGTCGATAGCCTGCACCTTGCTCAGCTCTTCCCTCTCGAATGGATTGTTCTGAGAGGCAATCTCGAGCATTCTGTTTTCAATCTTTTTAAGGGCTTCGTCCGTAATGGCCGAATTGATATCAATATCGTAATAGAAACCGGTATCGATAGCCGGGCCTACACCAAATTTGGCTTCCGGATAAATAGACTGAACGGCGTGAGCCATCAGATGAGAGGTCGAATGCCAGTAAGCGTGTTTACCTTTTTCGTCGTCGAATGTAAATATTTTAAGTTCAACGTCCCCGGTCAAAGGAGTGTCCAGGTCTTTTATCTCACCGTTAACCTCAGCCACGAGCGCTTCTTCAGCCAGTCTTCTGGAAATTGATTCGGCAACCTGTAAAGGAGTGACACCGTTGTCAAATTCCTTGATGCCGCCGTCCGGAAATTTTACTTTAATTTTTTCCATTTTAGCTTCTTCTATTACACATTAGTTTCCCCCAAGCGAACCATATCGCTTAAAATTCGAATAACTAATATAAAACTATTTCGCTCCAAATGCAATGTTTCTTTTGTACGAATTCCAGCTCTGATACTTTGAATTCTTGCGGCAAAACAGGAAATATCTCTGAATGCTCTGTCCTGAAAACCGGGGTTACTCTGTTACAGGTCAATAGTGTGAAAAGAAACAGAAAACGTACTCCCTTTTCCCTTTTCGCTCCTGACGGCAATTTCTGCGCCGTTCAGCGCACAATATTTTTTTACCAGAGCGAGTCCCAGACCATTGCCGTCAAACCTCCTGGTATATCCGGATTCCTCCTGAGAAAACAGAGTGAATATTTTTTGTACATATTCATCCGAAATACCTATCCCGCTGTCCTCCACATCTACGCAGAGCTTTGCATCCGATTCATAGACTTTGAGCTTTATAAATCCCGCCGGAGTGAACTTGAAGGCATTCTCGATGAGGTTGATGAATATCTGTCCAACCGTATATCTGTCGCATGCAACCATGGTGTTGCTTGCGGTGCAATCAAGCGTAAAATTTATATTTGATGGAATCAGTTCGTTTCTGAATTCAGAAAATATACTCAGCAGCACATCCTTGTAGATATCAGTCGGTTCAACCGTGAGCTGATAACTGCCCGCCTGCACATCGGACATATTCAGTATGAGGTCAATGGTTCTTATAAGCCGTCTTCCGCCATTTTCAATTATCTGAAAACCATCAGACTGTTCCGGAGAAAGGTTTTCCTGAAGATCTGTTTTCAGCAGAGAGGAGAAGCTCAGTATGTTATTTATAGGAGTCCTGATTTCATGCGACATCTGGGCAAGGAATTCAGATTTCAGTCTGTCAGATTTTTCAGCATTTTCCTTAGCCTCAATGAGTTCCTGCTCCATTTTATTTTTATCCGTAATATCATGAACAATCAGGAGAAATTCATTCCTGTCGTCCTGAATCTGCGTCAGCACATGAATCTCGACATCCTTAACCTCACCGGAAGCAATCCTGTGGGACGTACAATAGCTGTTGGCAGGCAGGGTATGTGTATCCCTCAGCCGCTTTTCGATCACATCTCTGGGAGAAGGGTTTATATCGAAGATCGATTTTTCCAGCAGTTCTTCCAGTCGGTAACCGTAGAAACTAATGGCTGCTGGATTTGCATTCAGTATCCTGCCGCTTGCAGAATCTATAAGAAGCATCATTGCCTTGTGAGAAATGAACATTTTATAGAAGTGCTCCTGACTAATCCGGAGTTTTTCCGCAGCAGCTTCCTTATCGGTAGTGTTCCTGGCAATGCCCAGCAGTTTCTTCTGCTTTCCGTACTGGTTTGTCACGCGCCGGCCGGTAGCCGAAATCCAGCGGACTTCTCCGCTTTCAGAGATACTCCTGTACTCTGTATTAAACTCACCCGTTCTTTTTATTGCATCCTCCACTATATTCAGCACGCGGCTCCTGTCGTCAATGTGTATATGTCCAAGCACATCATTCAGATCAGAGCACCTATCCCTGCCGAATACCTCATCTACAGGACCTTCCTCCCTGTAGGAAAAATCGCGGGTGTCTATTTCCCATGCAACTATTCCTGAAGCCTGCAGAGTAAGACGAAGCCTCTCTTCATTTGTGTGGAGTGCCTCCTCTCCCCTTATTCTTTCAGTTATGTCGCGACCTATAACTATCAGATTTTTCCTGTGTCCTTCGGGAGAAAACAGCGGGACCTTTATAAGATCGAACGTTCTCATGGTGCCGTCGGGAGACGGAATGTTCTCCTCATCTCTGACCATCTGTTTTCTTCTCCATGCTCTCTCGTCCGACTGTCTGCACGACAGCAGTGCCTCCCTGTAAAAGCTGCTGTATTCCGCCAGTTCCTCGTCTGTTTTTCCTTTGTAATCTGTATCCTTAAGCTGGAAGGTTTCAAGATCAAAATCATTGGCAACAAGCCACTTCCCTTCGCCGTCCTTAAAGCAGATGATATCGGGAACTGAGTTAATGAGAGTAAGCAGCTGTTCCTGACTCTCCTGAAGTGCTTTCTCGGCATTTTTGCGGCTTGTAATATCTGTAATCATAGTGAAAGCGCCGGCAAACTGCCCTTCTTCAAACACAGGCACAGCAGAAATTATCGCCCAGCACGGACTGCCGTCTTTACACCTGTAACGGCGTTCGAATATCTTGCTTCCCCCTTCATTTCTGAACTGATCACTTCTGAAATGATCAATCCAGTCCTCATCGAAGAACAGGAACCGAATGTGCCGGCCTTCCATTTCCTCTTTAGAATAGCCGAGCAGTTCTTGTACACGCGTGTTTGCATAAGTAATCCTGCTCTCGGTATCGAGCATTACTATACCCTCGATGGCAGTCTCTATGATATTTCTGAATTTTTTTTCGCTGGCCTGCAGATCAGATTCGTACTTCTTTTTCTGTATGATGTCCCATACGAGGTTAGTAAGTCTGGAGAAAAGAGCAACATCCTTCTGATCATAGTCGGTATCCTTGTTACCGACACCAATTATTGCCATGACCTTTTCATTTCTCAGCACCGGGACCAGGAGCTCGCGTTTCAGTGGAACATGACCCTCCGGTTTCCTGCTGCCGGTCCTGAGGTTATCAAATTCATTGTGAATTACCGGGACTTTTTTATAAAGGCATTCTGTCCACAGACCGGCCTTTCCTGCATCGCGGTGTTTTTCTGATTCCTTAAGTTTGCACTGCTTTTGTGTATTGGCGGAATAGATCTGTACTGAAACCGACTGCTGGTCTTCCCCGATAAAGTGGAAAAATGCAGCTTTGCTTTCGGTGAGTTTTTCTGCTTCATCGAGTGCTGCACTTATAATTTCCTTCATATCGTTCTTCAGACTGAGCTCGCTGAGTGTCTGCTGGAAATTGAATAGTTCCTGGTTTTTGTCTCTGAATGTTATGTCCTTTATATATCCTATTGCTCCTCTGGTACCATCTTCGTTCAAATAAACCGAACCATTAAGTTCACTTTTTACTAACGAACCATCGGCAGCCTTCAGGAAAAGCACATAATTGATAGTAGGAATTCCTGACAGAACCCTGTTGCGGAAAATACTATATGAATGATTCTGATCGGAATCCTGGACAAAGTGAGTAAATAGCTTTCCTATGACTTCTGATTGCCTGTATCCATACAGCTTTTCTACCGCAGGTGATATATATCTCAAAACACCGGTACTGTCCATCACATACATCATATGTGCAGCACACGAATCGATTTGCCGTATCTGTTCATCCTTAAGCAGTCCGGATATGGTTTTATCCGAAAAATCTACGGCTGCAGTCTCAAGAGCATCCTGATACTGATGAAGTAATGATCGCAGGGCGGAATTCTCGGCTTTCAGTCTCCGAATTTCCTGCACAGATTTATCTGACTCTGACATGACTTTTATTATACCCCCGGATTAGTTTGCGGAATTGTCCGGAACGGAATTGTTATAGTATATTCTTTCCAGACTGATCATTCCAGGATTAAACATCAGATAGTTAAATAATAATTAGAAATGGACGGGTGGCATTCCCGTCCATAAATATACCGGTTCCTTTAGTTTATGATTTCTCCGCAACAGCAGTCAATAAGTCTATCTGCCTGCCTGCAGAACCTTCCTGTCTCTGCCGGAGTCCGAGGTCTCGACGTTGAACTTATCGATCAGATTCTGAAGCTTCACAGTAAGGTTGTTCAGATCTTCAGAAGCCCGTGCTATCTGTTCTGTACCTGCTGCTGACTCCTGGGTTACGCTGCTGATGCCTTCCATATTCTTGCTGATCTGTTCAGCGGCAGCTGACTGTTCTTCAATGGCCGCGGCCACCTGCGTAATAATATCATTCACAGTGTGGTTTGATTCGAGTATTTCTTGCAGCGAACGAGCCACCTCCTCTGTGTGCTTCATTCCTTCGCGCACATCGTTTCTTGCTGTCTGTACTGCTTCATCTGCCATTCTGGATTCGTTCTGGATCTCTGCAATGGTTTCTGCAATTTCCTTAGTTGCTTTAGTAGTGCGTTCGGCAAGTTTTCTCACCTCGTCTGCCACTACCGCGAATCCTCTTCCCTGTTCCCCTGCTCTTGCAGCCTCAATTGCGGCGTTGAGAGCAAGCAGGTTTGTCTGGTCAGCAATGTCGTCTATGACCTGTGTAATTTCACCGATCTGTTCGCTCTTCTGGGCCAGCAGGCTGATAATTTTAGCTGTCTGTTGTGTCGTATCCACTATTCTCTTCATTCCCTCTTGTGTATTTTCTACTTTTCTCGCGCCTTCTTCGGCGTGCAGGCTGGCAGTCCTTGCATTTTCAGCGGCAAGGTTTGCATTCCTGTTACTGTCCAGTATAGTCTTTGTCATCTGTCCCACAGCATCAGCGACTTCAAGTGCCTGCTGTGACTGTTCCTGGGCGCCGGCAGCCATCTGTTCGGAGCTGGAGGAAATCTCTGTCGCAGCGCTGGCAGTTGCATGAGTAGCTTCAGTTATATTATATATTATGTGCTGCATCTGGTCTACTGCCCTGTTAAATCCGTCGAACATGTCTCCGATTGCATCATTCTTCTCTTTTTGTACCCGCACAGAGAGATCTCCGTCAGCAAAGAGTGTCATCTTTTCGAGCAGTTTGTGTGAACTGCGTGTAAGATACTTTTCAGTCTCCTTGTCTTTAGTCACGTCCTGCACTATTTCTACGTTGCCGATATGGTTCCCTTTCCTGTCGAGAATCCTGGCTGGCGTAACTTTCCAGTCTCTGCCTTCCTGCGAGAATTCAGGGATTTCACGCCCTGCCAGCATGCATTTTGTGCTGCACTTATCTGTTCCGCATATTGAGGCACCCCAGTTAGTACAGGGTTTTCCCCGCCAGTCTTCTATTTTTTTGTTCAGCAGGTTTTCAGTAGCAGTATTGAAAAACATCCAGTTCATGTTCACATCAGTAACGTGTATCGGCAGAGGAATATTGTTCAGTATCGATTCATACCAGTATGATTTATCGACCACGGTATTCTTCATTTTAATTACTGCAGTTATGAGTCCGCCGGTTTCGTTTTTCAGTGCTGCAATCGAACGCAGGTACTCACTGGTATATTCAAGATGTCCGTTTGCAATAATGTTTGCAGCTTCCTCAAGTCTTGAAAGCGGGACACTGATATTCCGGGCTACAAAGAATCCGAGCCCTATGGAGACAAGTACTCCCAGAACGATGAAGCTGATCATTATAGTTTCTGCTCTTGAGGCAATTGCAAAATTCGTACTGGATTTATTTCCTGCATCTTTCTGCTTTGAGGCAACGAGCTTGTTTATTGCATCCATCTCTTCTTTGGCTGTAGCGCTCATCGATCCTTTCAGCAGTGTAAAGGCTTCCTGGTCCTTGTTCTCACGAGCAAACCGGATGAGAGTTTCCAGATCCCTGCCATAGTCGATTCTGGCCTGTTTCACGGCATTCCAGATACTCTGCATTTCCCTGGAGAGGCTTTTCCCTTCGATCCTTTTTCCGAAGCTGCTGATCGAGTCCCTGTAGGAGCTAATCTTCGCCGCGTACTGTTCGATTTCAGCGGCATCGTTCGCCAGTATAATGTCGCGTGAATTTACCCTGACCCTCTGGAAATATGTCGATATCTCGCCCGCCCATGACATCGGCAGCGTCATGTTGTCATACAGTTCAGTATCATTTTTCTCAAGTTCCCGTATGTTGCTTATTCCAATATAGCCGACAATAGCGCTGACAAGAGCAACGAGCAAAAAACTGTATAGAAGTTTGGTCCCCACCTTCAGATTGTTAAACCAGCCCATCTCCAATCTCCCTGAATAATTGAAAAATATAACTGCATTACGGTAAATTATTATGCAGAATTTGCAGCTGATAAAATTATCGATTGGGTGACTGGCATATTCATCAATTATTTGTGAACGCCCACAGTTTTGAGTAAGCGGACACTTTTTATGAGTAAGCGGTTAGTCGGTTTTACATTATAGAAGACCACTAGATTTGTTTCATATCAAATATTTATAAGTATATACAATCTCCTGAATTTATTTTTCGAGCTTTAGTCTGGATGCAAATCTTCTGCTGACAGAAAATGGGGACTGAATTCCTTCGAGATAGATCCTCACTGAATTATTGAACCAGTTTTCTATTTTGATGATATAAGATGTATTTATTATGACGGAACGATGTATCCTCAGAAAATCCCGGCGTGGAAGCAGCTCTTCCCACCTCTTCATTGTCTTGTGCATCAGATGCCATTCTTTGTCTGACAGATGAATTACAGAATACTGGTTGCTGGCGCTGATATATTTCACACTTGAGAGTTTTATGCAGTCAATTCTGCCTTTCTGCCTGATAAATATTTTATCGTCAATATTATACTTCTGTTCTCTGTCATTATTAACTGTTTCAGGTGATAAGGGGAAAGCGTCCATGAGCATTTCGCGTTTTTTTAGTCTTACCCGAATTGCCCTGAGCAGTTCCTCTTTCTTGAATGGTTTCAGAAGGTAATCATCCGCACCCAGTTCCATCCCCAGTCGTATGTCCTCTCTTTCGACCTTGGCTGTCAGAAAAATAAATGGAATGGCTTTTGTATCGCTGCAGGCTGACAGTGTATTTATCACCTCGTATCCGTCTATCGGGTGCATCATTATATCGCAGATAATTACATCGGGTTTAATTTTGATAGCCATTCCGACACCCTCTACACCATCTTTGCAGATTATCACCTTGTAGCCTTCTTCGGACAGAAGAGTAGCTATGTTCTCCCGCAGAGCTTTTTCATCTTCAATGACAAGAATTTTCTTTTTCATTTCAATCTCAATATCCTACTGGAATTTGAACAGTAACAATCGTACCGCACGGGGTATTCTTTTTGACCTCAACCTGACCACAACAAATATCGGCTGAACGCTTGACTATCGACATACCCAGTCCTGTTCCCGGGATGTCACCGGTATTGCAGCCTCTGTGGAATGGTTCAAACAGATATGCAAAATCTGGGTCAGGAATGCCTATTCCCTGGTCGCTTATGCAAAATTTCAGATATCCTTCCTGGTCTTCTACAATAAGTTCAACATCTCCGCCATTCGGGGAATATTTGAAGGAATTTGACAGCAGGTTAATAAGTATGAAACGTACGAGACGCTGATCAATCTCGTAATACTGTTCAGTTGTTTTGCAGGAGCAGACAAAGTGGTGATAATTGCAGATAGCCGGTGTGATTTCCTCTACGGTATTGTATATAAACATCTGAATGTCTGTCGGCTGGGGCTGACAGGTTATCCTTCCGCTTTCCGATCTGCTGATAATAAGCAGATCATTTACCAGATTGGTAAGATGTTCGACAGATAATTTAATTTTGCTAATTTGTTCTCTGTATTTCTTCTCGCTCCATTTGCGGCCATAGCATTCAACCAGTTCAGCAGATGACAGCATAGTGGCAAGGGGTGTTCTGAACTCGTGCGATACTGTGGAAATAAAGCGGTTTTTCATTTCATTCAGTTCTTTTTCCTTTTCGAGTGCCTGCTGAAGCATGATTTTGTAGTTTTTCTCTTTTTCTATCTCTTCTTTCAGCCTGCGGCTGGTCTTGTCAAGTTCTGCAGTTCTTTCTTTAACGAGTTTTTCAAGACTGTTTCTGTATTTGTCCAGCTCTTCCTCATTTTCTTTCAGTCTGGTCACGTCTTCCAATATAAGTGCAAATTTCAGTCTTTCTGGCGAGAAAATGTGTATACGGAAATATGTACCGAGGCCACGTGAGAAGCTTTCGATGTTCTTTGCATGACCTGTAATAGCTATCTCGCCGCAAATCTCCATTAAGTTTTTATCTATCTGCAAAAACAGTTCAGAAGCTGTTTTCCCCCTGATTCCCTTAATATCCGCACCTAAAAGTTTTTCAAAGGCCGGATTGCAGTCAAGCACCCTGAAATCCACTGCATTGCCATTCCTGTCAAGTATTATTTCGTTCAATGAGAATGCGTCGTGGAGACTGCTGAAAAGAGTGCGGAATTTTTCTTCACTTTTTTCGAGTTCACGCCTGGTTTTGATGGAATCGGTAATGTCATTTATGTACATATACAGATGATCGCAGAAATGTATTACATTGACAAGAACATTCCTTACCGTTCCCGCTCTTGTTTTATGCACGGTCTCAAATTTTCCGTTTCCGGAAGCGATTGTTCTGGCGATATTTTCGGCAAACAGTTTTTCATTCCCGGTCATATCAAGGTCACTGATGTGCATACCGATAAGTTCCGGCTTTGTAAAGCCGCTCATTAGACAGTATGCATCATTGACTTCGATTATTATTCCATTCAAATCAGTAACCCAGATTCCTCCCTCAGAAAGGTTCATTACTCTTTCGATAAACGCTTTACAGTTGCCGAGCAATTCACTGAGAATTCCGGGATTTTTTATATCATCACACGCTTCATATTGGCAAATTCCGTCATTAGTTTCTGCTTTAGCATAATTCATGCAATTTGTAATCCGATGTTCAGAATTCTCTTTTGTGGCGGTCAGATGGTCTAATACAGTCAGGATGTGTTTTATGTCATTTTTATGTATGCAGTCAACGGCACCGGCACGCATGAATCCGACAGCAAGTTCAGCCGGAATATTTTCATATACAACAATAAACGGAGGACGTTCGCTGGGAATTTCTTTGCAGCAGAAATAATGGCACAAATCACTTCCTGTACGGCTGCAGTAATACAATATTGCATCCGGAGGTATTCCTTTCCGAATGGCAAGCGGGATATTACCCTTGTGTAATGTCTTGGAAGATGTTATATAACTAGTTTCTGCTAATGGCTGGAGTAAAAAGCGGGAGGCACCATCGTCATCTTCTACTATCAGTATATTCGAACTTTTCAAAATATTTTCCAGGCCCTATCGTACCGGACAAACAGCACATTTTTCAATTTAATAACATAACACCGCCACAGGGAACAGTAAAAGCACAGCAATATTGAAATAATGGCGGAAATCAAACCCAAAATTATACTAAACCGATTGCGGAAAGACAAATATTTGGGCCAAGTTTTCTCATAATTGTGCGGAAAAACACAATAAAAATTCACAAATCGAACAATAATTCTTGCAAATATTTCATTTTAGATTTATATTTGAATTCCGGTTTGTTTAACGCCGGGGTGGCGAAATTGGTAGACGCAAAGGACTTAAAATCCTTTGGGTATTTATACCCGTGCCGGTTCGAGTCCGGCCCTCGGTACTGTTCCGGATATGATCTCAGTCTGTACCCTGCGGTCTCAGAGCGTCTGAAATTATTTGACACTGGTATCGTAAAATTTTTGGGTTCTTAGCTCAGTTGGTTAGAGCGTCTGCTTGACGTGCAGAAGGTCATAGGTTCGAATCCTATAGAACCCACACTATTAAAAGCTACAGCAATGTAGCTTTTTTAGTTTCATGCACTCATCAATCTCTGTCTCCACCACTTCTTAATTGGACTTTTTGTCTCTAATTCTTTATTTTTCCCCTGCTTTTAAGTCAAATTGCTGCACTGTGACATTCTGGTTTTCCTTTCAAGGAATACATGCAACAATGCTGAGATAAATAGTCACATCTTTTTAACATTTTTTGGGGTCAACTATGAAAAAATCCTTATTTATTATTTTGCTGTTACTACCTGCCTGCCTAAGCGCGCAATTGAATAAAAAGTATCCATATTTACTGACCTCTGCTGAAGTACTGAAATTAATGGAGGAATCACCGATTTCATATGAAGTTTCATTTAATAAAAGTCTGAACGACAAAAAGGAACCAGAATACAGAAAGGTATCAAACGAACTCTATTTAGTCAGTTCTGACACCGGGAGTGTGCTTTTCGAATATCATCTCTCGCCTGAAGGGCAAAAAACACTTGATCAGGCACGCATACATTATATGGATCAGGAATATGACAGTGCAATCGTGCATTATAGACAGATACTTAAGAGCGATCCGTCTTATATGCTCGCAAATACATGGATAGGTGACATGTACTACATGAAGCAGAACTATGACAGTGCAAAGTATTACTTTAACCTGGCGATACAGAAAAACTTCATTGACTATACGGCTCACTGGTTTCTGGCTGACACATATAATAAACTGGATGAACATGATAAAGCACTCGAACAGATTACCACAGCGCACCTGCTGAACCGCAATCATCCAGAAATTCTGGCGATCATGAAACAGTACAGGAAACTTGCAGGCAGAGAATGGAAAGACTGGAACATAGCCCCTAAGTGCAGCGTATACAAAAAGGACAACAAGATATGCGTAGAAATGACAGAAGACTGGACAGGATATGCATGTGCTGAAGCACTGTGGAAATTTGAACCGGGTTTTGCCGAGAGGATTTCAGGGAGCCAATACCAGGATGATAAAGCTAACTTCCAGAAAGATGCCGGATGCATTGTGGCAAATCTTGCGCTGGAAAGTATGAAAGATATAGCAGGAATCATCGAAGACGGATATTTTCACGAGATGGTCTGGTACGAGATGACAGGCAGAAAAGCTCCCGAGGCACTGCTTCTCTTCCCTGACGAATTTCTGTCGCGCCTGACCGAGTATGTGAATAAATATCACTAATTACGGGCATCCCTCAATTCAGAATTTGCTCCGGTTCATTAGCGGGTATGGTAATCATTTCCTGCTTTTTGCCTTAATTATTTTACTGTAAATTCATTTGAGCTGCATATTATTAGCCTTTTTGCTTGACTTACTTTATATTTTTAGTTACTTTTGCCATAGCTTAGTTTGAAACTTCTAAAAAAATATTTGTTATGCTAAATATAATTACAACTACAACCGTTACCACAACCACTACCACCACCCAAATGACGGGCTGAAGTTGGAGTTGTATGCTTTTTTGTTTTGAAACCGACTTTAGCCCAGAGCTGAAGCCGGTTTTTTTATTTTTAAACCTAACCGGAGACTATGATGAGAGTTCTGAAGTTCGGAGGTTCCTCTGTCGGATCACCCGACAGAATTAAAGGGGTAATTGACATTATCAGCGCCACACTCGGACGCTGCGGCCGCGCGGCCGTTGTTTTCTCGGCTTTCCAGGGTGTAACAGACAGCCTGATTGACACCGCACACAAAGCTGCCAGAGGCGATATGGACTACAAGAAAGCTTTTGCTGAAATTAAAAGACGCCATATCGAAGCTGTCAACACTCTGATCAGCGAAACTGACAGACAGCAGATGCGCAGCGATGTCAATTCCCTGCTCGACGATCTGCGCCAGGTGCTCCAGGGCGTCTATCTCCTGAAGGAACTCACTCCCAAGAGTCTCGACTATATAATGAGTTTCGGAGAAAGGCTTTCTGCATTCACCATTGCCGGCGCATGCAGAAGCCGCGGCATAGATGCATGCTTTGTAGACAGCCGGAAACTCATCAGAACTGACGGCAATTTCGGCAGCGCAAGAGTGGACGCTGATATTACTGCCCGCCAGATCAAAGAGTTTTTCAAGGATGAATCCACACTCTATATAATTACCGGCTTTATTGGAAGTACCGCACAGAACGAAACAACTACACTCGGACGCGGCGGGTCGGATTTTTCCGCATCTATATTCGGCGCGGCTCTTGATGCCGATGAAATAGAAATCTGGACAGATGTCGATGGAGTAATGACAGCAGACCCGCGAAAAGTCAAAAAAGCATTTCCGGTTAAAAGCATGAGCTACGAAGAAGCCATGGAGATGTCACACTTCGGCGCTAAGGTTATTCATCCGCCTACAATGCGGCCTGCAATGATGAAAAATATTCCACTCAGG
Source organism: Bacteroidota bacterium (assembly GCA_050258935.1). Taxonomy (GTDB): domain Bacteria; phylum Bacteroidota; class Ignavibacteria; order Ignavibacteriales; family SURF-24; genus JBLMZS01. The sequence continues at coordinate 25,428 of JBLMZS010000017.1, forward strand.
ATCAAAAATACGTTCAACCCTTCGTTCGAAGGGACTCTCGTATGCAGCCTGCCGGACGACACACAGCAGACTGTCACCGGAATAACATCTATCAACGATATATCGCTAATCAGAGTTGAAGGCAGCGGAATGATCGGAGCTGCCGGTATTGCGCGCCGTATATTCAGCGCTATGGCCGAAGCCCACATTAACATTATACTCATCTCGCAGGCGTCTTCAGAACATTCTATATGCTTTGCAGTACTGCCCGGATGCGCAAAACAGGCCAGGGAAAAAATAGCATCGGAACTGCGCTACGAAATTTCTGAAGGCATAATAAACGAGATTGTAGTGGAAAACGAACTGTCCATTATTGCCGTTGTCGGTGAGAATATGCGCAAGACCGCGGGTATAGCAGGCAGGATATTCCAGTCACTCGGAAATAACGGCATCAATCTGGTCGCCATAGCCCAGGGCTCTTCGGAACTGAATATATCCATGGTCATCAGCAGGCACGATGAAGCCAAGGCTCTTAACGTCATACACGATTCATTCTTCCTGTCAGATAGAAAATCGCTCAACCTGTTTATAGTTGGTACTGGACTCATCGGCCGCACACTGTTCCAGCAGATCAGCAATCAGATAGAGTTCCTGTATAAAGAACTGATGATTGACCTGAAAATTACTGCTCTGGCAAACAGCCGAAAAATGCTTTTCGACACCAACGGTATCACTATGGACGACTGGGAGAAAAGACTGTTCAGTGAAGGCAAGGAATGTAATATCGATCAGTTTATATCTGAGATGAAAAAACTCAATCTGGCCAACAGCATATTCGTGGACTGCACTTCGAGCGAACTGGTTATGTCAAAATATATAGAAATCCTTTCTTCTTCTATTTCGATTGTCACACCAAATAAGAAGGCAAATTCGAGCAGCCATGAATCGTACAAAAAACTGCACGAGGCTGCACGGAAATTCAACGCCACATTTCTATATGAAACAAACGTAGGAGCCGGTCTGCCTATAATAAGTACACTGCACGACCTGGTACTTAGCGGAGACAAAATACTGAAGATACAGGGTGTCCTCAGCGGTACACTAAGCTATATATTCAACACATTTGACGGCACCAGTTCGTTTACTGCGACCGTCAGGGATGCACGCGACAAAGGCTTTACCGAACCCGACCCGAGAGACGACCTGAACGGAATGGATGTGGCCAGGAAACTCCTGATACTTGCGCGTGAGGCAGGATTCACTCTGGAACTGCAGGACATCAGTGTCGATAATCTCATTCCGGAAGAGCTGAGGGATCCGGAAATACCAGTTGATGAGTTTCTTGAAAGACTTCAGGACTATGACAAGTATTATGAGGATCTTCTCAGTAATGCAAAGGCACAAGACAAAAGGCTGCGCTACATTGCAGAATACTGCGATGGCAAAGCTGAGATAAAACTCACTGCCGTGGACAGCCGTCATCCGTTCTACTCCCTTTCGCTGAATGACAATATAGTTGCATTCACTACCGTATACTACCGTCAGCGCCCGATAGTCATACAGGGTCCGGGAGCCGGTGCAGAGGTGACATCGGGAGGCGTATTCGCAGATATAATCAGAATTGCAAACTATCTTTATTAAATACAATTAACGGGAGTATTTTCAGATGAAAAAGGAAGTAGGAGTTTTTGCACCGGCATCTGTTTCAAACGTCGCCTGCGGTTTTGACGTTATGGGATTTGCCATCGACAATCCGGGCGACGAAGTGATATTGAGGGTATCCGACAAGCCGGGAGTAAGAATATCATGTATTACAGGAGATGACGGCAGGCTGCCGATGAATCCTGCAGAGAATACCGCCGGGGCACCCGTTATTGCAGTAATGAATTATCTGAAGACAGACTGCGGTGTTGAAATTGAGATACACAAGAATATGCCGCTCGGAAGCGGCCTGGGTTCGAGTGCGGCCAGCGCAGTCGCAGCTGCGGTTGCAGCCGACAGACTGTTTGAAGCCAACCTTTCGAAAGATCTGCTGCTTGAATTTGCGCTTGCAGGAGAGCAGATTGCCAGCGGAGCTATTCACGCTGATAATGTCGCTCCCAGCCTCTACGGCGGATTTGTACTGATACGCGGATATGACCCTATAGATATTATAGAAATACCGGTTCCAGACAACCTTTACTGCACGGTATTGCACCCGGATACTGAGATCAACACAAAAGAGTCACGCAGACTCCTGCCTACGCAGGTTCCTTTAGAGTCGGCAAAGACACACTGGGGAAATACCGCCGGACTCATTGCCGGACTTATGAAATCTGATTTTGCACTTATCGCCCGCTCACTGAAGGATGTCATAGTTGAACCGGTAAGAAGCGGATTCATCCCTTCGTATAAGGAAATCAAGGCTGCCGCTCTGGCCGCCGGCGCACTCGGCTGCAACATATCCGGCAGCGGTCCGTCAATATTTGCACTTTCGGATTCTCAGCAGAAGGCACTCGCCGTTGGTGCGAAAATGATGGAGGCACTGGATCCCGGTCTTACGGCCCAGTTGTACGTTTCTCCCGTTAAAGCAAAGGGCCCCGTGGTCTTATTCGAATCATGATTAAAGCAGGATACTTAAAATGAAATTTTACAGTACAAACAACAGATCACTCAGTATGTCATTCCGTGAAGCGGTGCTGGAAGGTATCGCTCCTGACGGAGGACTGTTTATGCCCGAAACGATCCCGGTAATGCCCGATTCATTCTTCAGCGCACTTCCTGAAATGAACTTCAGCGAAGTTGCATTCAAAGTTGCAAAACAATTTGCCGGTGAGGACATACCGGATGCTGATCTGAAAAATATAACCGATGATGCGTTCGACTTCCCTGTCGTACTGCACAGACTTACTGATAATGTTCAGATACTCGAATTATTCCATGGTCCCACACTGGCATTCAAGGATTTCGGTGCGCGCTTTACATCCCGAGTTATGTCTTGGTTTTTGAGGAATTCCGACAGAAAATATACTGTACTGGTAGCGACCTCAGGTGATACCGGCAGTGCAGTTGCAAACGGCTTCTATAATGTCCCGGGTATTGATGTCATACTTCTGTATCCTTCCGGCAAGGTAAGCAGCATACAGGAAAAACAGCTTACCACTATAGGCGGAAATGTTACTGCTCTCGAAGTGGAAGGCACGTTCGATGACTGTCAGAGGCTGGTGAAGGAAGCATTTGCCGATAAGCAAATAAAGGAAAAGAGAAATCTCACATCTGCAAATTCAATCAACTTTGCGCGGCTGCTGCCGCAGAGCTTCTATTATTTTTATGCGTATGCCTTGCTGGCTTCACTGAATAAAGACATTATATTCTGCGTACCCAGCGGAAACCTGGGAAACCTGACCGGAGGTTTGATTGCAGGACAGATGGGTCTGCCAGTAAAAAAGTATATAGGTGCGGTGAATTCCAATTCGGTATTATCCGATTATGTAAAAAGCGGAAAGTACGAACCGAGGCCGTCAGTAATGACAATATCCAATGCCATGGATGTAGGCAATCCGAGCAATATGGCGAGGATATTCGATCTGTACGGCCATTCGCACGACGAGATAAAGAAAGTAATATTCAGCTCAAGCACCTCCGAAGGCGACACCAGAAGTGCCATACGCGAGGTGTACGATAAATTCGGGTATATTCTGGATCCCCACGGAGCGGTAGGATACAATGCAGTAAAGGAATTCAGTATCAATGATGAGAGTGCAATATCAGTCATACTTGAGACGGCGCACCCGTCAAAGTTTCCTGAAGTGGTAGCGGAAGTAACTGGAAAATCACCCGATGTGCCAATGCGTCTTCAGCAGATACTCAACCGCGAAAAGCAATCGGTTGTAATCGGAAAAGACTACGCACAGTTCAGGGAGTTTTTGAGTTCTGAGTTCTGAGTTCTGAGTTCTGAGTTATAAGCGGCAAAAAGATCTGCAATTTTGCTGATTTTTTTATACAATTACTTGTAGAGAGAAAACAATATATAACATCCTTTCAGTAAAAACTGTCAGTCTGTTTATAATATATTGTATCGAAAAGCTGTAATCAGTACTAACTCTTATTTTCTAATGGTTTACAACTCAGAACTCAGAACTCATAACTCAGAACTAAAAAGTTTCTGTCACTTCGGCAAAAGTACCGTTCAATGCTGCGAGGAACGAGTTGTGCACATCCTCAGCCGAGATAGTTTTTCCGTTTATTGACAGACTGCGTGTGGCGCATGCATTCCCTATCAGTGTGCATACAAACCCGTGATCCCAGGCGGCGCGTGTGGTGGTATCGATGCACATGTGAGTCATCATGCCGCATATAACCAGTCTGCCGATCTCGAGTGTGCGCAGGTGGTCGAGTAATGGAGTATTCCGGAAGCTGTTGGGAAAATGTTTCTGGAACACTGCTTCTCCCTCTACAGGTTTGACACTCTCATGAAATTCTATGCCTGCAGTACCTGGAAGGAAGAAAGTTGCGCCGGGGCGGGCGGCGATGTGCTGAATGTGTATGACCGGAAGATTCTTCGTGCGGAATTCGGCGAGAACGGCAGCTGCTTTTTCTGCAGCTTCTTGGCTGCCTGAGAGTTCCATTTTTCCGCCCGGGAAGTAGTCGTTCTGTATGTCTACCAGAAGGAGTGCAGTTTTCATAATAAAGCTCCGGATAATGTAAAAAGATAGAAATTTATGGGTATTTGAGTATAATTTCTGAATTTTAGCTATTGCAAAAATACGAAAAAAATACTATTTTTGTTTTACAATTACGATATAATGGGCCCATAGCTCAGTTGGTTAGAGCATCTGACTCATAATCAGAGGGTCGTTGGTTCAAGTCCATCTGGGCCCACAGGAAAGCCTCAGAATCAAAAGATTTTGGGGCTTTTGTTTTTTAGTACTCTCCCCTGCCCTGTCAAAAATGACCTAAAACGACTTGAATTGACCTCAAAACTACTACAATTTCTACTACAGTTTAAATATTAAAGCGCCAATAACCTTAAAAGAATACTTAATTCAATTTTTTTTAACACTGCGGCTTACCTATAACTATTGTATTGTAGGATCTCAAATGTTATTTTTCTTACAATTATTTTTGGAATTTATATGGTTCCCAGATACTTATACAGGGGAGACAAAGAAGGTAATCTGACGATGCCGGAAAAGTATTGGAGTGGTTTATATACAAAACTACTGCGAAGCGGAAATCCAGCATATATTTCAAAAAATGGAATTATTAGAGCAACTAAGTCACACATTTCACCTACTAACGTTGAAGAGGAAACCTTTTATAATAAAAGTCACTTTGATCTTCCCCCCCAAAAATGGACGGTTAATCAAATCATTATTTTTGTCTTTTCAAAATCCACTGGTGACATATTGCCGATTGATGAATGAATTCGTCTTGTGTTATAATACAGCTCAATGTAGTGGAAGACGCTAAGTTTCGCCTCCTCTCT
>JBLMZS010000018.1:0-23537 GCA_050258935.1 Bacteroidota bacterium
CTGACCTCGAATATACTCATGCCCATAGGCGGTATAACGATAGCCATTTTTGCCGCATGGATATTCGGCGGTGAAGAAATGAAGAGGGTTCTTACTAACGAGGGGGCACTGGACAATGCCCCGCTCGCACGCATTATGGTCAACCTGATGAAGTACGTAACACCGGTACTGGTGTTGATCATACTTCTGAAGGGGTTGAATATTTTCTAACCGAGATATTTTTCATCAAATATGTTGCCGCGGCACAGGAGCCCTTTCGGATCGAGTGAAAGCTTCAGCGCTGCCATTTTTTTGATGATATCTTCACCGTACATTTCAAGCAGATACTGACGTTTCAGTTTTCCTATGCCGTGCTCTGCCGATATGGTTCCGGACATCCCGACGGCCTTCCTGCAAATATTCAGATACATTTCCTTTGCCCGCCCGTGTTCTTCCTGGTCTTTCGGCAGCATGTTCATATGGTAGTGCGAATTGCCGAAGTGGCCGTATATCAGATAGTTTATGCCTGAAGCTTCGGCGGTTTCCTTCAGGAAGTAATAGAATTCCTTCATTCTGACATCCGGCACCGCTATATCTGTACCCACCTTGGTAATGTTGTTGTTGGAAATGTATTCGTTAACTTTTGCGGAAACTGCGTGGCGGAAATTCTTGAACCTTTCCCTGTCGCTGCTGTTAGAAGCAAACCAGGCCGATTCCTCATCACCTCCGGTTTCTGTAATAAGTTCAAACCATTTCTCGAACAGTGTTTCTTCGGTGTCTGCGGTAATGTTCTGTTCGAACCATACTGCAGCCTGTGCCTTTTGTGGTATCTGTGGAAATTCCTCCTGCAGGAATCTCAAGGATTTTGAATCGAAATACTCCAGTCCCCTGGCATCGATGGCATCATCTGCTCCGGACTGTCTGGCCTGATAAGACAGTTCGCGCGCGCGACCGATAAACTCGAGTGCGCCTTCTTCTTCATCGAAAAATATGACGGAAGAGAGGACATTCTCTGGCAGATCGAGCAGTTTCAACTTCAGTCTGGTAATCACTCCGAGTGTTCCTTCAGAGCCGATGAACAGGTCGATGGCATCCATATCCGGATGGCAATAGTAACCTGCTGCATTTTTTGTCGCGGGCATTTTATAATCCGGCAGTTTTATATCAATCGTTTTTCCCGACAGTGTCCTCAGGGTCAGGTCGTACCCCTCAGCTTTAACTTCTCCGCGTTTAATCAGGCACAGTTCCCCGTCGGGAAGCACAACTTCTATTTCCTGGACGAAATTTCTGGTCGGACCGTATTTAAATGTTCTGGCGCCGGATGAATTTGTAGCTGCAGTCGCGCCGATGAAACATCCGCGCTCGGTGGGGTCGGGAGGATAAAAAAGTCCTCTGGATTCGACCTCTTCCTGCAGATCGTTCAGCAGTACGGCAGGTTCTGCAAGGATGTATTTCTCTTCTTTATTTATTTCGAGTATCCTGTTCAGTTTTTCTGTGGACACAACGATTCCGCCCATAGGCACCCTTGCGCCTGTAAGTCCGGTACCGTTACCGGCAATGGTTACGGGAGTATCTGACTGATATGCCTCGGAGAGTATTCGGGATATTTCTTCTGCTGATTCCGGCAGGCAGACTGCATCGCAGTGCCCTTTTATGTTTGCTGCGTCTGAAAGATAGTTCTGTATTTCGTCGGGTGAAGTTTTTCTGATCATTCTGATTCCTTTAGTTTGCCGTGTTTTTTCATTATTGACTTCCATTCCTCCATATCAAGTACTTCGGATTCCTCTATAAGCATGATTGGTATATCGTCTTCTATCCGGTAGCGGCGGCGTGTATTTTGATCTGTGGAAACCAGAGTATTGCCGTCGAGCACAAGATCTGCCTTGGTTTCAGGACAGCAGAGTATATCGAGTAATTCCTTACTGATCACAAGAACCTCTTTGTAAATTATAAATATGTACAAAAGTAACGGTTTATGCGGTAAAGATTCAAGATAAAACTCACAGGTTGCTGGGTTCTTTATCTCCGAATTTTATGGTCATGGAAGGGCTGTCCGGCCTGAAGACAGTAAAGAATATTGCGAGCAGTATTTCAAAAACTGTGGTAATGTAGAAAAACACGAATCCCGTTCTTGTCCGCATTGCAAACTGATACCATTTGAGTGCTTGGCTCAGTTCATACAGTGAAAGCACTAGTATAAAGACGTTGAATGACCGGGTTTGGGACAATGAAATGATAGTTTCTTTTACCAGCAGATATATAATCATAAGATGAATGATGATACAGATATATTCCAGGTAACTAATAAGGGAGCCGAAGATATATAATATGCCAGACAACACAACGGTTGTAATTACTGGCACATACAGACTGAACCTGACGCTATGATAGAGTACCGCAAAAAACAGCAGCGGTGCAAAAACTGTATACAGGTACTGAGGATAGAATTTTATATCAAAAACATCAAATGCCAATGCTACTATTGCATCGGATAATGCAAGGTTCAGAAAAAACCAGAAGAAGCGGCTTCTGTATTGTCTCAGTGGAGGCAGAAGCCAGATAAATGTCTGTATTTCAGCTATAAAAATTGCTAACTGCATAAGTGCTCTTTAATCAGGACAATATGGAGGACAAGGTCGTGCGGTTTCCATTGTCACATCTCCGTTGGTAATGGAAATTACTTCGGGTCGTTTTTCAATGAATATGGTATTCTTTTTGCCCTTAGAGAGCAGCTCCCTGAAAATCGAAGTACTGAAATTGCTGAACACTTCTGAAGAATCGATCGCTGTATCATTTCTGTCCGAATAGATAATGCCGCGCCTGCTATTTAAGATGACGATTTTTCCATTCTTCAGGTTAAACATGATATGCGTACCGGCTTTTTCCATAAAGCGGTCAACTTTTGCAGAGTCAAAAGTGTAAAAAGCCAGTATTGGTCCGAACAGAGAGTCGGCCTGCGCTCTGTTGAAAATCCTGCCGTAAGTATCCTGTGCTTTTGCAGTGCCGGATACAAGGCAGATAAAAGCTGTTAGGCACAACAGAACTATTTTTTTCATGTTATTATTGCTTGTTTTTGGATAGCGCAATTTCCGAAAATTTTTCCTTCTCTGCAAAAGGAAAATGAAACATTTATTCGTTTAATCTGCCGGGAGTTATATTATTCCCTGCTGAAATGCAATTTTGACGAGCTGGGCTGAAGATGAGACGCCGAATTTTTTTATGAGGTTTCCGCGGTGTGTATCCACTGTTTTTTTGCTCAGGAACAGTTTATCTGCAATTTCCTGACTGCTGAATCCGTCACAAATAAGCTGCAGTATTTCGAGTTCCCGCTGAGTGAGCTGTATCTTGTCTGAAAGAGCTTCCTGTCTTGCAAGAGAGTACTTTTTATATATATCGTCGAGCCGTTCGTCTGTATAGCCGTTGCCGAAATATTTTGCGCCGGTGCTGATAGTTTTAATAGCTTCTACAAGTTCGGCTTTCAGTATGCTTTTGTTTACCAGTCCCAGCGCACCTGCGTCCAGTGCCTGGAATACATATTCGTCTCCTTCGTAGACCGACAGGAACAATATTTTTGCATCAGGATCTTTTTCGAGTATTATTTTCACTGCTTCGGGGCCTGACATGCCGGGCATGGAGATATCGCTGACCACTACATCTGGCTTCGTCTTAAAGTACAGATCTACCAGCGTCTGTCCGTTCTCGGCTTCTCCTGCTATTTCAATGTCATGTACATTATCCAGCAGACTTATAATTCCGTTTCTCACCAGATTGTGGTCGTCGGCAAACAATACTCTTAATGTTTTTTCATTACTCATTATTCTGCTGCTCCTGATTTACCGGAAATTCTGCAACGATAATTGTCCCGTCACCCGGGACAGAGGTTATTCTGAAAGTGCCGTTGAAAGCCGAAGTTCTTTCTTTCATATTCTTCAGGCCGAGTCCTTTTGCCGATGCAGGAGCCTCGGGGTCAAAACCGCGTCCGTCGTCTGAAACGATGACTTTAAGCCTGTTCTTATCGGCTGACATGCGTACAAAGAATTCGCAGGCCTGTGCATACTTGACCATATTATTCAGCGCTTCCTGTATGATACGGAAAACGGCGGTCTCCAGTTCGGGACTGAACCGGTCTTTTATTCCTGCGGCTTCAATACATCCGCGAATTCCGCTCTGTTTTCTTATCATTTCAACCAGATCCGAAACTGCCGGTAAAAGTCCCACTTCTTCGAGCAGTCTGGGTTTAAGAGAGTAGGCTATTCCTTTTACTTCCCTGATGGTGTTATCAAGAATTGTGTTGATCTCGCCGAGTTCAGGCTGCCCTTCGGCTCCGGGAATTAGAGAAACGAATTTCTGGTGTACGAGTTTTGCCAGCACCAGGCTTTGTCCTATTCCGTCGTGCAGTTCGCGCGCGATGTGCTGTTTCTCTTCCTCTATTTTTTCCTGCAGGCGCTTATTGAAACTCTGCAGTTCATTGCGCGCAAGTTCGAGTGCCTGCTGGTTATTTTTAAGTTCTGTAATATCGTGCAGATAGATCTGGGCAATTCCCAGATATTTGATGCCGCTGATCTGTACGGCATAGTGTTTGCCTGAGTGCGATATATAGGAGACGGTGGACCGGTTGTTGTCTATGTAATCTTCAGATCTGACTTCAAGTGCAGGCAGGATATCCTTTATTTCAGCACCGATATATTTCCCGTATCCTTCAGAGGCTGCAGCAGGATTCAGGAATATTATTCTGCCTTTAGAGTCTATTCTTATTATAGGATCCGGATCCAGGTCGGCGAACAAAGCCATAAGCCGTGCATTCTTCAGCTCGAGGGCGTGTTTTTCGTATGCGTGTTTTCTTTGCAGCGGCAGTATCCAGTATTTTAGTACAAGATAAAGCAGGACAGAAAGTGAAATGACAGCAAATATGGATATATATACCGGATTGGAGATATCCTTTAATGCCCTGCCGTACTCATGCAATTCACTCTTTATATCTGCCAGTATAATATCTGCGAATAATAAATGCATACCACGCCAAAGTTATAAAAGATAAACGGGAAACAGAACCCGGTATTAGTTCCCCGGAATAGTTAGTATCATGGTAACCGGTATATTGTGTTCATTAAAAATTCTCAGCAAGCGCCTCCAGAAATTTTTCATTTCTCCTCGGATGTTTTACTGCGGCATTTGCCAGGTCAATGGCTCTGTAAATATCTTCTTCGGCATAATCAGGCAGTTTTTCCAGTATTTGTCTGGAAAGGTAATACTTATCCTGATAATCCTCGCTGAGAATATAGTCTTCCTTAATGGTTTCGCGCAGAACCTTCAGAACCGAGTGTTTTTCCATTACTCCCCCATTATTCTTTTTTTTCCATTTGTCTAAATATTGTTTTAATGGAAAAAAAAGTAAATAGGTATTAATACTGAAAAAAATACAGCCCTGAAAAATTCGTAATTTTTATGTCAGATAATGTACGGAAAAATGTATAAGTATTCTATTCTAATATTCAGTCATATGGATATATCAGTATCCGCAGCAATAATTGTGGCAGATATATCTGTTATAACCACTCAAAAAGAGTTAATATTTATATTGTTTTATCTCTGTCAAATGTTTTTGTACGTGAACTATTTCATATCAGAAACGATACTGCTGAATTTTTTATCATATACACTTTCCAGCTTTTTCATATCCTCTTTATCCAGACTGATGATATTCATTGTATTAGCTTCTGCCTGCGCTGGTGTCTTTATTCCCGGAATAACCGTAGAGACCTGCGCGTACGACAGTATATAGCTCATGCTTAAAGAAGTTTTCCCGATGTTGTATTTTTCTGCAAGCGGCCACACATCTTCTTCCAGTACGTCAAGTGAACTGCAGAGAATATCCGGTGTAAGACGGAAATTGCGGTGGTCATTTTTTTCAAAAGTAGTATCTCTTGAAAATTTTCCCGTAAGAAGTCCGAACTGCAGCGGCATCCGGGCAATCACTCCGTAGCCGGCCTCCGCGGATTTTCTGACCACTCCGAGAGCTCTCTGATTCATTATATTCAGCACCAGCTGAAATCCGTCGGCCAGTTTATTGCCGATAAGGAATTCGCTTTCGGGTTCCGGAGAGAAAGTATTGAGAGAAAGTCCCCAGTAGCGTATCTTGCCTTCTTTTTTCAGTCGTTCCATAGCCTCAACGCACTCGCCCTGTCTAAGGTGTTCCATTCGGGCTGAATGCAGCTGGTAATAATCTATTGTGTCGCGGCGCAGACGTCTGAGGCTGCTCTCACATGCCTGAATGATATATTCAGCAGAGTAGTCCAGCATAATTTTGTTCTCGGGAGAAATGCGGTGACCTACTTTGGTGGCAATGATAACGTCTTTTCTGCCGCCGAAAGTGCTGCCGATGAGTTCTTCGGAATGTCCGAGTCCGTAGAAGTCCGCCGTGTCATAGAAATTAATTCCCAGCTCAAAGGATTTCTTCAGTGCAGCCGCAGATACAGAATCATCCACACTGCCCCATCCTATTGGTACCTCGCCGGCCATTGCCGGACCGCCTATTCCCCAGGCACCGAAACCAACTTCGCTTACATTAAGATCTGTATTTCCGAATTTTCTGTAGTTCATCAGGACTCCATAAACAATTAAAACTTGACGCAGAAAAATAAAGCATTATTTTTGTAAACATTCAACTATTACCGGAGAGAAAATGTCATGTAATATAGATAATATTGTAATGAAACTCGAACAGATGCGCAATCCTGTCAACATTGCAGGCATGGCACGATTTGGAATCAGTACGGACACTGCACTGGGCGTGCCCATGCCGGTAATTAGAAAACTGGCGAAGGAAATAAAGCGGGATCACGAACTGGCTCTTCAGCTCTGGAGAAGCGGAATACATGAAGCGCGCATTCTTGCAGCCCTAATAGATGATCCGGCAAAAGTTACTGCCGGCCAGATGGAAGACTGGGTGCTGGATTTTAACTCATGGGATCTGTGCGATCAGTGCTGCATGAACCTGTTCGACAAAACCGCCGATGCTTATGATAAAGCGACAGAATGGTGCTATCGGGAAGAGGAGTTTGTAAAACGCGCGGGTTTTGTGATAATGGCAGCTATGGCAGTGCACAATAAAAAGGCTGAAGATGAACTGTTTATTTCCTTCTTTCCTTTCCTGCTGCAGGGGGCATCGGATGAAAGGAACTTTGCAAGAAAAGCAGTGAATTGGGCGCTGCGACAGATCGGCAAGAGAAATATGAGACTCAATGGACTTGTGCTGCAGCTCTCAGAGGAAATTCTTTCCGCCTACAATTCGCCTAAAAGCCGGTGGATTGCAAAGGATGCTATCAGGGAGCTTAAGGACCCGAAAATACTGAAAAGAATAAAATGATTTATTCCCGCGAATTTATTAGATTAAAATAAATTTCAGGCAGTTAATCGATGAAGAACGAAATACTGAGTTTCACCGAGGAACAAAGGCTGAGGCAGCCGTGGGTTAAGTTCGCTGCCATACCGGTCATGTCCATACTGGCAGTTTTTCTTCTGTGGTTTGCTGCCGCCAGATTTCTTACCGGCCGTCTCTCGGGCAGCAGTCCCGTTGCAGACAGTGATATGATCTGGATGGTGCTCATTATTACTGCTATAATTCTGATCATATTGTATCTGCTGCTCAGGGTAAAGCTCACAGTCACAGTATCTGATAAAAATCTGCATATCCGCTACTTTCCCTTGGTAAACCGCTCCATAGAATTGGATGAAATACTCAGCTGCAAAGCTGTCAGATACAAACCCTTGAGGGAATATGGCGGCTGGGGAATCAGGTTTTCAATTCGGGGAAGGGGTATGGCATATACAGTAAGCGGCAACATGGGTGTGGATATAGTATTGAAGAACGGCAAAAGAATTCTCATTGGTTCAGCCAGATCTGAAGAACTTTGCCGTGCAATTCAGAAAAAAAATTCGTAATTTACAGCGCCGTTTTAATTTTTTTTAAGCATAGTCTGAATCAGGTAAGAAATGGATTTAAGCATAAGCGACGTATCAGGTCTGTTGATGCTGGATAGAAAAGAAGTAGAAAAATTACGGAAAAAAGGGACGCTGCCCTGTCATGTAATTCAGGACAAGGTCCGATTCAGCAAACATGCAGTGATTGAGTGGGCGCTGATCAACAACAAGCCGCTCAACCTGTCTGCCAATGCGCAGTTTCAGGAGTTCCAGGTCGAAAGCATTACGCCACTGCTGGATGATAAAAGTTTTCACTATAACTGCAGCTTTACCAGGGAAGATTATATCCCGCGCATGGTAAGCCAGCTGGAGCTGAGTGAAAATGTCGACAGGAATATAATTGAAGAACTGCTTCTGAGCCGCGAGCAGATGATGTCCACTGCAATCGGCAACGGGATATCACTGCCCCACCCGAGAATACCCATACTGATCGGGCGCGAAAAGCCGCTGATCAGTTTCTATTTCCTGAAGGAACCGCTGGATCTTAATTCAATAGACGGCCAGCCGGTATATGCAATCATACTATTACTCTCTCAGACTGTAAAACAGCATCTGTGCCTTCTGGCTCATTTAAGTTTTCTGCTCTATAAGGACGAGTTCCGTGCCGCACTGAAAAAGCAGCTTCCGCCGGAAGAGCTTCTGAGTCTCATTAAGTCTCTCGAAAAGCAAAGAGATATAAAAGTTTAATAAACTGCTAATTTATGAATTCAACAGAGATCCTATTTTATGGTATACTGCTGCAGGCACTGAGCGGACTGGCAGCTCCTTTTTTTAAAAATGAAAAAAGGTTCAATCTGATCGCACATCTGGGTTCGGCGGCAGGACTTGTAATGAGTCTTACCGGTGTAATATTATTCTTTTTCTACCCGGCCTGGTCGACCATGACGCTTTTTTATCATCATTACTGGGGTGAAGTATCGCTGAGGTTTGACGGTCTTTCACTGTTCTTCCTATTTGTCATACAAGCCGCGGCCATACCCTCAGTAATCTACAGTCTGAGTTATCAGAGACATTATATAGATAACGGCAGAAAAACCAAAACATACGTCTCCTGTTTTATACTTCTGATAGTTTCTCTTCAGCTTCTGGTTCTTGCAAATCATTCAATACTGTTCCTACTGCTGTGGGAAATGATGGTGCTGCTTTCGTATGCAAATATGACGTTTGAAAGCGAGAGGAAGGACGTTCAGAAAGGAAGCTTCATGTATTTTGCAGCCAGCCACATGGCTACTCTGTTCTTGTATTTTTTCTTTCTGCTGCTGCATGCCGTGAGCGGATCGTGGAATTTTTCCGACTACCATATTTCCGGTTCTGATCCGCTGATATACTATTCTCTTGCCGCACTGGGATTTATTGGGTTCGGCCTGAAAGCGGGTTTTATGCCTTTTCATTTCTGGCTTCCCCGGGCGCATCCGGTGGCTCCCACATATCTGAGCGCTTTTCTCTCCGGTGTAATTATCAAGCTGGGAATATACGGTATAATACGCACGTTCGAGTTTATTTCTCCGGTTCAGCCTGTGATAGGATGGACATTGCTCGGGATCAGCTTTGTAAGTGCCGTCATCGGTGTATGGTATGCTCTTGCCCAGCACGATATCAAGACGCTGCTGGCATATCACTCAATAGAGAATATAGGAATAATAGGTATAGGTCTTGCTGCCGGTGCACTCGGGGCAGCATACGGCAATCAGGCTGCTGCAGTACTCGGATATTCGGGTGCACTGCTGCACACACTGAATCATGCACTCTTCAAAAGCCAGCTGTTTATAGGTTCCGGAATAATTTATCAGAACCTGCATACGCGCGATATTGAAAAAATGGGCGGACTCATCCGTTATGCACCTGTGTTTGCCGTACTGTTCCTTCTGGGATCTGTGGCAATTGCGGGTATTCCGCCGCTGAACGGGTTCATATCGGAATTCCTGATATACTACGGATTTTTCACTTCGGGATATTCACCAGTATTTATGCTCCTCAGCGTCGCCGGTCTTGCACTTATAGGAGGTCTTGCAGTAGCATGTTTCGCAAAGGTCAATTCCATAATATTCCTCGGCGTGCAGAGAAGCAGTTACCCGGAAATAAAAATATCCCGCGCGGAATATACCGCACTGCTGCTGCCAGCGGCGCTATGTGTTGTTATCGGAGTCTTTCCCGTTCCGTTTATCCGTCTTGTAACGGGTATATTCAGAACCACGCGGCTGATGCCTGAACAGAATATACTGCACGAATCTTTTATGCCCGACTTTAGCTTCATGTCGGTGGTATTTGTTATACTGATTGCAACCATGGGTCTGTTGTTTTTTATCAGGAACAGCATACAGAAATCGGCGGGAAAGAGAACTTCAATACCATGGGGCTGCGGTTATCAGAGGCTGGACAGCAGAATGCAGTACACTGCATCTTCATTTGCCGACGAACTGAACACGATCCCGGCAAATATTCTTATGATAGACAAGGATGTGAAATATCCGGAAACACTGCTGCCCGGAGAATCTCACTACAGCTCGCACGCACAGGATTTGGTCGAGAAGAAATTGCTGATGCCGGTTTATCAGTCTGTTCTGAGATCAATCCGTCTGGCCGTCCTGCCCGGAGAAAGCAATGTAAGAAGTTATATCGCATATATACTGATTGCACTCGTTATATATTCTATTGCCGGGTTTTTGTGGCGATAAATCGGAAGTAACCGGCCGCATACTGGCGGTCACAAGAATTAAAAACAAAACTTTGTTTCTATGGAATTAGTCAGTTCAATAATTGTATTTATACTGTTTGTATTATCGGCCCCGGTATTTGTGGGACTCATAAACAAACTGAAAGCACGCATGACCGGGCGGCTTGGCCCGTCTGTATTTCAGGTTTATTATGATCTCCGCAAACTCATGCGGAAGGAAACCATATATGCAGCACCTTCGTCGCTGATCAGCCGCGTTGCTCCTGTGATATGTTTTACCGCCACATTGTTTGCGGGACTCATAATTCCCGTCGGTTTTATAAAACCAGTAATTAGTTTCAACGGTGACATGGTTCTGTTTGCCTATCTGCTGGGACTCGGCAGGTTTTTCCAGATACTCGGTGCGATGGATATAGGTAGTTCGTTTGAAGGCATGGGCGCCGCGCGGGAATCCACGTTTGCTGTTTTTGCCGAACCGATCTACTTTTTTGCCCTTGGCAGTCTGGCATTCATATTCGGCAGAACATCGATGTATGAAATTTTCAGATCGATATCACTGAACGATCCTTCATTTCTTGTATTCATCATCATTTCAACTCTGTCAGTGTTCTTTCTTATGATTACAGAGACGTCGCGCATGCCGGTTGACGATCCGAATACGCACCTTGAACTGACCATGATACACGAAGTGATGATACTGGATAATTCGGGCATAGATCTTTTTCTGTATCAGTATTCTGTGCACCTGAAGATGATAATTTATGCGGCGTTTATTGCCAACCTTTTTAATCCCTTTACCGGACAGAATCTTCCGGCCGGCCTTGCGATATATACAATTGCCATGCTGCTGGTGCTGCTTGCAATAGTATGGATTGAAACAATGATGGCCCGTTTCAGGATGAAGGTCATTCCGCAGTATCTGCTGTTTGCGGCCTCCATCGGCATACTGAATCTGCTGGTTTATTTATTCTTTATAAAATAATCGGTCCATAAATGGAAAACGTACTTAATATATTGTTCTGTCTGACTCTTCTGTACCTCGCAACGACAAACCGCGTAATGGGGTACCTGAATGCTTTTATTGCGCAGGGGGTACTGCTGTTTCTTATACTTATGCTTCCCCTGCTGGAGAACGTCAGCATCTTTGCTGTAATTCTGCCGGTTACCATACTGGTTGTAAAGGCGATTTTGATACCTGTATTCATAAGAAAGAAGATTATTATAGAACTTGAGGTCAAGCGAACGATTGAATCGAATATACAGCAGTTCAACTTTCTCCTGCTGTGCATATTCTCCATGCTGGTCTGCTTTGTTGCTGTAAGTCACATGTCGGTCTATACGCACATAGATACTATTCCGGTTGCAGCGGCATTTTCCGCAATTATAACGGGTCTTTATATAATCATTTTCCGCAGAAAGCTGATAGTGCATGTAATTGGTTTTCTGGTCATGGAAAACGGTGTGTTTCTTCTGGGCACATCCATTGCAGGCGAGATGCCTTTTCTGATAGAGATAGGAATTCTTCTGGATATTTTTGTGGCTGTATTTCTGATGGGAATTGCCATTAACAAACTGAGTTCAACTTATTAGTATAGTTAATACATATATGAATATTATTCCGATAATTTGTTTTCTGCTGGTTCTGCCTTTTGCGGCGGGTATTCTGATGCTGATGAAGGCTAATCTGAAGCTGAAGTATTCCGTATCCCTTGCGGTATCGTCATTGCACCTTGTGGTCAGCTATCTGATATTTTCGCGCGTCATCATTCCCGGTGATCTCTACTATATCAGTTTTGATCCGCTGTCCAGGTTTTTTCTGCTGATACTGTCCAATGCTTATTTCTGGGTAACGCTGAATTCATACGGATACCTGAACCGCAGTATGCCGTTTGATACGGATGAATCGAAGAAACTGTTTTACGGACTGCTGAATCTTTACCTCGCTGCGAATTCGCTCGCACTGCTGAGCAATCACTGGGGAATATACTGGGTTGCACTTGAAGCCACGACACTATGTACAGCACCGCTGATCTACTATTACCGCAGCCGCCAGTCTCTCGAGGCAATGTGGAAGTATCTGTTTGTGGTATCAGTAGGTATTGCCTTTGCTTTTATGGGGATCCTGTTTCTTGCTTTATCCTCCAGGGGAGTTTCCGGAGTGCAGAACACGCTGTTTTTTGCTGATCTGATCAGAGAGGCTGCTAAGCTGAATCCCATATGGCTGAAAGCAGGTTTTATTTTTATTTTTGTCGGCTTGTGTACCAAGGCAGGCATCGCACCCATGCACCCGGGCGAAGTAGACGCGGTGAGCAATTCTCCGAGTCCCGTTGCTGCCCTTATGTCAGCAACACTCAATGCAACGGCGCTGATGGGTATCATCAGGATACTGCAGATAGTTGCGCCTACGCAGATATCCGGATTTGCCAGGACAGTAATGATTGCAGGCGGAGTACTCTCTCTGTTTGTAGCATTCTTTTATCTTTTTAAAACTGGCAACTACAAGCGCATGATCGCGTACTCCAGCGTTGAACACTACGGTCTTATAGTAATAGGAATTGCATCCGGCGGCGCTGCACTGTTCGGCGCATTCCTGCAGCTGCTGTACAACTCGCTCGCAAAGACATCACTGTTCTTCATGGCGGGCAACGTGCATACCCACTATCACTCGAGGGAAATTGCGGATATATCGGGTATGAAAAAAAAGCTTCCGTGGACAGGGATGCTGTTTTTCATGTCGTTCCTGGCAGTAGCGGCCATGCCCCCGTTCGGAATATTCTTCAGTGAACTGATGATCTTCCAGGGATTGTTCGAGAAAGGACATACTGCGCTGCTGATATTACTGCTTGTCATGCTTCTGTTTGTTTTTATCGGTCTGAGCAGACTGGTATTCCGCATGCTGTTCAATCCGGCCGCAGAAGATGAACAACCGGAGCGTGGGGAAAAAGCCGGACTGTCGCATTATTCAGCTGCAATATTGCTGTGTGTACTGGCCGCGCTGGGATTGTTCATGCCCCAGGAATTGTACAATACGGTCAGAGAGATTGCCGTGATGCTTGATTATAAGTAATTATGAATTTTGAATTATGAATTTTGAATTATGAAAACTCTAACAGTGCAGAACCATATACCCTTTGAATTGAATGACATTCCGCTGGTGGATGCAGAACAGTTCCGCAGGGAGTGTATAGATCTTTTTAACAGCGGGCACAGACTTATAAATCTGTTCCATACCGGCTCCAGGGTTTTTGCTGTATGTGCAGATAACCAGAACGCACAGCTGCAGCTGCTGAGCACTTCGTTTCCTGATAAGAAGTTCATGAGCTTTGCTGGGGAATTTCCTCACACCAATTATCTTGAATGTGAACTTGCCGAAAATTCCGGAATAATCCCGGAAGGGCATCCGTGGCTGCGGCCTGTAAGGAATCAGGATACTATGCCCGATGGCAGCAGGTATGAATTTTACAAAATGCACGGTGAAGAGGTCCATGAAGTAGCCGTAGGTCCAATACACGCAGGTGTGATCGAGCCGGGGCATTTCAGGTTCCAGTGCAATGGTGAGAAGGTGTATCATCTGGAGATATCGCTGGGTTATCAGAGGCGGGGAATAGAAAAACTGATGCTTTCGGCTGGAGCGGGCAAAAGGCTGATGCTGTCCGAATCAATTGCCGGTGATACAGTCATAGGCCACTGCTCGGCATACTGTCTTGCAATGGAAGCACTGTCGAAGACTGCAGTCTCGCTGAGAGCTTCGGTAATACGAAGCATCGCCGAGGAGCTCGAAAGAATTGCGATGCATCTTACCGGGCTGAACGGCATTGCAAACGATGTGGGATTTGCGATCGGGGCTTCTTCATATGGCAGACTCAGAACACTGGTAATAAATTCACTTGCAGCTATATGCGGATCAAGGTTCGGGCGCGGACTGCTGATTCCGGGCGGTGTCAGATTCGATCTGGATGATAGAAAGACAGAGCTTATTACTGCAAATCTGGAGCAGGTGAGACGGGATTTACAGCACATAAACGGATTTATGTTCGATTCCCCCTCCGTGTTATCCAGACTCGAAGAAACCGGAATTGTCTCACGGCAAGATGCAGAAGCAATAGGACTTACCGGACCCTGTGCAAAGGCTTCAGGTGTTGAAACGGATTCGCGCACACAGTTTCCTTACGGCGCTTACAGATATAATACCATTGCCACCTTCAGGCTGGAGACCGGCGATGTATATGCCCGCGCAAGAATACGGGCTCTTGAGATCGAGGAATCACTGAACTATATATGTGAACGCCTCAGTGACATACCGCAGGGCCAGATACAGACGCCGGTTCAGGAACTGGCAAAAGACAGCGGTGTCATATCAATTACCGAAGGCTGGCGCGGTGAAATAGTGCATACAGTATTTACCGGCGAAGACGGTGATGTTAAATATTATAAAATCAAGGACCCGTCGTTTAATAACTGGTACGGACTTGGGCTTGCTGTAAGAAACGAAGGGGTCTCGGACTTCCCTCTGTGCAACAAAAGTTTTGACTTATCGTATGCCGGTCACGATCTGTAGTATTATTCTTGAATGTAAAGAGAAATTATATGTATAAAGGAATAAAATTGAGAGTGCTGCAGGGTGAACCTGCCATCAAAAATATACGCGAGGCAAGGACTCCGGAGCTTTTCAGGGGACGGCCCGAGCTGGATGAAAGCAAATGTCAGGAAGGATGTTCAGAATGTGCAGATGCGTGTCCGTCGAATGCAATTGAACTGAATCCGCTGAGTATTGATCTGGGCAGGTGCACATTCTGTCCGGCATGCGAATCTGCCTGTCCTCAGGGTGCAATAAAGTTTACAAGTGATTTCCGTCTGGCTTCATCATCGCGCGAAAAACTGGTGGTGAAAACCGGAATAAAGGAAATCCGCCCCGAAGCGGCTTCTAAAATGATAAAAAAATATTTCGGACATTCGCTCAAGCTCAGATCGGTTTCCGCTGCGGGATGCAACGGATGTGAACTCGAACTGAACGCACTCGGCAACGTCAATTTTGACATGGGCCGTTACGGTATTGATTTCGTGGCTTCTCCAAGGCATGCAGACGGCATCGTGATTACAGGACCCATCTCCAATGAAATGGCGCAGCCTCTGCTGGAAGCATACGAAGCTGTTCCGGAACCTAAGATAGTAATACTGTCGGGAAGCTGTGCGATAAGCGGCGGAATTTTTGAAGGATCTCCGTCACTTAACAGAAGTTTTCTGAACGATCACAAGATAGACCTGTATATTCCGGGCTGTCCGCCCCATCCCCTGACGTTTATTTCCGGATTGCTTGACTGGCTGGAAAGATAGTTCTGAGTTCTGAGTTTTGAGTTAACTCAGAACTCATAATTCAGAACTCAGAACTTATTAGTAGCTCGATATAATTTTTCGTGCTTCGTTCAGGAGGGACTCTGCTTTTTTGGAGCTGTCTTTAATATAATCCTCGGCCGTTTCTACGTAATCCTTTACCTCATCAATTATATCATCGGTTTTTTTTGAAATTTGCTTTCTAAGTTTTTTCCCGTTCATAGGAGCAAACAGCATAGCAATTGCACCTCCTATTGCAGCACCCACCAAAAACCCGTTTACAGCTTTCATGTAATACCTCCTTAATAATAAATCACTATAATGTATCTTTAATATGCTTCCTTATAAAAAATAAAAATTGTGTGTCAAAATGCAATATCATTATAGACTCCCCTGTACACTACAGGCTTTGCCGTTATTGTGTTTCTTCGATTATTTAATTAGTTTTGTCCCATAATTCTAACTTTATAACAATTTAAAAATGGACTTGTGAATTGAAAAAACAGTATTTGTTAGTGGCAATATTACTGCCGTTTTTGTTCTTATCTTGTCAGAAATCAGATAAAAAAGTGCTCTATGTTTTCAACTGGACAGATTATGTTTCTAAGGACCTTATTGAAAAATTCGAAGAGAAGTACGATTGCAAAGTTGTATACGATACCTATAACTCTGATGCCAATATGCTTACTAAGGTAATGCATACGCAGGCTTCCTATGATATAGTTTTCCCTTGTGCCGATTATATGGTAATACTGAAGAATAAGGGATTATTGGAAAAAATTGATAAATCACGCCTGAAAAACTATGGCAACCTTGACCCGGAAATTCTTGCCAAGGCTGCTACATATGACCCGGGAAATGAATACGCGGTGCCGTACTTCTGGGGCACAACCGGAATTATATACAATAAAACCAGAATACCCGCGTCCATGATTGACAATGCTTCGTGGAATATACTCGCAGACAAGTCCTTCTATAAAAAAGGCGTCGTTACAATGCTCGACGATTCCCGTTCGGTTATAGGTTCGGCACTTATATGCGCGGGCTATTCTTATAATGACGTTTCACCTCAGGGACTCGCGGCAGCCCGCAAGGTACTTCTCGAATGGGATAAAAATGTTTCTCAGTACGATTCCGACTCTTATAAAAATGAAATACAGGACGGTACGACATGGATTGCTCAGGCATACAGCGGTGATGCACTCCAGATAATGGCTCAGAACCCGGAGATAGGATTTATGCTGCCTAAGGAAGGCGTGGAACTTTGGATAGATAATTATGTTATATTGAAGAATTCCGAGCATAAAGATCTGGCGTATAAATTCATCGACTTTTTCCTCGATGCGCAGAATGCAAAGGAGAATGCCGAGTTCGTGCAGTATGCAACACCCAATTCAGCAGCATACAAACTGCTCAATGAGAAGGATAAGTCCAACCAGATCATCTATCCTTCAAAGGAATACCTGAACAAGTGCGAGGTCAACAAAAACCTTGGCGACAAAGTAGCCCTTGTAGACAAGCTCTGGGAAGAAATCCACAATAACTGAGGAACCTGGATTCAATTTTGAATTCTGAATTTTAATATACAGCTATCCTGACCTGGCGCAGCGCGGGTCAGGATGCTTTTTTTTACATTATTATACAGGAGATGATAAAATGAAACTGTCAAATATTTACCCCGTTATCTTAAACAATGCAACAGCAACTCAACACGGAGCAAAATATGGGAGAATATTTAATAGTCAGC
Organism: Bacteroidota bacterium; assembly: GCA_050258935.1. GTDB lineage: Bacteria > Bacteroidota > Ignavibacteria > Ignavibacteriales > SURF-24 > JBLMZS01. The sequence goes on from JBLMZS010000018.1 coordinate 17,712, forward strand.
AATATATCTTTTAAGTACGGAAATTCCCCTGAACTTTTATTTGATTCAATATCATTAAATCTGCACAAAGGCTGGACCGGAATAGCAGGTCCTAACGGCAGCGGAAAAACCACACTCTTAAAACTACTCAGCGGAATACTTCAGCCGCTTTCGGGAAGCATTTCAAAAGTACCTTCTTCATTGTACTGCGAACAGCGCACTGACGAAATGCCGGAAGAATTTCCGGACCTTATTTATCAGTATACAAAGGAAGCACTCACAATCAGGGATTCTCTCGGCATACGTGATGAATGGCTCTACAGGTGGAATACACTCAGCCACGGCGAACGCAAACGCTGCCAGATAGCATCGGCCCTTCTGTATAACCCGATAATACTTGCCGTTGATGAGCCTTCCAATCACCTCGATCATGAATCCAGGATAATACTACTGGATGCATTGAAAATGTACAATGGAATAGGGCTTCTCGTAAGTCACGACCGTGAGTTGCTGGATTCACTATGCAGTCATACAGTTTTTATCGGTGATGGGTCTGCCGAGCTCAGGAAGTGCGCATACAGCGTGGCATATCTTGAAAAGCAGCGCGAAAATGAAAACAACATACGCTTGTTTGAGCAGGCAGGAAAGGAAGCCGGGAAACTGAAGAAGAAAGCAGCTGTACAAAAAGTGAAGGCAGATATGGCAGACCGGAACCGGTCCAAAAGAAATATAAGTCCAAAAGATCACGACGCCAAAGCAAAAATAGACGGTGCAAGGCTTACCGGAAAGGATGCTCTCGACGGCAGGCAGTATGCACGCATCAGGAAACAGCTCGAGCGGGTTGAAGGACTCCAGAACTCCGTCAGCTTTACACGCAGCAGACAGATGGGAATTGTCGTGGAAAACGGCGTGTACAGGAGATACTTCCCGGTAAATATTGACAGGGGTGAACTAAATACCGGCAGTGCCAGGCTGATCATACCTGATCTGAGGATTGAACCCGGCCAGAAGATCGGTATTGCCGGGAAAAACGGATCGGGAAAAAGCACATTTCTGAAAATGCTGGCGGCCGCTATGAAAATGCCTGCTGAAGGATTGCTTTATATACCCCAGGAAATATCTCTCGAAGAATCCAGACTGATGCTGGAGAAAATCCATGCCAGGAACAGTGCCGACAAAGGACGCATAATGACTATAGTCAGCAGACTCGGATCAGATCCGACTCACCTGTTCGATACTCTGGAGCCCTCGCCGGGAGAAGTAAGAAAGCTGAAACTTGCCGAAGGCCTATTGTCAGCACCCGGAATAATAATTATGGATGAACCGACTAATCACATGGACCTCCCTTCTGTAGAATGCCTCGAGGATGCACTTGCTGAATGCGGATGTGCAATGCTTCTTGTCAGCCACGACCTGGTATTCCTCAGAAATCTGGTATCCTGTTTCTGGTCGTTCGAGGAAACAGACAATTCAGAGTTTACTATTAAGGTAAAGGATGCATTGTAAACGATGAAAAATTCCGATATCTGTCTGCGCTGTCATCAGTCGCGGACAGGTATCAGTTAGCTGAAGAGTATCAGCCTGCGGAATTTTTTTGTGAGTGATGCAAAGAGGAAAGTAAACCCGATCATCAGTGTTGACAGGGCGTTTATTGTAGTAATTGTTCCTCTTCTGATTGCCCCTTCCACATATATAGGCAGTGTATTGAATCCCCTGCCGGTGGTAAAGAATGTGATGATGAAATCATCGATCGAAAGTGTGAATGCCAGCAGCGCGGCTGCAATAATGCCCGGCATTATCAGCGGCAGTTTGACCTTGAAAAATATCTGCCAGCGGTTTGCACCCAGATCCATTGCAGCTTCCTCGAGCGTATAGTCGAATCCGTCCAGACGGCTCTGCACAACTACTACGGTATAGGATATACAGAATGTCACGTGCGCAATCAGCACGGTCATCATTCCGGTCTGCGATTTCAGGAAGTTATACAGCAGCGCCAGAGATACACCCATGAGAATATCAGGCATTATCAGGGGCAGAAAAACGAGTCCCGACAGGAACTTTTTGCCCGTAAATTTCTTGTTCTCCAGGGCAATTGCAGTAATTACTCCCAGCAGAGTAGAGATGAGAGTCGACAGAATTCCAATGAGCATGGTATTCCAGAAAGCACTAAGTATATCCGGCGAATCAAATAGTTCAGCGTAGTACTTGAAGGTAAATCCTTTCCAGCCGGCAACTATCTTCGAATCATTGAAGCTGTATACGATCAGTATTATCAGAGGTATGTACAAAAATGCCATTACAAGCGTGAACACTGTCAGCTTGGAAATTTTCGAAATGTTATCCGGGTTTGAAAAATATTTCATTCTTTAATTTCTTTATATTCAGTCAAAAACTTCGCGTTTGGTAACACGCTTATAGAAAAAGTAAAATACAAGCAGGAATACTGTTACGAGCAGCAGCAGTACGAGTGAAAGCGCTGAGGCCAGCGGCCAGTTGCGCGGCACATCCTTTATCTTATACGCTATCACCTGTCCTATGTACAGCGCATCCTGATTGCCCACCAGCTGAGGAATTATATAAGCCCCGAGTGCAGGTATGAACACCAGTATCGCCCCGGCAAATATACCGGTTTTGGACAGCGGCAGTGTAACGAGCAGGAATGATTTGATCTTGTTGGCGCCCAGGTCCATTGCAGCCTGTATCAGTGTAAAGTCTATTTTCTCTATGCTGGCATACAATGGCAGTATCATATACGGCAGATACACATATACCATTACAAGTATTACAGCAAAATCCGTGCGCAGCAGACGCAGCGGCATATCTGTCATTCCGAGATCCATCAGTACATTATTCAGTACTCCGTTCGCAGAGAGAAATATCCGCCAGGAAAATATCCTGATAATAAAATTCGTCCAGAACGGGATAATGATCAGCAGCAGCAGGAAGTTTTTCATTTTTGCAGACGACCGGGCAATGAAATATGCCACCGGATACCCGAGCAGCAGACAGAGAAGAGTGGTGATTATTGCCAGGTTGAATGATAGTATAAACGGCCGGAGGTATATGGGCTCCAGCAGCGCGGAGTATGAAGCAGCCGAAAACTCAAACTTAATATCGTAGATTGTAGGAGTAAGGAAACTGTATATTACTACTATCAGGTACGGCACAAGAAAGAACAATACGAGCCAGAACAATGCGGGAAACGAGAGTATCCAGCTGAGCCGGTTCTTTCTTTTATCAGATGATCTTTCGAGGGCCGATATATTCATATTGTGTTTTTATATTTTTTAAATTAAAACTTTCCCGCCTCCGGCGGGATCCCGCCAAAGGCGGGACAAAATTCATAATTACTCAAGTTTCTTCTATCAGGTGTGTGTCGGTATCGTGCCAGAAGAAATACACTTTCTCTTCCCAGTCGAGACCCTTATCATCCACGTATACGCGTTTGTGCTGGTCAAATATTCTGATCTTGGTATTTCCGAAGCGTACCATATACTGAGTGTGTGTACCGAAATAAAGAATATCTTCTATAGTACCTGAAAGCACATTAAAGTCATCCTGAATTTCCGGTTCCAGGCGTGATATTGCAATTTTCTCGGGTCTCAGCGAGAGCGTCAGTTTCTGTCCTATTTCCGGACGGCTTTTGAATGTACTGTCAATTTCATAGAATGTACCGTCGCCTGCGTCACACCTGAGGGTTACATAGTCGTCGAATATTTCCTTTACCTCGCCCTTCAGCAGGTTTGTATCACCGATGAATGTAGCAGAAAAGAGGCTGTTGGGGCTTTCGTATATCTGGTCGGGCGGCCCCTCCTGAATTATCTCGCCTTCGTTCATGATGGCAAGGCGGTCGGATATGCTGATTGCTTCACCCTGGTCGTGCGTTACATAAATAAATGTAATGCCCACCATGTCGTGTATATTCTCGAGTTCGATGAGCATATGCTGGCGCAGTTTCAGATCGAGCGCTGCAAGCGGCTCATCGAGCAGCAGCAGTTTGGGTTTGTTTATAAGTGCCCTGGCGATTGCAACGCGCTGTTTCTGTCCGCCGCTGATCTGTGTGGAAAACTTATTTGCCTCGCTCTCCATCTTAACGAGCTTCAGCATCTCAAAAACCTGGTCCTTTATCTGATCCTTCGGTACTTTCTTCATACGCAGTCCGAAAGCTACGTTTTCGAAGACGGTCATGTGGGGGAAGAGAGAGTAGTTCTGAAATATCGTATTCACTTCCCTTTTGTATGCCGGAATGGACGTGATATCCTTATCGCCCAGGAATACCGAACCCTGAGATGGTATTTCGAAACCGGCGATCATCCTGAGCAGCGTGGTTTTTCCGCATCCGCTGGGTCCCAGAAATGAGTACAGTTCGCCCGGCTTGATCTCGAGTGAAACGTTATCGACAGCCCTGAAGCCGTCAAAAAATTTAGTAAGGTTTTTTAATACAAGTTTTTCCATAATAGGCTACAAAAATACCTAAACTCTGAAAGTTAATCAAGCACACGGGTTAATGAAGCGCCGGCCGATAAAAAAATGCCGGGCATTTATGTCTATCATCTGAAATACTGTCTGAATTCCTCTGACGGCTCGCGGTCAGAATATATGCCAAGTGTAATACCATTCGGATCCTTCACTGCAAAAGACCGGTCGCCCCATGGGTGGTCTTCTATGGGTTCGGAGGGGATCAGGCCTGCTTGAGTGAGTTTTCTGTATTCTGCATCCACATCCTCTACGAGAAAATTATATGTAAGTCCTTCCGGATTGCACTTCCCGGAGGGCAGTTTCCTGCTGTCTATGAAACTCAGCTGCGAGGTTTTTGAGCCGAACTCAAGTATCAGGTACCAGCCGCAGTCAAAGGAAATATGTGCATCAAAGTATCTGACATAAAACTCGCGGCTTTCGTCAATTTTGTCTGTGGCGATACACGACGAAATTACTATAGGATTCATTTATTTCTCCTGTCTGAAAATCATAAATACAATTTATGCTATTAACCGATAAAATTCTATGATATACGGCTCATATCTGACATACTGCTGTCATGGTTGTCATATTATTTTGCACAAGGAAACGGAATATTACAATAAACAATAAGGAGAGAGCAAAATGTCTATCAATGGTGAACTCAGGGAAATGTCAGAAAAACCGGTTGTAGCAATAAGGACAAGAACAACACTTGAAAATCTTCCTAAAGTGATCGGGGAATCATACCAGCGCATAATGATGCATCTTCAGAAAAGCGGTATAGAGCCGGCAGGCGCACCGTACACGGCTTATTTCAATCTGGATATGCAGGATTTGGATATCGAGATGGGATTCCCTGTTCCTGAGGTCCCCGGTACGCCTGCAGTTGCAGAAGCAGGAGATATCAGGCCCGGTGTGATGGCTGCCGGAAAATATGCCTCGTATCTTTATACCGGTCCGTACAGTGAAATGGGACCCGTATACGAAGGACTGGATAAATGGATAAAGGGGAACGGGTATGAAATGCATCCGCCGTATTACGAATTTTATTTCAACAGTCCTGCCGACACACCCCAGGAAAAGCTGCAGACACAAATACTTCTGCCTGTAAAATAATTTTATAATCTGGGATGAGTTTGTTTTTTGCGTTACCGGATTATGCAAATGTTTCGAAACTAATTTTACCGGGTTGAAGGATCTGTTTAATAGGTGTTATTCATCGCTGAGGCAGAGCGTACCCTGTCTCAGCGGAAATTTTTTATTTCAATACGACAGCTTTGCGGACCAGGCTCTGGTAAGGAGACTGGATGTGGATGAGATAAATTCCGCTCGAAAGATTGTCGGCAGTAATGTTAACGCTGTGCTCTCCCCCGGGTTCAATGGCAT
>JBLMZS010000019.1:0-40462 GCA_050258935.1 Bacteroidota bacterium
ATGAAAGATCTGGACCAGAAAATGGATCAGATAAAGGATATGCCGCACGACCAGATGAACAGGATGCAGCAGCAGTTTGCCGAACAGAAAAATCAGCAGCTTTCGCAGAAGGCCGGTGAACAGATTGAGAACGGACAGAAACAACAGGCTGAAAACTCCGAGAACCAGATGCAGCAGAACATGCAGCAGATGCAGAACAGCATGTCGGGCATGCAGAAACAGATGCAGCAGAAAAACCAGCGCCAGGCATTCAACGAAATGAGACGCATAATGGACAACCTGCTGTCGCTTTCTAAGGAACAGGAAGAACTGAAGAATCAATCACAGGAGCTGGAACAGAATTCAACTGCCTACAGCAATAACGCAAAACGGCAGAACGGACTGATGGGCAATATGGACAAAATGTTCGGACAGCTTAACCAGCTTTCGCAGAAGAGTTTTTCGGTTACTCCTGAAATGGCAAAATCACTCGGCGACGCACGCAACAGTATGCGCAATGCAACATCTGCACTCCAGGAACGCAACGGCGGCATGGCGCGACAGAATCAGACTAAGGCGATGAGCTCGCTGAATGAAGCAGCTGCAATGATGAAAAATTCCATGGAGAGTATGATGAACGGAGGCGGCAGCGGCGGCATGATGTCACTTATGCAGCAGCTCGGCCAGCTTTCACAGCAGCAGATGAACCTGAACAATATGACACAGTCCATGCGCCAGGGTCAGCTTACTCAGCAGCAGATGGCACAGATGCAGCGCCTTGCCCAGCAGCAGGACCTTATAAGAAAGTCGCTCGAACAGCTGAACAGGGAAAGCCAGAGAAGCGGGAATTCTAAAAAACTCCCGGCCAACCTGGATCAGATAGCCAAGGAAATGGAAGAAGCCGTCAGCGAAATGCGCTCCGAACACTTTGGGGACAATCTGGTGCAGAAACAGGAAAAGATACTCTCACGCATGCTGGACGCACAACGTTCGGTAAACGACAGGGACTTCGAACAGCAGAGACAGTCTGAATCGGGCAAGACCGCAGTACGCGGCACCTCACCGGCTGAACTCAACCTGCGCTCACCCAAAGGCCGTGACCAGCTGAAAGATGAGCTATCAAGAGCGGTACAGGAGGGATTCTCCAGAGATTATGAAAATCTTATCCGCAAGTATTTCGAATCACTCATGAAATAAATTATGAATTATCAATTTTTAATTTTGAATTGAATCCATCCCGGACAGGATGGTATTATAATTTAGAATTCATAATTCATAATTATTAAACCGGGTCTATGTGCACAAATACTTTCTGTATTTCGGGCATATCCTCGATCGCATACTGTACTTTCTTGCCTATATCGTGCGACTGCTGCGTGGTGCAAATCCGGTCTACTTCAATATGAATCTCAATGTGGAACTTGTCCCCCACATAATGCGACCTAAGTTCATTGAGCCCTTCGACTCCCTCAATCTTGAGTGCCCGGTTTGCTATTTCAATGATAAGTGCTTCATCAGCAGCACGCCCCATGAGGTAATCCAGATTCTCGCGTGCAATTTCATAACCCGAGCGGAAAATAAAAAAGGCAACAAACAAACCTGCAATACCGTCTATTCTGGGATAGCCCGCCTGCACACCCAGTATACCCACTAATGCCAGAGATGAGGCAAGCACATCGTTAATACTGTCCAAAGACTGAGCACGTATTGCGGGACTGTTATATTTGCGGGCTGTAAATACCTGATAACGGTTCATCAGTATTTTTGTAAGAATAGTGACACCAAGCACACCATATACCCAGATATCGACTTTTACTACTGCAGGAGTAATAATCCTTCTTATCGACTCCTGCACAATATTGAGTCCCAGAACACCGGCAAACACTGCCACTATGAAGGCTGCGAGCGGCTGGGCGGCGGTATGTCCGAACTGATGTTTTTCATCCGGCTTCAGACTCGATACCCTGACGCCGTACATTATAGCAAGAGAGGAAATAATATCGGTAAGCGAATTGACCGCTTCCGAGATTATCGCTATAGAATTGGATATCAGTCCAACCGTTATTTTCAGTACAAACAAAATAACATTTGCACCCAGAGCCACATTGGCAGCCCGTTTCAGAGGAGAAGAATTCATGTCAACCGGTTAATTTTTATACAATACAAAATAATTTCCGACACAGTCTCATAAGAAAGCAGCGTCAGGCCCTTTCTTCCCAGACCTGTGATATAGTAACAATATTTCTTACAGACATTTCCATATCCTGTACAGCTACCCATTCGAGTTGTGAGTGGAAACTGTGTTCACCGGCAAAAATATTCGGAGTAGGCAATCCCATATATGAAAGCCTCGAACCATCCGTACCGCCTCTTATAGGAGAGAGTATGGGTTCAATACCCAGCCTGTTGAGCGATTCAATAGCATTATCGGCCACCTGCGGGAATTCATCCAGCACGTACTTCATGTTCCTGTACTGTTCTATCACCTGAAATTCCATTCTGGAGCCGGGGAAAGCTGCAACTGCTTTCTCTGCCAGTTCCCTGAGCAGTTCTTCGTATTCTTTTAACTTATCGGTAATAAAATCCCTTATGATAAACTTCACCGTAGTCAGCTCCTCATTACCGTTAAAAGCTGTCGGGTGTACAAATCCTTCGCGTTTTTCCGTAGTCTCGGGTGACAATCCTTCTTTGGGCAGGCTGTCGAGAAATCTTGAAGCGACCTTCAGTGAATTGACCATCTTTCCTTTGGCATATCCGGGATGGATATTCTTTCCGAAGAATTTCACCACCACACCGTCTGCGCTGAACGTTTCGCATTCGACTTCGCCTCTGGAAGATCCATCCACTGTATATGCATATTCAGCCCCAAACTTTTTCACATCAAACTTTTCCGTACCTCTGCCTACTTCTTCATCCGGTGTAAAGCAAACCTTTATTGTACCATGCTTGACTTCGGGATGAGTGATCAGGTAGTGCATGGCATCGACAATTTCAGCCACACCCGCTTTATTGTCAGCGCCCAGCAATGTAGTACCATCGGTGGTAATGATATCAAATCCGGTCATCTTTTTCAGATCCGGGTTCTTCTCAACTTCTATTATCTGTGATTTGTCACCCGGCAGAACTATGTCACCTCCCTGGTAATTTCGGTGTATAACAGGTTTGACGTTTGCACCGGTTACAGCAGGTGAGGTATCGACGTGTGAAATAAACCCGATAACGGGAACCTTCTTGTCCGTATTCGAAGGCAGTGTGGCTATTACATACCCATATTCATCCATGTGCGCATCACTGAGGCCTATGGATTTCAATTCGACAACCAGTTCGCGCGAAAGCTCCAGCTGTTTTTCAGAACTGGGAAAACTGGCAGATTCCTCGTCCGACTGCGTATCAAACTCCACATAACGCAGAAACCTTTCGACGCACGTAAACTTGTAATTTGTATCAAACATTTTCGCCTCAATATTATTTCGCATAATAATTTTAAATTATTTCTTATAATATTGAAAACCATGCGTAATTTCAATAAGAAAAACCTGCGGGCTTTGTGTGCCACGATAAGCAGGAAAAAATAGTACGCCCGGGCAATTTATGTTTAAATTGTTTTTTTGTATTATTGGGGATAATTTGGGATGATTCAGTATGAAGCCATCTGTAAAAATCAAGAACCTGTTCAGGTTTACCCCTCTGGTAATCTCCTCTATATTTCTGGCAGTCAGCGCTCTGTGGATCTACTATTCCGACCAACTTGTCGAGTACTATATAAGGGACCCAATGCTCATTACTGATGTGCAGACATACAAAGGGTGGCTCTTTATTTTTGTTACTGCCTTATTCCTTTATTATCTGATAAACTCCAGCCTGCAGAAAATCCGCAAAGCGACCGATTCTGTGATAAAAAGCGAAGAACGCTACAGAACCCTCCTCGAAAATGCTTCTGAAGGAATCATTATCGGAGACAGCAGATGGAACATACTCGAGGTGAACCATGTTGCCTGTGAAATGACGGGTTATTCCAAAGATGAACTGGTTCATATGAATGCCGCAGGTCTGATCGACAGCGAAGAACTCAGGGAAAGACCGCTCAGAATTGAAGAACTGAAGCAGGGTATAACGGTGCAGTCGGGAAGAATAATCCGGAAAAAAGACGGTACAATTGTGTACTCCGACATCAGTTCACGCATGCTCGACAACGGCAACATAATGGCTATTGCCAGAGATGCCACGGAAAAGCGTCTGTTTGAACAGAAACTTCAGCAGTCTGAAGAACAATATAAACTACTGTTCCGCGAAAACCCGCATCCCATGTGGGTATACGACCTGGAGACAATGAAATTTCTCGCAGTGAACAACTGCGCCATTAGCTCATACGGCTACACGAACGATGAATTCATGCATATGACGCTGAAAGATATCAGACCGGCTGAGGATGTCGAACAGCTGATCGACAATATTACCAACAGGCGCGATAAATACCAGCAGAGCGGGCCATGGCAGCACAGGAAAAAAGACGGCACTATCATTTATGTCGAAATTATTTCAAGCGGAATCTTCTTCGAAGGGCGAAATGCACGACTGGTACTCGCAAAGGATATTACGGAAACACGGGCTGCCTTCCTCGCCTTGAGGGAGAGCGAGGCAAGATACAGAGAACTGTTTGAAAAAACACCCGTTCCAATACTCGAGGAAGATTTCTCGGTAATAAAAGCACACATTGACCTGCTAAAGCAAACAGGTGTAACCGACTTTGTCGAATATCTCAGGATGTATCCGGAAGAAATTTCAGCCAGTATCCCGAAAGTAAAAATACTGAATGCAAATATGGCTGCTGTCGAACTGTATGAGGCTGATGGTAAAGATCAGCTTATCTCAGGTCTTACTCAATTGTTTGGTAGCGATGCCCTGCAGGCTCAGAGGGAATCTATACTGGCAATTTCTGAGGGACAATATAAATTCGAGATAGAGACTGAACGCAAAACTCTGAAAGGCAGGAAACTGCACGTGCGCGTACGCTGGATAGTGGCGGAGGAGTACAAGCAGGACTTCTCCAGAGTGCTGGTAGCTATAGTTGACCTGACCGAAAAAAAGAGGGCCGAAGAAGAGGTGATGCTGCTGAATGCTCAGCTGGAAAAACGCGTCGAAGACAGAACCGAGCAGCTTGCCGAGGCTAACCGTGAACTCGAAGCCTTTTCATACTCTGTTTCACACGATCTGCGCGCTCCGCTAAGAGCCATCAACGGACTTACCAGTATTATACTGACCGATCACTATGAATCCCTCGATGACGAGGCCCATAAGATGATGGAAATGGTGCTCTCCAACAGTGCCAAAATGAATGCACTCATCAGTGACCTGCTGAACTTCTCCAGACTCCAGCGCCATGAATTCGTAATGACGCACGTAGATAATAACAGGCTCATCAGGGAAATACTCGACCAGCTGCCGCAGGAAGACAAGGCCAGAAACGTAAAAATGGATATCGCTCAGCTGCCGGACTGCCGCGGCGATGAAGCGATGCTCAGACAGGTATGGATAAATCTTATATCCAACGCATTCAAGTATACAGGCAAAACTGAGCAGCCCGTTATACGTATCAGCGGCGTTCAGAGGGAAAATGATACACTATATATAGTTGAAGACAACGGGGCCGGCTTCAACATGAAATATTCGGATAAACTGTTCGGAGTGTTTCAGAGACTGCATAGCGACAATGAATTCGAGGGAACCGGGGTTGGACTCGCTCTGGTCAGGAGGATCGTCAGAAAACACGGCGGTGATACCTGGGCTACCGGTGAAGTAAACCGTGGGGCGACTTTTTATTTCACCATCCCGCACGAACTAAAGACCGTCGGATAATCTGCATGCAACGATAATAGAATAATTAGAAATTCGTGATTCAAAATTATACATTTATTTTGTATGTTTATCAAAATAATCATTTAGAATACTCAACTAACTATTTTCCGCATATGAACACAGTACAGCTTATTAGAAAAAAACGGGACGGCATGCGTCTCACCGAAAGTGAAATCAGTTATATGATCTCTGCCTATTCCACAGGAAGCATTCCGGACTATCAGTTCTCGGCCTTCCTTATGGCAGCATTCCTGAACGGAATGGATGAAACCGAGACCGCATCACTGACACGCGCCATGCTATACAGCGGTGAGGTAATCAGCCTTGATTCACTGAACGGAATAAAAATCGACAAACACTCAACCGGCGGTGTAGGAGATAAAACTTCTCTTATACTTGCACCTATAGCAGCGGCAGCCGGCATATATGTACCTATGATTTCCGGCAGGGGACTCGGACATACCGGCGGTACACTCGATAAGCTCGATGCCATCCCCGGTTTCAGGACAGACCTTAAACTCGATCAGTTTGTTTCATGCCTTGAGAATACATATGCCGGACTTATCGGGCAGACTGCGGAGATAGCTCCTGCGGATAAGAAGATCTACGCACTCAGGGATGTTACCGCCACCGTTGAATCCATACCGCTCATTACCGCCAGCATCATGAGCAAAAAGCTCGCTGAAGGCATAGACGGGCTTGTACTCGATATAAAAACCGGTAGCGGCGCTTTTATGAAATCACTCAATGACGCACGTGCCCTCGCGGAATCGCTTATTGGTACCGCCAGGAATTTCGGCAAAAAAGTTACCGGCTTTATTACCGACATGAATCAGCCGCTGGGTCATTATATAGGCAACTGGCTCGAAGTGGTGGAAGTCATAAATGTGCTCAAGGGTGACAAAGTAAACGATCTGCTGGAATGTACACTGAATCTCTCGGGCGCAATGTGCCAGCTGGCGGGTAAAGCAGAGACGCTCGAGGAAGGCATATGCATGTCAGAACAGCTGATCAACAACGGAAAGGCTTACGACAAATTCCTGCAGATAGTCAGGGCGCAGGGCGGCGACGTCAGATATCTCGACAACCCATCGCTGTACGCCGAATGCGAATATATCGAGGATGTAATATGCGAAACCGACGGATACTTCAGCTCCATCGATAACTATGCGCTGGGTATAGCTGCACTCGAACTCGGCGCAGGCAGAAGGACAAAAGAGGATATCATCGATCCTGCTGCAGGCATAGTGTTTATGCCCAAGATAGGCGACCGCATGAAAAAAGGCGATGTGATAGCGCGCATATATACAAACCGGAAGGGAAAAGTTGATGAAATCAGTGAAACCATTGCATCAATAACCGGTATAACTGCTGAGAAACCTGAAAAGCCAGTAATGATAAAAGAAATACTTAAATAGCGGGTATTCCATTTTTGTTTTTTTTCGTAAATTTGTTATTGCAATAAGGGAGATTTAACATGCTGTTTCTGATATCTATAATTGCCGCTGCCGTAGCTTTTGCAGTATATATAAATGCAAAAAAGAGGGAAAGCAGGTCTGAGGAGCTCTTTGCCGGAACCGGTGTGATAGTTGCTTTTATAGTCGCCCTTCTTCAGACATTTACCGTAATTCCTGCCGGATCAGTAGGAGTAGTGGATTTTCTCGGAAACGTAAGTGAAAATACTCTGAAATCAGGCGTCAATTTCATAAATCCCCTTGCCACTGTCATCAAGTTTACCATAAAGACTCAGGAAATAAAGGAAACTATGACCGTTCCGTCGAAGGAAGGACTCAGTGTACAGCTCGAAATCAGTCTGCTCTATCACCTTAATCCTGATAATGCTTCCAGAATATACAAGAGCGTCGGTGAAAATTATGAGGATATAATCCTCGCACCTCAGTTCCGCTCGGTAGTCCGGGGTGTTACCGCCCGCTACGATGCCAAAGCACTCTATACGAGTGAACGCGATCAGCTCGGCAAAGCCATGGAAAAGGAACTGGCAAAGCTCGTTGAACCCCGAGGCATCACTATAGAATCTGCTCCGCTGCGTCAGATAATTCTGCCTGCAGGACTTACTGCTTCGATTGAGGAAAAGCTGAAAGCCGAGCAGGAAAGCCAGAGGATGGAATTCATACTGAAAAAAGAGACACAGGAAGCCGACAGAAAAAGGATAGAAGCCCAGGGTATCGCGGATTTCCAGAGCATAGTCTCCAAGGGCATCAGCACTGAATTGCTCAGATGGAAGGGTATAGAAGCAACTGAAAAACTCGCTAACTCACCCAATTCGAAAATAGTGGTAATAGGATCCGGAAAAGACGGCCTGCCGCTTATTTTGGGCAACAACTGAGAACTAAGAACTGAGAACTGAGAACTAAAAACTGAGAACTGAGAACTGTATTTGATTACTCCAAAAGAAATAAAATTGAAAAAAGGCGAGCTGATTGTCACGTGGGAAAACGGTACCGTGCACACTTATCCGCTGATATTTCTGCGCGACCAGTCACCCGATGCAGGCAATAAGGGCGAAACGATACTGTGGAAACACTACGATCCGGCGCCTCAGGGTCCGGATAAGCCCGGCAAGTATGAAATTGCTTCAATCGAACAGGTTGGCAGTTATGCTGTAAGTATTACGTGGAAAGACGGATATAACTACGGCATATATTCTTATGACCTGCTATGGAGATGGGGTGAATACCTCGAGGTAAAGAGAAATCTGCATCAGGATATAGACGACGAAAATGAAAACCACAACAGGGAGAAATAACATAACAGGGGCTTTTTACGGCCCCTGTTTTCTCTTGAAATAACTCTTCTGTCAAAGCAGCTTGTTTATCTCTGCCTCATAGACCGACTTGTTTACCAGTCCTACATACGACGCCACAATTCTGCCTTCCTTGTCAATCACGAATGAAGTAGGTATGTTCTGTATGTTGCCGTACTCCTGAATAACTTTCATATCGAAGTAAACCACCGGATAGTTAATTCCGTAACTCTTTATGAATGGAATTATATCGGCTTTGGTATCCTCCTGATCGAGAGCAATGCCTATGATTTCAAAGTCCTTTGATTTGTACTGTTTTTTCAGATCCACCAGGTCCGGTATACCCTTCCGGCACGGCGGGCACCATGTCGCCCAGAAATCGAGTACCACGACTTTTCCCTTATAATCCGACAGCTTCAGTTTTTTGCCGTCTGTTGAGGTCAGCACAAATTCGGGAGCCGTACGCGGCTGTTTGCCCTTACCCGAAGCATCGTAATACGGCGGGTATGGCCCCTGCGCCGGTTCGCTCTGGGAATTATTGATTACAAAAAATACCGCGATGATTACTATGCCAAGTACGGTATATATAAGGTTTTTATACCTTGGATCTATGAGAGGCTTTTTTTCAGCCGTTTTAGTTCCGATTTTTCTTTCCCTGGGTTTACTTTTCATGCTCATGATTGTGTCTTCCGTTCTTAAAGATCGTTTATTTACAGATAAAATATAAAGATTTATTGTTATACACTCAATTGCTTATTTTGTTACACTGTACTCAGGACTGCTTCCTGCCCGGTATCAGTACAAAACCGAGCAGAGCACCGGCGCCGATACTGGTGTAAGGGTTTCCGGTAACTGCACACCCCTGGCTGCAACCTGCGAAATAATAGTAAGCATAACCCAGAAGTGCACCCGCCGCAGGCAGAAGCAGCATCTTATATGATGGCATTTTCATACTCTGTCCTTTCAGTTTGTTGACTGTACGATGCAGAAAACCCGGGAAAGATTCTAACGGGCCTGGAGTCCGGGTACGAAGCCTTCGAATATAACATTGTCGCAGTATTTCATGGCAGCATCAAATTCCTGGCGGGTCATTGCGGTATATCCGATAACCGGAAACCCCTTTTCGCGCAGACGCGCAACTGACCTGGCAGGCAGGTATTTTATATCATATGCGATAAAGTCAGGGCGGCTCAGCCTGTAAAACAAAGCGCCTCTTACAAGTGCCTTCTTGTATAGCAGTTTTCCGCCGCCGATTGCACCCGAAAGCAATCCGCGCCTGACATGCACAGCATTATCCCTGAACCACCTGATTGAAAGGGGATTGAATGATTCAACCGCATACTCTCCCTTATAAGATTCAATGGCATGCAGCAGTTTCTGTTCGATTCGTCCGGCTCTCTGTCTGCTCTTTATCTCCAAAAGCAAAGGGATCCGCCCGTCCACCAGTTCCAGCACTTCACTGAGCAGCGGTATTCTCTGTGATGTTTCCAACAGAGGTATGTCCTTCAAATCCCTGGCGCTCAGGCTCCTCAGACTTCTTTTTCTGCCCGTCATACGGTTCAGGAACCTGTCGTGAAAAACCACCAGTGTACCGTCGTGCAGCATCTGTATATCGAGCTCGACCGGATAGCCGGCATCTGCGGCTTTTGCGAATGCCAGCATGGAATTCTCCGGAATGCCTTCTCCGTTACTGAACAATCCTCTGTGCGCTATTGGTCTGTCTAACAATCCATGCATAATATAAAATTTTCCTGACACATTATAATCTAAACGGAAAAACACACAATAGACAATGCGGAATGATATAATTAAACAAAAAAGCCGCAGATTGCAAAAATCTGCGGCCAAATGACTCATCATCCCATAAGGAGCTTTTATCTGCCCAGAGTAGTACCTTCGCCTCTGAGGTCTTTTACAGCTTCTTTAACTCTTTCCTTCATAGATGTTTCAGATTTTTTCAGGTAGGTACGCGGATCGTACATTTTCTTGTTCCCTACTTCACCTTCAACTTTCAGTACGCCGTCATAATTCTTGAAAAAGTGATCTACGAGCGGACGTGTAAATGCATACTGTGTATCGGTATCGACGTTCATTTTTATAACACCGTATTCGAGTGTTTCTCTGATTTCTTCGAGTGAAGAACCGCTTCCGCCGTGGAATACCAGGTCGAATGAAGTTTCTTTGCCGAATTTTTCGGCCAGTGCAGCCTGTCCGTCTCTGAGTATGGTCGGTTTCAGTTTTACGTTACCCGGTTTGTATACACCGTGAACGTTGCCGAAAGTAGCAGCAAACATGAATCTTGCGCCCTTTACTTCAGAGAGTCTTCTGTAAACTTCCACCATATCTGCGGGAGTTGTATAGAGTTTTTCTGCCGGTGCACCTTCGTTGCTTACACCGTCTTCTTCGCCACCTACAACACCAGCTTCAACTTCGAGTATAATTCCCAGTTCAGCGCATTCCTTCAGCAGTTCAACTGCAATGTCCATATTCTCCTTTAACGGAAGTTCGCTGCCGTCAAACATGTGAGAATTGAATAATGGTTTCAGTCCTGCCTGTACTCTTTTGCGTGATTCTGCCAGAAGCGGTTTGATGAAAGAATCGACTTTTTTTGCCTGGCAGTGATCTGTATGAAGTGCAACGTTTATATCGTATTTTTCAGCAACGAGGTGTACGTGCTGTGCAATTGATATTGCGCCAAGTGCAGAATCCTTTATCATCTGTCCGGAAGCAAATTCGCCGCCGCCTGTGGAAACCTGTATGATACCATCGCTCTTCATTTCAGCCAGAGCTTCAAGTACTGCGTTTGCACTAACTTCAGAAGTGACGTTGATAGCAGGATATGCAAACTTGTTCTTTTTTGCATTATCAAGCATCTCACAATATTTTTTATAATCTACAACAGGCATTTTAACTCCTAATTATTTATTGCTATTTTTGTTTATTGTATTTCTTTTCAAATTCGTATCTTATCCGGCAGCGCTTCGAAACGCTGAATTCAACTTGTAAACTTAAATATTATTTGAAAGATTTGCAATTTAAAATCTTTAAATGTATTGTAACTTAAACCACTGCTAAGGCTTAATCTATCAGGGGAAATGTATGAAAATTGCTTCTGCCGTATTCGATCTGGACGGCACATTGATGAAATCAGATGCTACAATTTATAAATGCACACAGCACACACTCAGGCATTTCAATATAACCGGGGAGATGCCCGAGGAGGAATTCAACAATAAGATCGGTTACCATTTTAAGGATATTTTTGAAGGTTTCAATATTTCAGTACCCGATCTGGAAAATTTCATTGCAAAATACAAGACGTTTTACTTTGATTTTATAGATGAGTCCCGGGTTTTCCCGAACGTGCTGGATACGCTGGAATACCTGAACAAAAAGGGAATAAAGGTTTCGCTGCTGACAACCAAGGCACAGGACCAGGCAGAAAAGATACTCGCGCACTTCGGTATGTCGGAATATTTTGAACAGATAGTAGGCCGCCGCCCGGAAATGAAAATAAAGCCTGCTCCCGATGCCCTGCTGTATATATGCGAAAAAACCGGAGTATCGGCAGACAATACACTGATGGTTGGCGACAGCGAACTGGACATCAGATGCGGGAAAAATGCAGGGGCACACACATGCGCAGTTACATTCGGATACAGAAAACTCTCTGACCTGATGAGTGAAAATCCGGATATAATTATAAACGATATGAAGGAACTGACTAAATATATCTGAGCTGTACCTAATACGGTAGGTATGGCCGCACAAAAACCTCCCGTAAAATACGAAAGGGAATAGTATGGCTGACATCGGAACTGAAGAGACCACACGCGTATCGGCATCTGTATCCGGCTCTGCCGGTGTAATTGCATTTTATAACCCGCGAAGCAATGCCCTTACTTCCGGCATATTGCAGTCGATGATCGCGGCAGTAAAAGAATTATCTTCCGGCGACAGTATTTCTTCTATCATCATCAGAAGCGAGGGCGACAAGGCATTCTGTGCCGGAGCCGATCTGAGCGAGTTGAAGTCACTTCAGACTGCGGAAGATGCAACATCATTTTTTTCATACGTCAGCAGATTCCTTATTGCACTGCTCGAATCCCCCAAATGTATCATCTGCCGCGTTCAGGGGAAAGCGGTGGGCGGAGCTCTTGGTATTATTGCCGCATCGGACTACGTTTTTGCGCACGAAAATGCACACATCAGACTCACTGAACTCGAGGTGGGGATCGGCCCGTTCGTAATAGCACCTGTACTGGAAAGAAAGATCGGAATTGCCGGGCTGAACTATATGTCGATAGACGCAGAATGGAGGGATCCGGCGTGGGCAGAAAGAAACGGACTTTATTCAAAAGTTTTCTCCGGCCTGGCCACACTCGACGACAGCATCACTCTGCTTACAGAAAAAATATCCACATACAACCGTGATTCATTCAGGGAGCTGAAAAAAACGCTCTACAGAAACGACCCGAGCCTGAACGAACTGCTGATGGAGAGGGCGAAAATAAGCGGCCGGTTTGCAATTTCGCAGACTGCCCAGAACAAGATCAAACACTTTTAATGATAAGTACGGGCAGTATCGGGACTCCTTCTTCAGTGTGGAAAACTGCCGACATCTTCTGCCAGCAACCAAGCGATACAATGGCAATGCTGTATGATGCAAGCTTCGGTATAGCAGGCTTGTATAAAGTTTCTTCCGTCTTCTCCGGCAGTGTACCATTACCGGTCAACACTACCCGGTCCCTTAAATCTGACGGCAGGCTGGAATGAAATCCCGGTACCTCCGGCCTTCGTCCGCTATCATGTATCGTTATAAATACATTTTCATGAGCCAGCAGGTCTGAGGCATATTTCAGCAGGAATATATCGGATTCATCTTCAACGATGAATAATGCGTTTTTTATTTCTGAAAAATTATTATCGATAAAAATTCCCGTATTGCAGCGGCACCTCTCCAGCAGATACCTGATTTTTCCGCCCAGTATATTTTCACTAAATACGGATGTCGCCTTACCCAGCAGAAGGAAATTGCAGTTCTGCCTTTCGGTCTCACTGAGTATTTCCTTGCGGATTTTTCCGGTCGACTTGTATATAGTTTCCACCCTGATGCCGAGTCTGGCTGCAGTAGCTTCTGCCGGCTCAAAGTTATTCTTCTCCTGAACGACTGAATCCTGAAAACTAATATCTGAACGCGGCATAATGTGCAGGACTTTTATACTGGGCTGACTGCCGCGCCCGCTGAAGTAATACGCCAGTTTCAGCAGCGATACGCCGGTTTCCGGCCTGCCGAATGAAACCAGTATCCTGTTCTCCGGAACTACCGCCTTTACAGCTTCTGCTTCCTTTCTGAAAATTCTTTCTATTATCTCCATTGCAGGACCGGTCATAAATGTAGTGACCAGCGCCATAATGACGAGCATCGCAAATATTTCCGGCCCGATTACGCCGAGATCGTATCCTATATTCACCACTACCAGTTCCATTAGCCCGCGCGTATTCATCAGTACGCCGAGTGAAAAAGAGTTTTTCCACGGCAGCTTCAGGTAGCGCGACGCAATGAAACTGCCGCCGAATTTACCGGTAACCGAAAGCCCTACGATCATTATGCAAATAAGCCATTGTTCAGGATGATTGATCAGCCCGATCTGAGTCCTGAGTCCGGTAAAGACGAAAAACAGCGGCAGCAGCAGCACCAGACTTACATCTTCCACCTTCTCGGCAATCATGGACTTAAAGTTCTTTTCACTTGGAATTATTACTCCGGCCAGGAATGCTCCGAACAGAGCATGAATGCCTATCACTTCAGTAAGAAATGATGAAAACATCAGTACCATGAAAATAAAAGCGACAAAAGTTTTATTGACACTCTCGGCAGATATGTATAACCTGCCGAGTCTCTGCAGCAGCGGCTGCAGAAATTTCAGCATAAAGACTATATACAGTATAACCATGCCAATGGTAAACGATGCATTCAGCACTGTGCCGGCCTTGACAATAGCAATTACTACAGCAAGCATGCACCATGCGGTTATATCATCCACAGCAGCAGTAGTCAGTGCAAGGTAGCCAAGCGGTGTACGTGTAAGATTTCTTTCCTGCAGTATTCTGGCCAGCACTGGGAAAGCCATAATGCTCATTGCTATTCCCACGAAGAGTGCAAAAGCCGTAAATGTCACGCCTTGCGGTGCGAATCCGGCATAAATGAAGTAAGAAAAACCCACACCGAGAAAGAAAGACAGTGCAATACTGCTGTGACTCAGCAGCACCGCCTCGCTCAGACGGCGCCTGAGGACAGTGATGTCCAGCTCCATACCAATAATGAACATGAACAGCATGAGCCCTATCTGGCTCAGAAACTGCAGATTCATCAGTGTGCTGGGAGGGAATAAAAATGCGGAAACTTCAGGCAGAAGCGTTCCGAGTACGGAAGGGCCAAGTACAATACCCGCAAATATCTCGCCGATAACCATAGGCTGGCCTATCTTTCTGAATGCAAAACCTATAAGTCTGGAGAATATAAGTATGGTAATGATCTGAAGGATAAGCAGCGTCAGAGGGTGATTGAAATTATGCCAGAGTTCCCGCAGGAACCCCTGCAGCGGGGCATTATTGACGGCAACCCGGAGCTGTGTGTCTCCTGCGAATCCCTGTCCGCGGGCAATGATAACCCAGGCGGCAATGAGCAGGAGTCCGACAAAACCCAAATAATAACGGAAGTTTTTTCGCATATATTTCTGTCTGAGTTTTACTGGTTATTCAATCTACAAAAGAAAACCCACATTTGAAACCAATTTATTCTTTTGCTTTCTCTGCAAAAATATTTACTTTTTAAGTATTACAATTGAATAATTATGACTGAAGAAACAGAAAATACAAATCCGCAGCCGCGCAGAAAGCAGCCTGCATTATTGCGGCCGGTAAAGAACAGAATGCTGCTGGGTGTCTGTGCTGCTTACGGCAATTATTTCAGCATGGATCCGCTGATAATCCGCCTGATATTTCTTGTCAGTCTGTTTTTCGGATACTGGGGTATTATACTGTATGTCGTTTCAGCAATTGTAATAAGGGATGAACGCACGATCTTACCTGCAGATCAGCAGGCTACTGCAGAAGACCCCTCTGAAATCACGTACACTCCGGGAAAACCGTCCGACAGGCTGACCGGCGGTATATTCCTCTGTATTTTCGGGCTCTATCTGCTCTTCAGGAATCTGGGACTGCTGTCCCTGCTGCCATTGCCGTCTTTCATACTGGATCTGCTGATGCCCGGATTTTTAGTAGCAGCCGGCACATACATGCTTTACCGCAACGACATTGCCAGGGACAGAAACGGCAGCTCTCTTGTCATGCTGACCTCCTACGTGCTTATTTTATCAGGACTCCTTTACCTGCTGAATCTGGCGGGATTTGTCAGTATAGCCTCAGACAGCATAACTGCATATTCATTTCTTGTCTTCGGTATTGCTTCGGTTTACATGAACATGAACAGCGGCAGAAAATGGATACTATTTGTATCGGCGTGTATATTCTTCACCGGAGTGGAGCTGTTCGTACTGGAAAGGTTCGAGATCATTGGTTCCGGTTCTATTATTTTCCCGTCACTGCTCATGATACCGGGGCTTGGTTTTCTGATGTTATTCATAGATCAGCCGCAGCACAGGAAGGAGATTGTTTATTCCATCGTGCTGATCAGCCTTTCCGCCCTGATAATTCTTTTCTACAGGTCTGTACAGCTGATTTCACTCATCAACTCGGTATTCACGGAAATCAGAGATTACTACCCGGCAGCGCTTATAGTTCTGGGACTGGTTCTGATATTTGTAAAACCCGCCAGACGCTAGAGTATCAGTTTTCTGTTGGAGCTGTATTGGCGGACTGTTTGACAGCCGGCGGTTTGTTGACACTAACCGGTTTGCTGCCGGTTACAGGTTTACTCCCTGTTACTGTTTTATTTCCTGTAACAGTTTTGCTTCCAGCTGCAGGTTTCAGCTGAGCTGGTTTTATATTTGCTGTAGTCTGTTTTGCCGCCGCCTTTGTATTCACAGTCTTTGCGTTAGCTTCTTTTGCGGTGATTTCTTTTGTCACTTCCTTAATCGCCGTCAGACTGTCCGGGCGCACCTGGGCAGAAAGATATACTTTGCCTTCGGGTGAATTTTTCTGTTCTGAATTTTCAAGCGTAAGTATATACGAATAAACGACATTTCTTTTCAGTTCGGGAAGCGACTGGACTGTAAAGTATGCTACACTTTCTTTCGGCTGGTATGCACCCAGTGAAATCCAGTTATTGTTATAGAATATCCACAGCTGATAGATCTGTCCTTCCTTCAATGCGGGCATATTAAACAGCTGAAGCACTCCCTTGCCTGCCTTCCTGCTTACCGTCAGTTTACCGAATCCCGCAGGATTATTGGCAGTCGCATCGAGACTGATTTGCCGTGCATCGTTCAGTTCGAGTATTGAAGATATGAGAAGGCGGCTGTTCATGCTCTCCATTTCCTTATTCAGGGCAACGATATTGCTCTTCAGGCCGCCTATATGGCTTTCCTGTTTTTGGATCTGTGCAAAGAAAATATAAGACAGTGCTGCCAGAAGCACGACCGAAAGCACAAGAGCTGTAAGGGCAAGCATATACAACTGTTTCATTCTTTTAGAAATAACTTTGCTTCTGATGCTGTTCTCTGTCCTGAGTTCTGAAACGATATCCTCTTTTATTTCTGCCGGATTAAATTTTACCATCGCATTGTCCATAGGATCAGGCTCCTGCTGCAATTCGGGAAATTCTTCGGTTAAAAGTTCTGATACGTCGCTATTTTCCTCGTCATGGACGTTTGTCTCATTCGACAGTCTGATCTTTTCGATCAGTTTTTCCTTAACCACCGGATTCGGATTCTGGGGTTCCAGAATGAGAGGCAGCAGGCTCATAGCAGTCTGCAATTCCGCAAGTTCTTTCAGCGTGCTGTCGTCGGCCTGATGGATGTTCCCGTAGAAATATGCCAGATCCGCCTCGTCGAGGCAGCCTGCCGAGAAAGCATGTATCATGCCGCTAATGTTTTGTTCATCCATATTATGCTCTATATACTTTGCTTGCCAAATTTAATTTGATACTGCACGCGTCTGTTAAAGGTTATTTTTCAGATTTTCTGTAGCTGTTTTTATTTTGCTCTGAATGGTCTGCAGCGGAATGCGTGTTTTTCCGGATATTTCCCGCTCGGAGTATCCTTCATAATAAGCCAGATAAAGGACATACTTCTGCGCATCGGTAAGTTTATCGAGGGATGTCTGGATTCTCTCGTGCATGTTCAAAGCGTCGTTCAGCTCCAGCTGCCGGGTAAATGGTGATAGGCGCGGCATAATATTCATATTCTCGTAGTCGCCGTCAAAAACATAAAATGCGTCCTCCTGATGGCTCCCTTTAATATGGTCGACTGCTTTATTCCGGGTAAGGCCGATCAGCCAGACGTATGGACTCGCAGTTGTGGAGTCGAACGCGGAGGCTTTGCGCCAAACGATTTCGAACACATCACTGAGCACTGTTTCAGCCGCACCGTCATTGAGCACTATCTTTTTTGCCAGAGTATATAACAGCGGGCTGTACCTGTCGTAAAGTTCTTCGAGTGCGGCAATGTTTCCGGCAGTTATCTGGCCGAAAAGCTGCAGATCCGTGTATGAATTATAGTTTTCCAAGGCGTTGCTTATTATTATGAATATTTTACGTAAAGGTAAAATTCTAAATAACAAAAAGCAATTTATAACAATGGGCAATTTATTTGCGGCTATTCTATTTTTTCGAGTCGGCGCAATGCAGGTCCTTCGATAATATCTCCGTGCGGACTGAAGCGGGAGCCGTGGCACTGGCAGTCCCAGCTCTTCTCAAAGTCATTCCATTTCACCATACACCCGGCATGTCTGCAGTATGGAGAAAGTTTATGTATGTTTCCGTGTAAATCCTTGTATATGGCTGTATTGCGTCCATCCAGCTTTAACACTTTTCCTTCTCCCGGTTTTACAGAGCCCTCAGTTTCTTCTCTAATATTGAACCGTTCAAAAGCCATGCTCATCACAGCGTTCGCATTTTCCTCGAACATTGTTTTATAACCCGCAATGGGTTTGAAGCGTGAAGGACTGTAGATATCTTCCAGTCTGCTCTGCTGGCCGGTGAGCATTGCCGTCAGCAGCCTTGCCGCCACTATGCCGTATGAAATCCCGTTGCCGGAAAATCCGGTGGCTATATATATGTTATCCGCAAACGGGCTGCGCCCGATATATGGCAGGCCGTCGGCAGAAGTAAATTCCTGTCCCGACCATCTGTACTGATGACTGCCTACGCTGAATTTCTGAGCCGCCCATTTTTCGATGCTGTGCATATATTCATTTTCGTCTATATCCTCGCCCTGCTTATGGTCAGCCCCTCCAATCAGCACGTAATCCTCGCGTCCGTGCATGTATTTGCATATATAGT
Source organism: Bacteroidota bacterium (assembly GCA_050258935.1). GTDB lineage: Bacteria > Bacteroidota > Ignavibacteria > Ignavibacteriales > SURF-24 > JBLMZS01. The sequence continues at coordinate 19,065 of JBLMZS010000019.1, forward strand.
GATACGGATCCTCATTATCCCAGAACAGTGCGTCTTCAATGTCCTGATCCTTCAGTTTCACCGCTGTAACGTACGAGCGTCCGGGCACCATCTCCAGCTGTACCGGATTTATATTCAGCGGAGTATGGGTTGCATAGATTATCCTTCCAGCCCCGATCTTACCCTTTTCCGTGTATGCTGTATATGGTCCGTGTCCTTCTACATTGATTACACGGCTGTTTTCGAAAATATAGTTCTTTGAATCCGGTATCAGTCCGGCAAGTGTGTACAGGTAACTGAGTGTATGGAAATGTGCCTGTGCCGGATATTTGATTGCCAGGCTGACTGGGAAAGGCAGCGGTACCGAATCGGTCAGATATGCATTTATACCGACACTCAGGGCTGACTCATACTCCGCATTTATCTCCTCGACTTCGGTCATTTTTTCAGTATAGTGATATGCATTAAGTCTGCGGAAGCCGCATCTGATATTGTTGCCGTGTACTATGCTTTCAACGAGCGTAATTGCTTCGGCGAGGGATTTCTGCACATGGATCGTTTCTTCAATGCCGAAATTATCTATCAGTTTGGAATATTTCATATCGCCTATCTGTGTGAAGTGTGCAGTTGTGGCGCCGGTAGTGCCGGCTCCGATTGTCAGGGCTTCGGCGACAGCTACTTTTTTCCCTTCGAGTTTCAGCAGATATGCGGTGGTGATACCGGTAATTCCTCCGCCAATTACCAGCACATCGACAGTAGCTGAACCTTCGAGTGCCGGAAAACTGACTGCTTTTTCTGCTGTTGATCTCCATATCGGAGTATTATTTGTTCCGCTGTTGGTAATGATTACACCGGCCATGTTCACCTCGGAATTTTTACTGGTTTATCCTTGCAAAAGATCTTTCTCTGATCTTCCTCTCCTGGACAATGCTGACTACGTTCTGCAGGTTATCGGCAAGCAGTACGATCAGTTCACCCGGCACCGCTTTATCCAGGGCGTGGATAACCGCATCTGATTCTTTTTCAATTATTTCAACGGGCATATCCGGCTTTTTACTCCTTATACCATTCATTATCAGACGGCACATTTCACCCCGCTGTCTGCCCCGCCTCTCTGATTCATCATCCTTGATTATGATATTCGTGAACATAGTTGCAGCTATACGGCCGAGTTCTGTAATATCCTCATCGCGTCTGTCGCCTGTGCCTCCGAATATGCCGGTTTTAACCGGGTTGTTGAAGCTTCCGAGAAAATCTTTCAGTGCAGCAAAGCCGCCGGAATTATGCGCATAATCTATCAGTACGCTGAAGTTTTCGAATTCAATGAAGTTGAGCCTGCCGGGAGTCTGTGCCACAGACGGCGAGAAATTTTTCAGGGCGCGCCTTATATCAGCTATCCTTACTCCGAATACAAAGCATGCAAGCATTGCCGCCAGCACGTTCTGTATCATAAACGGAGCACGGCCGGAGAAGGTAAGCGGAATGTTATCGGTTTTTTCGACAAACAGTATCAGATTGCCCTTCAGTATATATAGAGAACCGTTGTTGTAAGCAGCCGCAATTCCGTTTTGCCGGACATGGGAGACCAGATTTGGACTGTTAGAGTCCATGCTGAACAGGCAGACTTTCCCGTCAACTTCGTCTTTCATTCTGTAGACTAAGGGATCATCTGCATTCAGTATAACGTATCCCTCTTTTTTCACGCTGTTTGCGACCACTGATTTTACCCTTGCCATCTCTTCGAGTGAATGTATATCCCTCATTCCCAGATGGTCAGACGACACGTTTGTAATGACTCCCACGTCGCATTTCCTGAAAGCCAGGCCCGACCTCAGTATTCCGCCGCGCGCAGTTTCGAGCACTGCAATTTCCACAGATGGATCTTTCAGCACTATCTGTGCAGACAGCGGTCCTGTATTATCGCCTTTCTGTATCAGCCTGCCGTCAATATAGATGCCGTCAGACGTAGTTACTCCCGTCTTCTTATCGATCGAGGAGAATATATGAGCTATAAGGCGTGTTGTAGTCGTTTTACCGTTGGTACCGGTGATGGCAAACAGAGGGATCCTGCTCTTTGCGCCGTCGGGATACAGCATGTCCAGCACATTCTTAGCTACATTGCGCCTCCTGCCGACCGACGGGAACAGGTGCATTCTGAATCCTGGCGCCGCATTAACTTCTATTATCACTCCTCCGGTCTGAGTTAAGGGCTGATGAATATTGCCTGCAATCACATCTATGCCTGCGATATCGAGTCCTATTATCCTGGCAGCTCTTTCAAACAGTGCAATATTTTCCGTATGCACTTCATCAGTCCTGTCGATTGCAGTGCCTCCGGTTGAAAGATTGGCAGTGGGTCTCAGGTAGCATACTTCTCCTTTGGGCAGTATGGTATCGATGGAATAGTTAAAGCGGGAAATAAACCTGAGCGAGTGTTCATCCATTGTTATTTTAGACAGATAATTTTCATGGTCACATCCGCGCCACGGCGACATGTTTTCCTGTTCAGCAAGTTCATTTATGGTATGTATCCCGTCACCCGTCACGCATGCCGGAATGCGTTCAGCTGCTGCCGTAAATTTTCCGTCTATTACAAGTATCCGGTAATCCTTTCCGCTGACGTACTTCTCCAGCAGTATTTTACCGGAATATTGCAGTGCATTTTTATAAGCATCCTTTAATTGTTCAGGTGTGTTCAGGTTTGTGCTGACACCCTTGCCATGGTTTGCATCGAGGGGTTTGATTACCAGCGGATATCCCAGCTCCTCTGCAGCCTCCTGAAGCTGCTGCATGTCGCTTATCAGCAGTCCTGCCGGCACAGGCAACCCCATTTCAGAGAGCAGTTCCTTGGTAGCAAATTTGTCGCATGCTAGGTCGAGAGCGATCGAACTGGTGCTGCACGTCGTGGTTGCACGTATTCTTTTCTGGTTGATGCCATAACCGAGCTGAATAAGTGAATTTTCGTCCAGGCGCATCACCGGTATATCGCGTGCTATAGCTTCATCGACAATGGATTGCGTGCTGGGTCCCAGTTTCACTTTCTGATAGATACCTGCCAGTTGGCAAACAATATTTTTCAGCATGTCCAGCTGGGCCTCTGTGTCATTATTTTCTGCCATATGCAGGAACAGTTCCACCGCTGATCTGGCGGCATAGATGCCCGCCTCCTCCTCGATATAGCTGAAAACTATATTGTATACACCTCTTTGGGCAGTACCCCTTGTCCTGCCGAAGCCTGTATTCATGCCGGCAAGCGTCTCTAACTCAAGTGCCATGTGTTCAATTACGTGTCCCGCCCACGTACCTTCTTCTATTCTTTTATAGAATCCTCCCGGCACGTGATAGCTGCACTGGTGGTGGTACATTCCGGGCATCACGGTCTTCAGTTTCTCATAAAAGCCCTCTATCCTGTTGGTTGGTTTTTCCTCGTACTCTTCCAGATCCAGGCGCATAAGTATCAGTTTATCCCTGAATCCGCTCCAGTAGTTAGGGCCTCTGAGAGCTCTTACATCTAATATTCTCATAAAAATTTCTCTATAGTTATTGGAATATCCGGACTTTAATCATCCCAGATATATGTACTCGTATCTGATCCTGTAGATCTGCTGGCTCTGAACATCAGACTGGTGTTTCGGATCATTTCAATATTTCCATGTGCATCGATGGATATCAGGCCCATTTCCGCATTGATAATTTCGGAATTACGTTCCATCAGCTCACGGCAGGCTTCTTTTAATGAAAGGTTCCTGTATCTTATAAGGCAGTGCAGTTCGTGGGCATATACACCGCGTATAATGAACTCGCCGTCGCCGGTACATGAAACGGCACAGGTTCTGTTATCGGCATACGTACCCGCTCCGATCACCGGTGAATCACCGATGCGCCCGGGAAGTTTACCCCACAGTCCTCCAGTAGATGTCGCAGCCGCAAGTGTTCCTGTATGGTCCATTGCAACTGCACCTACGGTTCCCTTGCTTGTTTTTTCATTTTGAAGTGTATCCGGAGAGTTGTGCTTCGGTGCAGCACCATTTTTATTTTCAGTGCCATCTCCGGAGTAATTATGTTTTTGTTTCCATGCTGTGAGCTGTTCTCTGGTAATGAAATACCCGTTTTCCGCCAGTTCGAGTCCGTACTGTTTGGCAATCGCTTCCGCGCCTGTAGAACAGATCATCAGGTGCAAATTCTTCTCCATGATTATCCGCGCAAGAGTTATGGGATTTCTGACATTGCTCACCGCTGCAACAGCTCCTGCCATCAGTGTATCGCCGCGCATAATGGCCGCATCGCATTCGACTCGTCCCTGTGAATTCAGCACCGATCCGCGTGCTGCATTGAACAGTGGAGAATCCTCCAGAACCCTGACTGCAGATTCGACTGCTGCAACTGCGCCAGCTTTTTGGAGTAGCATCTCCCAGCCGGCGTCCACTGCTTCAGCCAGTACAAGTCTGTACTGTTTTTCTTTTGCACCGTTTATTTCGGGGCGTTCTCTGTTCTGCGCCCCTGCGTGAACTGCTATAGATAACTTCTCCATAGTATCATTCCGATGTTGGTATTATTCCGATTACTGCCCGGTCTGCATTATCATTTCCTCTGTGCTTCTGTGCGGAGAACTCATCTGCTTATTCCATTATAGTTGGACATAATAAAATGATAAAGAAAATAATCCCAAATTTTCAACCATAAGTTTTTGCCCGGTGAACACGCGGAATGTTTCTTTGGAAATGACAATATTTTTATAGAATGAGAACCAAATACAGATGGAGAAATACATGACGACGCAGAGGATAGCCAGGGATGAGTGGATACAGTTTTCTAACGGACTGAATAAAACAAACAGGGATAAGTGGGTCAGGATAATAATCCGCGACGATAAGAACAAGGAAAAGGACAAGGCAGAGAGTATCGAATTGCCGGAATTGAAGTAAGTTCAAAGGATCATTACAATACAACAGTACAGATAACAGCGGGTAACGATCTTTCATTTACTCAGTTTATCGATAAGGTGGAAGAAATTTCTGTCTCAGGCGACAATCCCGGTAATATAAGAACGGTTCACATCAGTTCTTCTTTGGGCAGATCGGCAGATATATATTTCCTGTCATTGGAAGAATGACCATTCGGGCCTGATGAATGACCATTGAGTCTGCATGCGGCAGCGCCGTCCCCGCAGTAGAACCCGTAGCAGTTCAGATAGAACCGTTTGTTTTTGCCGGGTTTCAGCGTGCTTACAGAAATATTCTCGGGATATAGCTTATCGGTATAAAATCCCGCCGTACTGCTGAAATCGCCCGAACCGGTGTGTAAAATATTGGAGAATAATGTAACGGTGTTCTCGCCAGTGATATTGAATGAACCATTGGGTCTTACGATCAGTGCAGTGGATTCATCGATACCAATGCCGATTTTGTCTGGATTTTTCAGTACTGCGTTAATAAGTCTCTGGCGTCTGGGGCGGGTATTGAAGTGCTGGTCTATTATATAGTCTTCCAGAAATCCGAATCCCCGCGCCAGCACTGCTCTTCCTGTTTCAATTTCGGGTGATACGTTTTCCTCCAGATCATCGGGGCCATAGCTGGTAAGCATAATGCGGCTCATAATTGCCGCGCCGGCACTTGTGCCTCCTATCAGTGCTCCTTTTGCATACCTGTTTCTGATCTCCTGCAGCAGTCTGGTGTTGTAGTATTTGTGCACGAGTTTGTTCTGATCGCCGCCGGTAAAGAAAATCGCATCGGCTGAAGCAAGTTTTTCGAGTTCCGGCATTTCATCCGAATCGTCGGGATTGTAATCGGTGTAGTCGATGTTATAGCAGCCCAGACTATTAAATTCTTTTTTCATGGCCATTGCAGTTTCAACCGGAAAACTGCTGGCAGACGGGATGATAACGATCCTCGCATCAGACCCGCCGGCAAGCCTTATAAACTCATCCATCATATATTTGGGCCGGTAGCCGCCCCCGATAATAAACAAACATCCGGATCTACTGTAAGCCATATTCATCTGCACTCTTCTTTTTTTGGTAGAATACCTCTACGTTAATCGTAAAAATCGTTGTCATTGCACACACGTTCTTCTGCTTATTATCGAAACAAACGGAGAGTTATTTTAGGTCCAAAATTTGAGGTCAAAAAAATACTCCTCTTACCCGATAAACTAGTTAAAGGATGAGAGGAGTAAAGTGGGAGGGAATAAAAATTTATCTGATTCTGATGTGCAGTTCCTTCAGCTGTTCCTCACTTACCGTTGACGGTGCGTCATCCATGAGTGATACAGCGCTGGCAGTTTTGGGGAATGCAATGACTTCTCTTATAGATGAAGCGCCGGCAAACAGCATAGCCATTCTGTCTATTCCGAAGGCAATACCGCCGTGAGGAGGTGCGCCATACTGGAAAGCATTCATCAGGAAGCCGAATTTCTGTTCTGCCTCTTCGTCTGAGGTACCTATGGTTTTGAACATCAGCGCCTGCAGTTTTGCATCGTGTATCCTGATACTTCCGCCTGCAATTTCGTTACCATTCAGCACCAGATCGTAGGCCCTGGCCTTAACACTTCCCGGATCGGTTTCCATAAGTGGAATGTCTTCGATCCTGGGCGATGTAAACGGATGGTGCATTGCATAGTAACGTTTGGTCTCTTCATCCCACTCAAGCAGCGGGAAGTCGGTTACCCACAGCAAAGCCGGCTCCGCATCACTTTTAATCAGATCGAGGCGGCGTGCCATCTCAAGGCGCAGGCTGCCCATTACCGACAGCGTCTTATTTCTGGAGCCCGAAATGATCAGTATCAGGTCTCCGTTCTCAGCACCAAGTTTGTCTATAATGCCTTTCTGTTCTTCCCCGCTCAGGAATTTAACAGTAGGAGATTCAAGTCCGTTTTCTCTTACCCGTATCCAGATAAGTCCTGAAGCACCCAGCTTTTTCACAAATTCAGTCAGAACATCGAGCTGATTGCGTGTATATTCGCCGCATCCTTTTGCCAGCATGGAAGTAATTATGCCGCCGCGGCTGACTGCATCCTGATAAACCCTGAACTCTGAGTTCTTGAGCACATCGTTTAGCGTAATCATTTCCAGGCCGAAACGCAGATCAGGCTTGTCGCTGCCGTATCTTTCCATAGCGTCATCATATGAAAGTCTCGGTATAGGAGTCGTAAGATCATACCCCTTGATCTCCTTATACATTACCTTCATCATATCTTCCACTATCTCGAAAATATTTTCCTGATCGACAAACGACATTTCAACGTCAATCTGTGTAAACTCGGGCTGACGGTCTGCCCTGAGGTCCTCATCCCTGAAGCATTTTACGATCTGGAAATACCTGTCCATGCCCGATACCATCAGCAGCTGTTTGTACTGCTGGGGTGACTGCGGGAGGGCGTAGAATTTTCCCTTATGAAGTCTGCTGGGCACCAGATAATCGCGCGCTCCTTCCGGAGTGCTCTTCATAAGTACAGGAGTTTCAATTTCTATAAAGTTGCGGGAATCAAAAAACCTGCGGGCAATCTGATACATATTGTGTCTCAGCAAAAGGTTCTTCTGAACCTCAGGACGCCTCAGATCAAGGTATCTGTACTTCAGCCTTATATCTTCATTCGTATCGGCCCCGTCCTTAATAGGGAAAGGAGGAGTCTTGGCTGCATTTAGTATGACAATATTATCAACCATCACATCTATATATCCGGTACCAAGCTGAGAATTCTCAGTGCCTTCCGGACGCCTTCTGACTTTACCTTCAATGGAGATCACAAATTCGCTTCTCAGATCCTTACCTGAAGAATGGGCAACAGAATTATAGTGAGGTTCGAAAACCACCTGCGTAATTCCATAACGGTCGCGCAGATCAATAAAAATAACTCCGCCCAGGTCACGCCTGTTATCTACCCAGCCGTTGAGAACGACACTCTTACCAATATCCGATTCTCTTAACTCTCCGCATGTGTGAGTTCTTGTCTTAAATTGCATTAGATTCCCTGTACAACAAAATTGAAATTTTAAAACCTAAGATAACGATTTCCACGATTAAATTCGAATAAAGATAAACAATATTCGGGATGATGTGAATTAAACCTGTGAGTAATTGTATATTTTTGCAGTATTTTTATACTGACCGGTTGAATCTGACTGAGAATTTCGAACCTTTTCCTTTCTGACTCTCAACACAGATCTCTGCCTGATTTATTTCGCAGTATTTTTTCACCAGCGCAAGCCCCAGTCCGTTGCCCTCGAACCTGCGTGAATAGCCCTGTTCCTCCTGAGAAAAAGGTGTGAACAGGTGAGGCTGATACTCTTCCGATATTCCTATTCCGGTATCGGCAATTTCTACGACCAGCGTGGAAATGCCCTCGTCATATACATTGACGTTCACCGCGCCCTTGTGTGTATATTTTATGGCATTGTGAATAAGATTATTGAATATCTGATTGACCGTATATTCATCGCTGTTTATACGCGTGTCGCTGGTCTTTACGTTCAGATTGAACTCTAAATTCTTATCCTGTGCCATCAGCCTGAATTCATTGAACAGGGGGTTGAGGCTGCAGCTCGTTATATCTATTATTTTAAACTGGGGTTCGTAGGTACCGGTCTGGACTTCAGACATATTCAGTATAAGATCGATAGTACGGATTATCCTTTCGCCAGCGCGCCTGAGTATGGTGAAACTGGTAGCCAGATCCTCATCGATCTTTCCTTTTAACTCATCTCTTATAAGTCCGGCAAAGCTCAGAATTGCATTTACCGGTGTCCTGATCTCATGCGACATCTGGGCGAGGAATTCTGACTTCAGGTTATCTGAGGCCTCGGCTTTTTCTTTGGCTATCAGGAGTTCTTTTTCCCCTCTGAGCCTGTCTGTAATGTCACGGCCTACCACTACGAGACTTTTTCGCGAGCCGTCAGGATGAAATGTGGGGACTTTTATGACATCGAATATCCTGACTGAGCCGTCGGGCCTGGGTATGATCTCATCGCACCTGCTTACAGTTGCTCTTTTCCAGGTTTCCTCATCGGTTTCCTCGCACTTCATGAATGCATCGTGGTAGAAATCACTGTACTGTGCAAGTTCCGAATCCTTTTTTCCCCTGTAATCGATATGATCTATCTCAAAAAGTTTCAGGTCAAAATCGTTTGCTTCCAGCCATCTGCCCTCTCCATCCTTGAAGCAGATAATATCGGGCATAACACTGATTAGCGTTCGTAGTCTTTCTTCACTTAGTTTCAGGGCTTCGGCAGCAATTTTCTCCTGTGTGGTATCGCGAATTATCGCCTGCAGGAACCTCTGACTGCCAAGTTCTATACGGCTCAGCTTCACGTCAGCATCAAACCTGCTTCCGTCGCGGCGCATGCCCTTCCACTCAAATGCATACACACCTGATTCATTCAGTGCCCGCGCTACATTTTTCCGGAACTGCAGGTTTTCAATTACCTCGTCTGCATCCACGAATGAAAAATCGAGCATCGACCGGCCTGTAATTTCATCCTTTCTACCCGAAAGCATTCTCGCAGCCTGCATGTTGCAGTCAAATATGATGTCCTTATTCAATATGATGATCGCTTCGTTTGCATTTTCGAACAGCGACCTGTAGTTTGCTTCGCTTATGCTGAGTGTCCTCGTGTAATTGACCTTTTCCTCACTGTCGAGAAACAGAAGAAAAACCAGCAGGCTTCCTACTGGATACAATATGAGTACGGGAAATGCGATCTGGTTTAATATTTTCAGAGACAGTTCGGCAGGAAGAGCGACTGTCAGTACCAGCATTATCAGATGGACTATAAATCCTAACAGGAAAAGATAGGGGAGGCGCGCATAAACAGGATTTTTGCGCCTGAGGAAATGAAATATCAGACCGACCAGAGCCGATTCACTAATGACAAGCAGACCCATCAGCCATCCTGCTCCGCCGATATACAATCTGTAAATACTGCTTATCAGTACCGTTATCAGCGCAGTAACCGGACCGCCCGAGAATGCAGCAAAACTAATGATGATAGAACGCCCGTCAAATATAACTCCCGGAGCCAGCAAGAGCGGATTCATCATGCCGATAATTGTAAATCCCCCGAAAAGCAGTCCTGATATGATTTTGAAAAAACTGGTATCGGAAGCCCACTTTCTGTATATGATATTATATAGAATACTGAGCATCAACAGTATTGATATGTTGTTTGCCAGAATATTAAAAACCATAAATAAGGACCCGATCTCTGTTAGTTACTCTAAAAGTTGCTGGCATAATATATCAACACAGATCTGCATAATCAAGGAAATAATCCGTATTATTTTACATTCATAAGCCATGTTCTCAGTTCTCAGTTCTCAGTTCTCAGTTCTCAGTTTTAAGTTTTAAGTTCTCTCCCGCCAGTGGTGGTAAGTTTTTGGTTTAATGTATTTAAAGAATTGATTATGTTTGAAGTTCTCAAGCACAGTAATATACAGGACCGGTTAATGTACAACATTGTCATAGATGAAAATATATCCTTTGCAGCAGAAGCTTTTGAGGGGTTCGGGAATATCAGACTACTGCCGGGACGCAGCATTACACGCTCTGAAACGGCTGATGCCGATGCACTTATCATACGCTCGGTCACTCAGATAGACCGCGAACTGCTCGAAGGTTCTTCTGTGAAATTTGTCGGCACCGCGACTATAGGTACCGACCATATTGACCTCGAATACCTGAAAAACAGGGACATATTCTTCACCAGCGCCAGGGGCTGCAATGCCGATGCAGTAGCCGAGTGGGTCTTCACCGCACTGCTGTATGCATGCAGTACACGTGGAACTTCTCTTGCCGGTAAATCCATGGGCATCATTGGTTACGGCAATATAGGCAGCAGGGTTGCGCGTTTTGCAAAAGGACTTGGATTAAGGACAGTAATAAACGATCCGCCGCTTCAGCACTCTGATTGCGGGGTCAGTAGTACAGATGTTACATTCTCCGGAATAGATGAGGCACTTTCATGCGACATTGTCACTCTGCACGTTCCTCTCCTGATGAACGGGAAATACAAGACGCATCACCTTATAAATGCTGACAATATAAATCTGCTCAGACCCGACTGCATTTTTATCAATGCTGCACGGGGCCCGGTAGTTGATAACAGCGTGCTCGAAGACTATATGAAAACAAACCCCGACTTTACTGCACTGCTTGACGTGTGGGAACACGAACCCGGGATAAATCCCGGACTGATGGATATGGCGCTCGCTGCTACACCGCATGTGGCAGGTTACTCGCTCGAGGGAAAAGTAAACGGAACTGCCATTATATATGAAAAATTCTGCGGCTGTTTTAGACTGACTTCAGAATGGGTACCGCGTCTGCACTTTCCGGATAACAATGTGATTGCAGTCAGTGAACCCAATAGTGTGAAAACTGCGCCTGCATCCGGTTTCAGCAGGGAAGATATACTGCATAGTGTATTTTCTGCAGTATATAATATTCAGGAAGATACGCAGAAAACAAAAGAAATTCTTTCACTGCCTGCCGGGGAAAGAGCTCTGTATTTTGACAGGCTGAGAAAGAATTATCTGTTAAGACGGGAATTCTTCAACTACACTGCAAAAACCGGCAGTGATGAAATCAGAAAAATACTGGAACTGTTCAGGTTCAGAACTGCCTGAGATCTACTTCAGCGGAAATGCCCAGGTGCCTTCGTAGCGTTCTTCAGGGTTTCTCCAGTTCAGCACAGTTAGTTTCATTTGTCTGGCATCAGATGCAAGTACCGGATTTCCATCGACCCTTTTTTTCGGAAAATACAGCTGATAAATTTTTTTAGACATTTTCCATACCGTATGCCTTCCCGACTGCCCCGCATATGGACTTGTTCCGGGTGTCAGGTTTTTATCCTGGGGAAATTCAGTAATAAGATAAGGTTCATACTGATTTCCCTTCTCATCCTCCCAGAATATATTCCACCGGCTGGTATTCAGTATTTCGGGTGTATAGAACGTTTCCATTTCCATCCATACATAGTAATACTTTTCCGGCTTATGTTTTTCATCGAAATTTGTTCTGAATCGTGCAGCCTCATCACCGGTCATACGGGAATATAATGAGAATACGGATACACCGGTATTTATAAGTGCGGAATCCACAAATGTAGCCGATATACGGATTGGAGTGATTCCGCCGCCGCCGCGGCCGCCCATCATTAACGGCATACCGGCAGAACGCTGACCGCCGGGGGAGGAGAGTATTATGGTGTTTTTCCGCCACATGTTGCCGAACTGACCGGGTATAAGACCCTCATCCATAAGCGAAGTCTCAGTCATTGAAGCCCCGCTCCCTGTCATTGCAGTGTAACACCCAGACAGCAGAACCGACAGCAGTGATGCTGATATAAACATCAGATTTATAATTCTATTATTTTTCATATTATTTATCGTCTATTGAAAACCAGATTTCCCTGTCGCCCTCGGCCCGGCTGCGCGCCGCCTGCATATCTTTGTCCCTGCCGGAATTATTCCTGCCAGACATGCTGCCGTCAGGCATGTCGCCGCCTCCCGGTGCAACTTTTGCGGTACCGGCATCATTGTCTCTCACAAAACCGCCCTGTGCAGATGCAACTCCGAAAATTGCTTTGCGCTTATCCAGCATGCCGTAACTCTGAAAGTACTTATTTATATCCACGGGTATTTTCATTTCGAGTGAAAGTGCATCTAGCCTGATAAATATTTTGCCTTCGAATGATGCGTTGACCCCAGGCAGAAAATTTTCGCTCACTCCGTTTTTTCTGTCGTAAACAACGACTCCCTGCTTTAGTGAATCCATGCTCTTTATAAACTCACTTTTCTGGTGCGTGTTGAGTTCCGCGAAGAAGCCGCCTTTTGAATTGTCGATACGCTTCATGTCGCGCAGCATCAGCCTCATTTCGAGGTCCTTGTTCTTTTGTCCTGCGGGATCGATCCATATCTTAAGTCCGTTGAATGCCACCTGCCGGCAAAGCTCCTTGTCGGTAATAACAGCCGCAAAGTAATAGTAGGAAGGATCTGAATAGTACCCCAGTTTAATTCTGCCCTCATCAAATGAACTGAAGGTTTCCGTTTTCCACTCGCTCAGATTTGCATCGATCACAGGTGCAGAGGTTACTTCGGACACTGCAAGTTTATTGGCACTGCTGCATCCTGAGGAAATGACGGATAAAAGGATCAGGGCTGCTGCCGCTATTTTATTTTTCATTTTATTTTTCAATATTGTTCGTCTTTTCCATGCAGATATTTGACAAATGTAATCTGCATTTTATTTCACTTATTTATACCGGTTAAACCAGTTACCGCCGACCATTGTTTCACACATAAACATAAATATAGCAAAATTAGGATTAACAGTTCCCGATAATGGTGCATCTGACATATTTTGTTTATCTTCTTCTCTCTGTATCAGCGGATTTTTAACCGGAGTGCTTTTTTGACGGACGTTTTGCATATTTGGAGTTATAATACCAAACACAATATCAGATACGGCAGGAATTTGGAATCTATTAAGGACATATATAAGATTGGACAGGGCCCTTCAAGCAGCCACACTATGGGTCCTAAATTCGCAGCAGAGAAATTTCTCTCGGCTCACCCGGATGCATCGTCATTCCGTGTACACCTGTATGGAAGCCTTGCTGCAACCGGCAGAGGTCACCTTACTGATGTCGCCATCAGCACTACGTTTTCACCGCTTCCTGTGGAGTTCATCTGGGAGCCTGATACATTTCTTACCCGTCACCCCAATGCAATGACATTCGAGGCGATTGACAGCAAGGGAGAGGTTACGGACAGATGGACAGTATACAGTACCGGCGGCGGAAAGATTTCTGACGACTCGGGCGAATGTTCCGAAGAAGAAGTTTACGAACTGAATTCCATGACGGAAATACTCGACTGGACTAAGAGGACAGGCGGATCGTTCTGGGAATATGTTGAACTTCGTGAAGGCAGTGAAATATATGACCACCTCAAAGAAGTATGGCGGGTAATGATGGATTCAGTCCGGCGCGGTATCGAAACCGAGGGTGTTCTGCCGGGCGGCCTGAATATCAGGCGCAAAGCTTCATCATACTACGTAAAAGCAAAAAACTATTCAGGCTCACTGAAGAAGAAAACTCTGATATTCTCGTATGCGCTCGCAGTGGCTGAAGAGAATGCCTCGGGCGGTATTATCGTTACTGCCCCTACGTGCGGTTCGTGCGGAGTTCTGCCTGCAGTACTGAAAAGAATGACCGACAGTTTCGATTTTCCGGAGATGAAAATACTGCGGGCTCTTGCAACTGCAGGACTCGTAGGGAATATAGTTAAGAAGAATGCATCGATTTCTGGAGCAAGGGTTGGATGCCAGGGCGAGATAGGAACGGCCTGTGCAATGGCAGCCGCTGCCGCCTCACAGCTTCTGGGCGGTACTCCTTCTCAGATAGAATATGCAGCCGAGATGGGAATAGAACACCATCTGGGACTTACATGCGACCCGATAGGAGGACTGGTGCAGGTGCCATGCATTGAGCGAAATGCATTTGCTTCAGAACGTGCACTGAACACCGCCACTTATGCCCTCCTCTCTGACGGACGGCATATGGTATCGTTCGATAAAATAGTAAAGGCTATGAAGCAGACCGGTCACGACCTGCCCAGTATTTACAAAGAGACCTCTGAAGGCGGTATGGCTGCGCTGGATTTCGGCTAAGCTGGATTTCAGCTGAGCGGTGTCTGTTTATTTCTGTATTCGACGCGGAGTGAAGCATATTCCCCCTGATACCGGCCTTTGTCATCCAGGAAGTCCAGTCCGCCGGGTATATAGATCTCGAATTCATCTGTAAAAATATACCTGTCCCAGTGTTTTTTCCTGATCTCCGTAACTGCCACCTTCAGCCCCTGTTCACCAAATTTATTTAGTTCATTCAGAAAACCCGTGTAAACCGGTTGTTTTCTGGAATTGAAGCAGCAGTATTCTTTTCTGCTGAGTGTCTGCAGTTCATACCGGGCGGTGGAATTCATGCGGAATATTTTCCTGAGATTCACTCTGGCCTTAGGATTTGGCAGATATGGATCCGTTATCACAATGTTCCGACTGTACTTCAGAAACGGTTTTAATATTACTTCGAGGTCATAGGTCATGCCGTGAGACAGGTACAGTTCAGTAGGGCAATGTTTCAGCCTCTGGAAGGCAGTCGGCTCAAGAAATGAGCGGGCATCATATATCTCGACCGCAGATTCTTTTTTCTGAGAGAGCTGATGTTCTGTTATTGCGGGATCGAAATATATTTTATCAGCGGTTCTTTCCGCAATTGCCATTGCGATAGAGTCCACTGACTTTTCGATATCAACAGTCCTGATCTGACTCTTGCTGGTACTGGTAACGCGTTCAACAAATTCCTGTATTACTTTCCTGAAGCTGTTGTCGGGCAATGATTCCAGTTGAGTATACCAGTTGCGAAAATGCTGATATCCGGTATCTCCCGTATTTACATTGCTTTCTATATTATGTACGGTTCTGGAATAGACGTCAAACTCCCTGTTTTCAAAAAGGGAATATAGAAATTCCACCACGCTCTCTGAAACTGTAATTTCCTGGTTCATCAGCTCTTCTGCGCAAATATCAGTTCTTTGGACAGGTTATAGCCGTCGTCAAAAAATCCATTCGGCCAGGGATCCTTGAAGAACCCGTTTTCAAGAATAGTGAGTTTCTGCACTACTGTTCCGCTGTCGTCGTTTTCAAAGAAATAAATCGCAATTTCGTCCCGTGCGATCTCTCCTCTGGCAATCATCAGCTGCAGCTTTCTGACCATATGCTCGCTGTGCGTTTCTATAATGCGGCAGCCGGGTGTGGCGGCAATGATTCTGATCAGATCAACCTGAAGCTTGGGATGCAGGTGCAGTTCAGGCTGTTCCATCAGCAGAACCGAATCCGGCGCGCTGACTATTTTGAGCAGCATCGGCAGCACCTGTTTGAAACCTGAACTCATATCAGCGAAGTTCACAAGCGCGTTGTTGCTCCTGACAAACGCCTGATACATTCCCTTTGAACCTTCCAGGAGAATTTTCTCTCCGAATCCGAGTTCCTGAATTATGGCGTTAAACTTTTCCAGCTTGACGCTGTCTTCGAATACAGAAATAATATCGTGGTAAAGGTCATTTTGTATCACGCTGTTTCTCGGGTCCCCGATAATGAATCCGCGCGGAACCTCATCTCTCACACCTTTCAGGCGCTGCATTTTCCAGAATGTATGGCGCAGCGAAAAAATTATATAGTTATAGTAGGGAGCTATCAGCCTTCCAAGCAGATCCGAGGCATTTCTCAGATTCACCATGGATCTGCTGCCCTCCCCGAATATCACATCTTTATCGATTTCATCGTGCGGGAATAGTTCTCTGGCTTTATTGATAATCCGGTCCTTTTCCTCGGCGGGAAATTCATCATAAAAACAGAACACTTCATTTTCATCCCCGCTGCTTCCGGCCGGAGCCAGTATGCTGCGTATATCGGCGGCATATTCGAGGTATAAGGAATAAAGTTCGCATAATGGACCGTATTCATCTGCAGAAATTTCGATTTCCCGGCTGTCAATTTTTCCTATTCTTACACTTCTGTTATGCTTTCCCTGTGCTGTCCTGTTGAAGTTAAGGTAAAAGTCATTGGCCTCATCGCTTATTTCCCACGAAACCAGTTCCATCAGATTTTCTCTAAGAGCGTGTTTCCGGAAGACCAGAGTTAAACCGATATCGGGAGGGTTTCCGAACAGTTCATGGTTGAAATTTATTGACCTGCCGAATTCGATCGCAGGAAACAGCTGGTCTATCCTGTAATTGTGCAGACGGAATCTGAATATCAGTTCGCCCTGTTCATCGTTGAAGGAAATTATATCCGAATAGGTGCCGAGGTTCAGGTTTTCATCCAGCCTGAATACATCGTAGTTCCCTGATCTGGGCAATATAAGTGATCTGAACAGATCGAGTGAGTTCAGGAAGCTGGATTTTCCTATACCGTTACTGCCGAACAGCAGTGTAATTGGTTTGATATCCAGCATGGGCATTCTTTTCAACGCCCTGAAATTATTCACGCCGTAGCTTTTTACGCGCGTGACCTGGTGCTGTGACTGTTTCATAATATTCCGGATACTTTGTTCGGCTATTAAACTAATAAAATAAACTTGAAAATAAAACAGATGCAGCCTGAGCGTTTGATAAAAGTAAAATAGAAATATCTGCCTGCACCACGTGTCGTCACCCGTGGTAATATATAGCCAATCAGTATTCGGATTGCAATAGCTGGGATTTATTCAGTTACTACGCCTTCACCCTTGTCACATAAGGCGAGCCTCTAATAATAATTTTCATCTGAAATCCCACTTATGAACAATAGACTGATTTCTCATTCATAATTCAGGGTTTACATTAAATTATTAACACTTATTAGAAATTATTTAAAATAATCCTTGCATTATGAAATACTCTATACTACATTTGTAGTATAATTATTATGAGCGTAGTACATGACACTAACCAGTGCTGAAGAACAGGTGATGAAATACCTTTGGAAACTTGAAAAAGCTTTCTTCAAAGACTTAATGGAACAGTTTCCGGAACCCCGGCCCGCGATTACAACGGTGAACACACTGCTTAAACGAATGATCGATAAGGGTTTTGTTGCCTATACGATATACGGAAACAGCAGGGAATATTATCCGCTGGTCAAAAAGAACGAGTATTTCGGAAAACATATCAATGGACTGATCAGGGATTTCTTTAACAACTCTGCAGGACAGTTCGCTTCGTTTTTCACCTCTGAAACCGAACTGACCGAAACAGAACTGAAAGAACTGAAAAAGATGGTCGACAGCAAACTGAATTCCAAACAAAATAAAAAATCATCAAAATGATTCCATTTATTCTAAAATCCACTATGTGCTTAAGCGTGTTTTACCTGAGCTACGTTATTCTGCTCGGCAGGCTGAAGGCATTCCACTTTAACAGGTATTTCCTCCTGTTTTCAGTTTTTACTTCCCTTACGGCACCGTTATTAAGAATATCTTTTGATGTTCATGATGCAAGCCCGGCAATAGTCAGTACACCGCTTGTTAAAACTTTTGCTGCAGTAAACAATATGGTGCAATCCGGTCTCTCAGCACCCCCCGCCAGAGGAGTTTCAGTACAGAGCCATTTCCCCGAAGCCACCGATATAATTGCTGCTGTTTACTTTGCAGGCGTCTTAATTCTTTTGCTCAGATTCACCAGAAATCTCATCAGTCTTATATATAAGTCCAGGCAGGGCAAAAAAGTGAAGTACGGAAAAGCACAGATTACGCTTTTAGACGGTACATTTATTCCATACAGCTTTTTTGGATCTGTCTTCATCAGTCTTAAGGATTATGAAGGAGGGTTGGTCGATCATAGTCTGATAAATCATGAACTCGCTCACAAAGAGCAGCTCCATTCACTCGATATTATCATTATTGAGCTAGTCAAGGTTTTCTATTGGTTTAATCCTCTGGTTTACCTGTTCGGGTGCGCAATAAAGCTCAACCATGAATACCTCGCCGATGAGTCTGCCGTAAGCTCGGAGGCCAGCATAGCAGACTATTCAAAAAAACTTTTGGAGATTTCTCACAACGGACGTATCCATCTTGCAAGCGGATTAAACTACTCACAAATAAAAAAGAGGATTACCATGTTATTTGATCAGAATGAAAGGAAGCACTTCGCATTCAGGCTGACAGTACTTTCACTTACCACAGTTTTACTGTTTATCTCAACAGCATTTGTTCTCAATGCTAATTCCACAGCCATTAAAACGCCCGATCCTATCAACACATTTAGCGGAACGTACAGCGGTTACAGGATAAATGATTCGACGTATTATGCGTATGGCAGCTATTATATTACCTCCAAATCAGGAGATACAAAAATCACGGCTCACAGGCTGAAGGTTTCAATTGAAACATCCGATTACAAAAACTACTTTGAGAATGATTTCTTAAGCGGCCGGGTATTTAAAGAAGGTGTGGATGTTTATACAAATGAATTATTTTTAGATAAGATAATTACATACAGAGCGGACAATGTTACTTTTTCAAAGGATTCTCTCACCATAGTGCTGAAAGGGAAGGCCGAGATAAAGGGTGAAGATGTAAAAGTAGAGTCTGATATGATCACTTTACATCTGACGCGGTGGAAGAGGATGCTCTGAGAGAAGATTTCCGGGCGAAAACCATTTAACACTTATTTCCGGGCTGTCGCATGACAGCCTTTTTCATTCCAGCCGGGGGACCTTATAAGAAAATATATTTAATAAAGACTTTCTACTTCCCGCGATTTTTCTATTCTGAATATATAACTATTTTAATATGAGAATTTATGTTTCCCTTATGGCTTCAGGCCGGGTTCTGGGGACTGGTTGCCGGGTCGGCCCTGCTTATTGGAGCAGCAATCGGTTATTTTGTCAGAGTCCCCGTACGTCTTATCGCCGCTATAATGGCTTTTGGCAGCGGTATATTGATTTCTGCCCTGGCATTTGAGCTGATGGACGAAGCCTACAGGCAGGGAGGTTTTGATTCAACTTCAGCAGGATTCATTTCAGGAGCAGTCCTCTATACTGCCGCCAACCTTATACTCGATAAAAAAGGGGCCAAACACAGAAAGAGGTCTGACAGCAAGCAGCCTTCAGAAGAGGAGCAAAGCGGGAGCGGTTTAGCCATTGCAGTTGGAGCCCTGCTCGACGGTATCCCCGAATCGATTGTCATCGGAGTAAGTATGATTCATGGCAAGTCAGTAAATTTCATTACTGTAGTTGCGATATTTCTGTCCAATATTCCCGAGGGTTTGTCAAGTTCTGCGGGCATGAAGCAGGCTCATCGATCCAGGTCATATATTTTCGGTATCTGGTCGGCAATTGCAGTCATATCAGGTATTGCATCATGGGCAGGGTTCTCGCTCTTCAGAGATTTTTCTCAGGAAATAATTGCTTTGACAACAGCCATAGCAGCCGGTGCAATTCTGGCCATGCTTGTAGATACAATGATCCCTGAAGCATTCAAGGAGACTCACAATCTGGCAGGTTTAATAACCGTGACAGGTTTTTTAGCAGCTTTTATACTAAGCAAGCTGGGCGGATAAAGAACAATTGCCAGACATGCAGACATTTTTCTGATAAAAAAACTTTGCGAAAAAAGAAAAATATTTTTATATTTGAAATCTCAATATGAGAATGTTGGGCGCGTAGCTCAGGGGTAGAGCATCTGCCTTTTAAGCAGAGGGTCGGTGGTTCGAGCCCACCCGCGCTCACGAAATAAAGCCTTGGAAAATACTCCAGGGCTTTTTTTATTTTTAAACATTAAGCGGCTGCTCAGACAAAAAATCCGGCGGCTGTTTCGAATACGCTGTCGAATGAATGGTCCACTTCAGCCGATAACTTCGCGGATACCGGAAAGGGCACCTCATGCGTATATTTATACGGAAAATCCATCGTTTCCACACTGACAGGAATATTGTTTTCTCTCCCCGTAAGCGTCTTTTGTACGGCTTCAGGCGGAATTACACTGTCCTGGCCCAGAGGAATCGCCAGTATTCGGTCAGCACATTGCCTTATCCTTTTTTCCCTGAACTCCCTGTGCCGGTCATAGTTCATCAGCGACTGGAAGTATAATGCTTCAGGCAGCGGATGCTCGTAAAATTTCCTCATTATCCTGTTTCTGCATATTTCTTCGTCAAAATTTCCGGCATAGAAACCTGAAAACACCTCAAAGGTCATACTGTCCATAATGGTCTTTGTTACCGGCTGAAACCCATCGGTGGTCGATCCGCCGCAGAAAATGCACAGCTTCGAATCCTCCAGATAACCGCAGGTATTCGAGAACAGCAGTATCTCTGAGAGAAATGCACCTATCGAATAACTGAAAATATCAAAATGTGCAGATGCACTTATGCCCGGTTCACTTCCCGAGCGGATCTGCCTGATAAGGCGCATTATATCATAATAGGTCTGAAATCCGGAGAAGAAAAACCTCTGCGGCTTCAGCAGCAGACGCATACTGATGGCGGCATTTGCAAATGAAGAACACTCAAGCTGGGGAAACAGCACCTTTTTTTCCTGAGATACCAGATTCATCAGACGTGAATTGCTCCACGCTGCGGGTGTACGGTTCATGTGAAATGTTATCGGAAAAAACAGTACTGCACAGCCTGTGAGTCTCTGCAGTGTGCTGCCCCAGACAAGATACTTGTCCCAGGCTTTCTCATTCAGTCCGTGAAATAATAAGATCACACGGTCAGACACTGTTTCTTCCTGTCCCTGCAAAAGCATATAGTTAAAACGGCTGTTTTCGGGAAGACACGTATCAGGTATGTCAAATATCTCATTGAGGGCAGGATTGTTAAATCTGAAGCCTTCAAAGTCACCGTTGCGGGAATCATCCAGCCCGCAGCGTATAATGTTCTTATCGACAC
>JBLMZS010000020.1:0-3194 GCA_050258935.1 Bacteroidota bacterium
TCAAAGCTTCTTGAATATCCTACTGTTGCTTCAAGTGCGTTTCCAAGGTAGTTGAAATCCTTGTCAAACATCTTGATCGGGTTTCCAGGAACAACCGGTCCGACAAAGATTGTACCGTCTGAAGCTACTGCAGGTGCAGTTGGTGATGTACCAAGTGCAAGGGCTACTTTTGCAAGACCTTTACCTGTTTTATAGTCGAATTTGTACATGTTCTGATTACCATCAACTACAAGTATGTTACCATCAGCATCATCTCTCATACCGCGTGTGTTTGAGCCTTTGAGAGTATCCTTTGTGGTTCCATTATCCCAAACATAAATTGGTGAAAACGATGCCTGGGTTCCGTCGGGATTGAATACCCTGATGAGGCGGACACCTTTTACTGTGTCGCCGGGAGCCTTTGCATAGCTTTCAGTACCGAAATTACCAACCCAGATCTTTCCGTCAGGATCTGTGGCTAAGGCGTGTGCCTGGCCGAGAAGAGAAGCATCTGGAAAAGGTCCGACATTGGTCCACTGTGCTTTTGCTGCGACTGTCATGAACAGCAGCAAAAGTAGTGTTTTAGTAACGCTTTTAAACATTTGTACTACTCCTTTTTTGTTTTCGAAAGCAGATTTTGTTTTTTAACTTTACGGTATAATTAGATCCGTAAATCCGTTGATAAATCGGACTTTCTGTACAAAAGAACATTTATCGATCATTTGAATATAACAAGAATTCGATAAAATTCCATACCATTCAGGGGAGAAATTTGTACAAATTTTTCTGCAGCCTGTTTATACTTTTCAGAATTGTTTTTCAAAATCTGCAGGTTCGGATTTTTTCCTGTTTCTCAGTATCCAGTAACTTTCTTTGGACGGGTCCGGCTTCAGTTCGAGGAATTTTTTGCCTGATATTCCAGCTATCATTCTTATGGGAGTCATTACAAAATAATATAAAAGTGTCAGAATTATCCTGGTCGATATCCATCCCAGCACCACCGACAACGTCATCCAGAAAATATACAGAGGAGTCAGCGTCTTATACCAGACAAACCTGAAAAGCAGGAGGAAAGCCGATACGCCTGCGAAATAAATATATGATCCGCGCGAAAAATACAACAGCAGCACTGCAATAACAGCAAGGACAATTCCGACTGTTGCTGCAAATTTTTTTATTTCCTTTTCAGATGTTTCTATGTTTTTTATTTCTTCAATAATCATTATTTGATCCGGGATATATTACTAATCGAGTGTATACTGCTTTTTCCAGTCACTGTCATTTTTCAGTTCGGGTTGCTTATTCCTGTCGAGTATATAATTGCCCATAACCAGGTAGTCCATAGCGGTTCTCATAAAGCAGAGATAGGCATCCCGGGGTGAGCAGACTATCGGTTCTCCCCTGACGTTGAACGAAGTATTTACAATAACCCCATATCCGGTTTTTTCCCGGAATTTTTCGAGCAGTCTATGGTACAAGGGATTGGTTTCGCTATGTACTGTCTGGATACGGGCAGAATAGTCGATGTGTGTAACTGCCGGTATATCTGACCGGGGCACATTTAATTTTTCTATCCCGAAGAGTTGTTCCTGCTCCGCTGTCATAGCTTTCCGCCTTTCCTTTTTGACATCCGCCACGAGGAGCATATACGGGCTTCTCCTGTCTATTTCAAAGTATTCCGATACTCTTTCAGCCAGGACAGAAGGAGCAAACGGGCGGAAGCTTTCGCGGAACTTTATTTTGAGGTTCATTTTCTGCTGCATTGTCACCGATCTGGCGTCGCCTATAATAGTGCGTGCACCGAGCGCTCTGGGTCCGAACTCCATTCTTCCCTGGAACCAGCCGATCACATTTTCTTCTGCTATCAGCGAAGCAGTCTTCTCAATCAGTTCGTCATCGTCGAGTTTTGTGTACACTGCTTTTGCGCTTTTCAGATAGTCCTCGATGTCGTCATTGCTAAATGAAGGGCCCAGATATGAGCCCGACTGAAAATCGTTTTTATTATCTGCCGTTCTTGCATTATTCAGATACGCGTACCATGTAAACAAAGCAGCTCCGAGTGCTCCGCCTGCATCACCGGCAGCAGGTTGTATCCAGATGTCATCAAAGGTTCCGCTGCGCAATAGTTTTCCGTTAGAAACGCAGTTGAGTGCAACTCCGCCGGCCATACAGAGATATTTCATGGAAGTCTCTTTTCGGATATGTCTGCCTGTCATCAGCATGATATCATCGGTCACTTCCTGTACTGACCGGGCAAGATCCATTTGTTTTTGAGTCAGCGGTGATTCCGGTTCTCTCGGATCACCGCCGAACAGATCGTGAAATTTTCTGCTGGTCATAGTCAGTCCGGCGCCGAAGTTGAAATACTCCATATTCATCCTGAATGAACCGTCCTGTTTCAGGTCTATAAGTTCTTTAAGTATAATGTCCTTGTACTTCGGTTCACCATAAGGGGCAAGCCCCATCACTTTATATTCACCGCTGTTGACCCTGAAGCCTGTATAGTAGGTAAATGCAGAATAGAGCATTCCAAGCGAATGCGGGAATTTCTGTTCTGCAATTATCTCTATAGAGTTTCCGCTTCCGGTTCCGAAAGAAGATGTGGTCCACTCACCTACTCCGTCCAATGTCAGGAAAGCAGATTCCTGAAACGGAGAAGCATAAAATGCGGAAGCGGCGTGTGAAAGGTGATGCTCGGGGAATATTATCTTTCCCGCAAAACCGGTTTTCTCACTGATATAATTTTTCATCCATAACTTCTCTTTTATCCAGAGAGGCATGGCTTTTATAAAGGACTTCAACCCGTATGGGGCATATGCCAGATAAGATTCAAGAAGGCGTTCAAATTTAAGAAATGGTTTATCGTAGAAAGCTATATAATCCAGGTTTACGGCATCGACACCCCGGAATTTCAGGCAATAGTCTATTGCATTTACGGGAAAATTATGGTCGTGTTTCTTTCTTGTAAATCTTTCTTCCTGTGCAGCAGCAATTATTTTGCCGTCCTCGAGAAGGCATGCAGCACTATCGTGATAAAAAGCGGATATACCAAGAATCAGCATCGGATTTTCATTTTTTGTTAAAAGATTGAAAAATAAAAAAAAAGTCCCGGTAATATTTCATACCGGGACTCTGTGTAAGATCTTTCAGTCCAAATTACTTTACGAGCATCATTTTCTTTGTTGCTGTATAGTTCTTTGTTGAAATTGTATAGA
>JBLMZS010000021.1:0-33889 GCA_050258935.1 Bacteroidota bacterium
ATTCCGCAGGATGCAAAGGTTAAACTTCAGGTTTACTCTATCACCGGTCAGCTGGTTGCTGAACTCGTAGACGCATCACAGAGCGCCGGTGTTCATAACGTTACTTTCAATGCAGCAGGTCTGGCTTCAGGAACTTATATCTATAAGATCCAGGCTGGTTCATTTGTTCAGATGAAGAAAATGATGCTCATTAAGTAATCACGTTTTCTGAAAATGAAAAAGCCGTCCGGATCCGGACGGCTTTTTTTGTATGCAGCCGCATTTTTTCAGTTTTACTCTTCTGCTATACCATGTCTTCCAGCTCAGGATACACGCTGCGCACCTCAGCAATCAGTCCTTCATCCTTCATAAAACTAAAATCGCTGAACTCAAAACCAGGAGCTACCGTACAACCGCATAATGTGTATTCTCCGAGCGGATGCGCAGCCTGCCAGCAGCCGCCGGGGACAACACATACCATGGTCCTGCTGTCCAGTATCTGACTGCTCATTTTCTTATTCTCTGCATCATATATATGCAGCTCGAGCGGGTCACCACCGTAGAAGTGCCATATTTCATCTGCACTGATGCGGTGAAACCGGCTGATCTGCCCATTTACGAGCATATAATAAATTGTAGTAACTGCACTCAGCTCACCCATTCTGCCCGGGGCAGTGACTTTCTGTTCGGAACGGTACAGTTCCCTGTAATATCCGCCCTCCGGATGAGATATAAGCTGCAGTCTGTCAATCAGTTCTTTTATCATTATTTCTCCGTAATCTCAGTGATGATTGCACGAGTGATCATCTGTCCTATGAACACTGCACGCTTCCCCCGAATCGTACAAATGTCCCGACAGATACAGCTTTATAGCCTCTGGAGCACTGCCGGTACATCCGCGAACAACCTTAATGCCGTTATTATTCAGCACGTTCACTGCACCGGGACCCATGCTGCCTGCCAGCATCACCATTACTCCTTTCTGCCTCAGCTCAAATGCTATACCCGATTTGCATCCGCACTGCTCCGGAGCCCGAAGTACCTCGACACAGGTGATATTATTATTTTCATCGGCAGCATAAATCGAAAAATAATCACAGTGTCCGAAATGTGAATCGATCATACCATCTGATGTTGTTGGGACAGCTATTTTCATTTTAGTCTCCTTTTAAACATATTTTAATTGCTTTTCCGTTCACCAGCGATTCGGCTGTTTTCTTTCTCGCCCTCCCGATAATCCGTCCGAATGTAGCCCTCGAAATTTTCATTTCAAAAGCAGCCTCCTGCTGCGTAAGCCCCAGATGGTCTGCAAGGCGCAGCGCTTCCAGTTCGTCGGCCTCCAGGACTACCTCCTCCAGTTCACATAGCGGAATTCCGCGCGGCTTGAAATAATATGCTGCCGGATCGCACCTGACATTTCTGTATTTCTTTGGTCTTGACATATAAAGTTATGAGCATATGCTCATAATAAAAATAATCATTTCCTTTCTTCATGTCAACCATGAAACCAGAATATATATTTAAATATTCACCCGGATTCGCTATTTTTGTACATGAATCTGGAATAGTCAGGTTCTGATTAAATGCGGTATAAAAACACAGTCCGGTTGGTAGTCCGGATGCACATGTTTTCACTCATGTGTCGTATCCTTCCCTCTTGGGATGTCCATTACCGTTCAATTAAAACAAGAGGGTCTTATGCATTTAACGGTTTATTTTGACGGACAGTTCTGGGTGGGACTTGCCGAAGCTGGCTCAGGTGACACACTTAGGGTCTTCGTGCACACTTTCGGAGAAGAACCCGGAGACGGTATCTTGCTGGATTTTGTAAATCATATTCTGCCTGATCTGTATTTAGACAGTACGGGGACTTCTGCAGAAGAATCGGGACTGCGTCCCAAACTGAATCCAAAGCGGCTCCAGAAGCTCGCCCGGCGTGCACTGAATCAGCACCCGCAGAGCACAAAATCTCAGGAAGTTCTGCAGAGACAGATGGAACTCGACAAAAAAGAAAAAAAGGTTCTGTCCCGCCAGCAGAAACTTGAGCAGGCGGAGATCAGGCGCATGAAAGCAGTGGAAAAAGCCCGACAGAAACACCGGGGACATTGACATACTGCTGCCGGATAGTTGGGTCGTCAGCAGAAATACCGTTCAAATTTATCCGGATGCAGCACTTGCATCCGGAATTATTTTATTCAGCAACAGGAGTAACCACAATGAGCACCATAGAACGGGCGATTGAAATTGCAGCCCGGGCACACTCTGGACAGCTTGATAAAGCGGGAGAGCCTTATATTATGCATCCTCTGCGCGTCATGTTTGCGGTTGAATCGATGCCTGAAAAGATTACCGCAGTCCTGCACGATGTAGTCGAGGATTCGGAAATCACACCCGCAGATCTGCTGAATGAGGGCTTTTCCAGTGAGATAGTCCGCGCCGTAGACCTGCTCACAAAGAGAGGCAATGAAACACGCGTTGAAGCTGGTAAAAGGGCGGCTGGAGATCCGGTAGCCTTAAAAGTCAAACTGGCCGACCTTGCAGACAATATGCAGATGAGCAGAATTGCAAATCCCACCAGCGCAGATGTACAGCGGATGAAAGACTATGAAACCGTGCGCAGCTTCCTGCTGTCTGTGCTCTCTGAGGTTAAGTAGGTATCCAGTGTCAAACCTTTCAGAATGAAATTCTTCGCGAAAACAGAACTTTTCACATATCCAGGCGTCATAATTACTGTCGTCCCGTTCACTCTCATCCAGTCTAAATAACTGTTATCATTAACATAGCGCATGGTACCCATATGAAAAGATCTTTTTTTATCTTTTTCTGTGTCCTGTTCCCCGCCTTATCTGCCCCCATCCTGCCCAATGATTCATACCTTCAGCTGCAGGCAGTAAGGTCTGAGGAACCAGTGTCCATTGACGGCAAGCTGTCCGAGAGAATATGGCAGCGTGCCGGATTCACAAACTTTCATCAGCAGGAGCCTGCACAGGGTGAAACGCCTTCACAGAAGTCGGAAGTATGGCTGGCATATGATGACGAAGCGATCTACTTTGCGGCCCGGTATTATGATTTAAATCCTGATTCCATAATGGCCAGACTGGTAAGGAGAGACTATATCTGGGGTGATCCATCAGACGGCTGCGTACTCTACCTGGATTCTTACCGCGACAAGCGGAACGGATACTTTTTTTATGTCTCCGCTGCAGGTGGCATTGCTGACGGACTCATTGAGAATGATTCAAAACAACCCAACGATCTTACCTGGGATGCTGTCTGGGAAGGCACATCAAAAATAGACAGCAGCGGATGGATAGTGGAAATGAAAATCCCTTACTCCCAGCTTCGCTTCAAGGAAGGTTCCACCCAGGTATGGGGAGTGAATGTCGAAAGGTTTATAAGCCGCTCAGCGGAGACTGACATGATAGTCTACACTCCCAGAAATGAGAGCGGTTTTGCTTCCCGTTTTCCAGACCTGGTCGGTATGGAAGGAGTATCCCCGCGAAGCCGTTTTGAGGTCATGCCGTATATTACCGGTAAGGCAGAATTTATTCATTCTGAAGCTAACGATCCATTTAATTCCGGGAAAAAATATAGTCCTGGATTAGGCGTAGATCTGCGGGCAGGACTCGGCAGCAGTCTTACACTCAATGCCACTATCAATCCTGATTTCGGACAGGTTGAAGTAGATCCGGCAGTCGTAAACCTGAGCGACGTGGAATCCACTTTTGACGAAAAGCGTCCTTTTTTCACCGAGGGCGTCAACATTTTCAGATTCGGGAACGGAGGTGCCACAAGTACAAATTCCTTCAGCTGGAACCGGCCTTCCATTTTTTACAGCCGGCGCATAGGCCGTGCACCCCAGGGCAGTCTGCCTGATTATGACTTCGCGGACGTCCCCACAGGAACACATATACTCGGCGCAGCAAAAATTTCCGGTCAGTTAGCAAATACCTGGAAGGTAGGTACTATACATGCCCTGACACAGAGGGAAAATGCACGGATACAGTTCAGCGGAATAAAATCTGATGCTGAAGTAGAACCGCTGACGTATTACGCGGTTATCCGTGCACAGCGCGATTTCAATACCGGCAGGCAGGGCATTGGATTTTTATCCACATTTACCAACCGGTTTTTTAAGGATCCTTCTCTTGAAAATACACTGAGCAAAAATGCAGCAGTTGCCGCTTTTGACGGATGGACTTTTCTGGATAGGAGCAGAACATACGTCATTACCGGATGGGCTGCATTATCCAGAGTAAGCGGCGATACAAAAAGAATGATTGCACTGCAGAGAAGTTCAGGTCACTATTTCCAGCGTCCGGATGCCAGTCATATTGAAGTTGACAGTTCTGCAGTATCGATGACAGGTTTTGCGGGAAGGTTCGTCCTGAATAAGAACAGGGGAAACATTGTTCTTAATGCCTCTGCTGGCTTTATAAGTCCTGAGTTCGAGATCAATGACCTTGGATATAATCCATACAGTGACATGATCAATGCCCATATCCAGACAGGATACAGATGGAACACTCCGGCATCTTTCTACCAGAACGCAGGAGTTAACTTCGCTGTCTTTTCCAATTATGATTTCGGGTGGAATAAAACTGCACATGGTTATTATGCCGCCGGCTTCTTTATGCTTCCGAGTCTTTATGGTGCCGATTTTTCCTTCACATATAATCCTGAATCTTATAATGCCCGCCGGACCAGGGGAGGTCCACTGACGCTGAATCCGTCAAGCAGACATTATTATGCCGACGTTTATACCGATAACCGTCTGTGGTGGGTACTTACACTCAGCGGCAGCACAGACATGGGCGAAGATGCAAGGTCATACAGTGTCAATGCCAATTTCGAATTTAAAATTACACCCACACTTACTCTGCAGGCAGGTCCGGCTTTTTCCAGAAATCTTGTAACGGCGCAGTGGATTACTGCCTACAATGACATCACGGCCGAAAATACCTTTGGAAGGCGGTACGTTTTTGCCCACCTCGATCAGAAAATTCTGTCAGCAGACCTTCGCGTCAACTGGATTATAAATCCCAGACTTAGTTTCCAGATGTATATGCAGCCTCTCATTGCCAGCGGTAACTTCGACGATTTTAAGGAACTGAGACATTCGCGCTCGTTTGACTTTCGGAAATATGGCACAGAGGGCTCCGGTCTGCAGAAAATAGTATCAGATAACAACGACATTTACTATAAACTGGACTCTGATGGCAACGGACCATCTCCCGCTAAAACTATCAGCAGTCCGGATTTCAACAGTATCTCGCTCAGGGGAAGCGCTGTTCTGCGCTGGGAATACAGGGCCGGATCGGCATTGTATCTGGTATGGACACAAAGCAGACTACAGGATGAACCGGCGGGGGATTTCAGACCGGGACATTCTATGGGCACCATGTTCGACATAAATCCGGATAATATTTTTATGCTGAAAATTACTTACTGGGTGTAAAACAAAATGCCGGAGTCCCATGGGCTCCGGCTGCCTGCCCAAATACCAGCTTCCACAATCTGCTATTTTCTGCTTGCTAAGTATACCGGAATGTTATATTTTCATATTAACTTTATTATACGGCAACGGTTAAAATAATTCATCTTTTATTACTAAATGGAACCCTGCCATGTCAAAGAAAAGCAATTCCCGCTCCTCGTTAATAAGGAATAAGTACGCCGAACTCGACTGTTCTCAGCTGAAAACCACCTGCCCTCCGGAAACCTTTGAATTTGATTCCACAAGAAGTCTTGCCCCTATTCATGAAATAGTAGGGCAGGAACGCGCCGTGAAAGCACTGAAGGTAGGCGTGGAGTTATGGAGCCAGGGATACAATATATTTATAGCGGGCCTTTCCGGAACCGGCAAGGCCACTACAGTAAAACAGATGCTCGAAACCATCAGGCCGCAGTGTCCGCTGCTGAATGACTATGCATTTGTAAATAATTTTGAAGACCCCGATAAACCCCGGCTGCTTACATTCAGGGCCGGGGAAGCTGCCCGCTTCAGCTACGATATTGAATCGACGATTCATTATCTGCAGGACAAAATTCCGCAGGCACTCGAATCGGGCACATACAAGACCAAGCGGAAGAAAATACTTTCAGACTTCAGCCAGAAAGAACAGACACTCATGACTTCATTCGAAGAAAAGCTGAAGAAAGAGAACTTTTCTCTCGGACAGGTAAAGATCGGCGAGATGTCGCGTCCCGATATTCTCCCGATCATAGACAACCAGCCGGTCATCATACAGCAGATAGATGAGCAGGTAAGACAGGGCAAGATAGACAAGGAAAAGGCAAAGGAAATCTCGGTGAAGTATGCACTGTACCAGGAAGAACTGCAGCTGGTTTTCAAGAAGGGACTCGAACTGAATCAGGATTTTCAGGAAAAACTGCGCCGGCTGGAAATAGAGACAGTCAGCCTTATAGTAAAAGGCGCTATATCGGCTCTGAAGGAAAAATATACAAACGAAAAAGTGGTACTGTACCTAGAGCAGGTGGAATCCAGTATTTTTGAAACACTCGACATCTTCAAGGGCGCTCAGCCCCGTACCTCTCCCGTCGAGGGAGGACTGATTATCGACCACTTCAAGGACTATGAAGTCAATATCATTCTGGATAATTCCAATACAAAAGAATGCCCGATTGTAATCGAAACTTCGCCCACATACAACAATCTTTTCGGAACTATAGAAAAATTCAGCGACGGAAGAGGCGGATGGTATGCCGATTTTACTAAGATCAAGTCAGGATCTTTCCTGCAGGCAAACGGCGGATACCTCGTGCTGAACGCTATGGATGCATTTCAGGAACCGGGAGTCTGGAAAACACTGAAACGCGTGCTGATGTACGGCAAACTCGAGATACAGGACTTTGTAAGCTATTATCAGTTCTCACCAAACATACTCAAACCCGAACCGATTGACTGCAATACCAAGGTAATACTCATAGGCAGCCAGTACCTCTACTCTATGCTCGCAGCATACGAAGAGGATTTCAAAAAGATATTCAAGATCAAGGCCGATTTTGACAGCGAGATGCCGCGCACCGACACAACCGTCGCCGAATATGCCGGAGTAATAAAAAAACTCATAGAAAATGAAAAATTGATGGAGTTTGACAAAACTGCGCTGGTGACTCTTATAGACTACAGCTCGCGGTATGCCGGACGCAAGGACAAATTGTCCACCCGCTTTTCATTCATCGCTGACCTTATGAGGGAAGCCAATTTCTGGGCAAAAGATAGCGGAGCCTCAATAGTAACCGCATACCACGTGCAGCATGCATACAATTCCGCACGTGAACGCCACGGCCTCTATGAGTCCAAGTTGTCCGAGATGATAACCGACGGTTCCATTCTGATAGATACCATCGGGAAAAGAACCGGACAGGTAAACGGCCTTGCAGTATATGGAGCAGACTATTTTGCCTTCGGCAAACCGACCAGGATTACGGCGAACGTTTCACTCGGAAGTGGTAATATCATAAATGTCGAACGCGAAGCGGGTCTGAGCGGAAACACGCACAACAAGGGAATACTGATCATCTCCGGATATTTCCGCGAAACATTCGGACAGAAAGTCCCGCTGTCATTTACTGCCAGTATTGTTTTCGAGCAGGGTTACGGAATGATAGACGGGGACAGCGCATCGGTGGCTGAAATCGCTGCTCTTCTCTCTACTCTTTCAGGCATACCGGTCAGTCAGTCACTTGCGGTTACCGGATCGGTAAACCAGAAAGGTGACATACAGCCTATCGGCGGGGTAAACGAAAAAATTGAAGGATTCTTTGATATATGCCGTTCTGCGGGGCTGCATGGCGATAACGGCGTAATTATTCCGGTTCAGAATATAAAGGACCTCATGCTGAATGATGAAGTCATAAAGGCGGTAAAGGAGAAGCTGTTCCACATATATCCTGTCAGCAGAATAGAGGAAGCCGCAGAACTGCTGATGGATAAAAAAGCAGGCAGGCTACTCGGAAACGGGTCGTTTGAAAAGGACTCCATATTCGGACTGGTAGAAAAAAAGCTCAAAGCGATGAACAATAAACTCAAAGCCGCACCGCGGAGGAACGGAAACGGAAAGACTGCAGTCGACGGTGATAAAAAGCTCTCGGGGAGCAGGAATCGTCCCAAATAAATGCGCTACCCTTTAATTGTATTGATACTGAACTCTGTACGGATTATAATAGCGCATAAAATATTTTTGGATTATGTCAGAAGAAAAATTAAAACTTGCCCGCTGGTGGAAGGAAGCTGAAAACGGGAAGATACTCTGCACACTGTGTCCCCGCTACTGTACAATTGGTGAAGGACAGAGCGGTTTCTGTTTTATCAGAAAAAACATACAGGGGAAATTGTACTCGCTCGGTTATGGTCATCCCACCGGTTTCGCTATTGATCCGATAGAAAAAAAACCTCTTAACCATTTTTATCCCGGCAGCAGCATACTGAGCTTTGGTACTGCAGGGTGCAATCTGGGCTGCAAGTTCTGCCAGAACTGGGAAATGAGCAAAGCACGCCTGGATGAACTGAATTCGCTCGATGCTTCGCCGGAAGATGTGGTCGCACTGGCGAACCGCTACAACACCCCATCCATTGCATTTACTTACAACGATCCGACTATTTTCGGTGAATACGTAATTGACATTTCGAGAATTGCGCGTGAGGAAGGGATCAGGACAGTAATGGTCACCGCCGGGTATATTGATCCCGGAGCCAGAAAAGATGTTTACAGATACATAGATGCTGCGAACGTGGATCTTAAAGCCTTTTCTGAATCATTTTACCACAAGATAACATTTTCACACCTCAGCAATGTGCTTGATACACTGGTGTGGCTGAAGAATGAAACGGATGTCTGGTTCGAAATCACGAATCTGATCATACCGGGAGAAAATGACTCGTCAGATGAGTGCAAAAAAATGTGCAGCTGGATAACAGATAATCTCGGAGATTCTGTACCCCTGCATTTCACTGCTTTTCATCCTGATTTTAAGATGAATGACAAAAAAGCCACACCTTCATCAACACTGAACGCAGCGAGGGATATTGCACTCAGTGCAGGTATCCGCTACTGTTACATTGGCAATGTACACAGCAGACAGGGACAGACGACATTCTGTCCGGCATGCAATGCACCCCTTATAGAACGCGACTGGCACAGTATCCTGTCTTACAATCTTACAGCCGGCGGGTGCTGTCCCAGGTGCAGCGCTCAGATAGCAGGAAAATTTTAGCAGGTAGTGTTGACATGCTCATAAACAAAAACGGGGCTTAGCGCCCCGTCTCTGATATTCAACCGAATATTTCCTTAATCTGACTAGTACCTGTAGTAATCAGGTTTGAACGGACCTTCAACCTTGACACCGATATAGTCGGCCTGGATCTGTGAAAGTGTATCCAGTTCAACCCCTATCTGATCCAGGTGAAGTCGTGCGACCTTTTCATCCAGATGCTTCGGCAGCATATAGACTTTGTTCTCATAATTTTTGGAATTATTCCAAAGTTCGAGCTGTGCGAGTACCTGATTGGTAAACGAATTGCTCATTACAAATGAAGGATGACCCGTTGCGCAGCCGAGGTTTACAAGACGGCCTTCTGCGAGCACTATTATTTCCTTTCCGTCGATGGTATATTTATCGACCTGAGGTTTGATAGTATCCTTCGTATCACCATAGTTTGCATTCAGCCATGCCATATCTATTTCGGTATCGAAATGGCCGATATTGCAGACCACAGTCTTATCCTTCATCAGTTTGAAGTGTTCGCCTCTTACTATATCCCTGTTGCCCGTACAGGTAACAACTATGTTGGCCCTTGGAATTGCATTGGACATTTTCTTTACTTCATATCCGTCCATTGCAGCCTGAAGGGCACATATAGGATCTATCTCGGTAACAATCACGCGCACGCCTGCGCTGCGCAGCGACTGAGCCGAACCCTTGCCCACATCTCCGTAGCCGGCCACTACAGCAACCTTACCGGCCATCATCAGGTCGGTGGCGCGTCTGATGGCATCGACCAGAGATTCGCGGCATCCGTATTTGTTGTCAAATTTTGACTTTGTAACAGAGTCATTCACGTTTATTGCAGGAATAGGAAGAGTTCCTTTTTCAACCCTTTCATACAGACGGTGAACGCCCGTAGTAGTTTCCTCTGACAGGCCTCTTATTTCCTTCACCAGTTCAGGATACTTATCGAGCACCATATTTGTAAGGTCGCCGCCGTCATCAAGTATCATATTGAGCGGCTTGCGGTCTTCCCCGAAGAACAGTGTCTGTTCGATGCACCAGTCGAATTCCTCTGCATTCATACCTTTCCAGGCATATACCGATATGCCTGCGGCTGCTATAGCTGCCGCTGCATGATCCTGAGTTGAGAATATGTTGCAGCTTGACCATGTAACTTCTGCGCCGAGTTCGACAAGTGTTTCGATCAGTACGGCTGTCTGTATCGTCATGTGCAGGCAGCCGGCAATTCTGGCACCTTTGAGCGGTTTGGAGGGACCGTATTCTTTTCTTATTGCCATAAGTCCCGGCATCTCAGCCTCTGCGAGCCTGATCTCTTTTCTGCCCCATTCAGCCAGAGAGATATCCTTTACTTTATACTTCAGGTATTTTACTTCTTTATCTAATGTCTGATCCATATCAGCTTTTCCTTTCTTTTATTTTAGACTCTTGGCATACTTCTTAAACCTGGCCACGAGATCAAGTTTTTCCCACGTGAAGTCCTTATCGTCGCGTCCGAAGTGACCGTAAGCAGCAGTCTTCTGATAGATAGGTCTTCTGAGTTTTAGTCTGCTTATGATACCCTTAGGAGTAAGGTCAACCAGTTCACTGATCATTTTGGCAATTTTCTTATCTTCGATTACACCAGTTCCGTTTGTGTTTACGTAGACAGATACCGGTTCAGCCACACCGATTGCATATGCAACCTGTACGAGGCATTCCTTTGCGAGCTTTGCCGCAACGACGTTCTTTGCTATGTGGCGTGCAGCATATGTAGCGCTGCGGTCGACTTTGGAAGGATCCTTTCCTGAGAATGCACCGCCTCCGTGAGGAGCCCATCCGCCGTATGTATCCACAATTATTTTTCTGCCGGTAAGTCCGCTGTCTCCGTGTGGTCCGCCAATTTCAAAGCGGCCGGTAGGATTCACATAATACTTTGTTTTCTTGTCGAGCAGTTTTTCAGGAATGACTTTTTTTATTACCTGTTCGATGACATCTTCTTTAATTTTTTTCTGTGATACTTCCGCATCGTGCTGTGTGGAAATTACAACTGCATCAACACGCAGGGGAGTGTGATCGTCGCTATATTCGATAGTAACCTGGCTTTTTGAGTCGGGTCTTAAATACGGCATCAGTTTCGGTTCGTTCTTTCTGATATCGGTGAGTCTCTGTACCAGTTTGTGCGCAAATACTATAGGCATAGGCATCAGTTCTTCTGTCTGATCGCATGCATAGCCGAACATAATTCCCTGATCTCCGGCTCCGCCTTTATCAACGCCCATCGCGATATCTGGTGACTGCGAGTGAATGGCGTTCAGCACTGAACACGATTCGGAATCAAATTTATAATCTGCACTTGTATAGCCGATGCTCTTTACAGTACGTCTGACGACTTCCTGTATGTCGACATATGCATTAGTAGTTATTTCACCGCCGACTAAAACCAATCCTGTTGTTACAAAAGTCTCACATGCGACTCTTGCGTTAGGATCAGTTTTATAGATTGCATCCAACACCCCGTCGGATATTGCATCGGCTACCTTATCCGGATGACCTTCGGAAACGGACTCTGAAGTGAAGTAATAAGACATGAGTTTATACCTTTTTGTTTATATGAAATTTGGTTGAATATACTAAAAACTATTATCGGATACATTAAAAAATATTAAATACCATTTTTGCGCGCCGGATCATCGAGGTGAAAATCTACAATGAAGGTCCATCTCAGTAAAATTCTATCTCAGAAGAATCCCCGGCATTTATTCTTTTGTAGCTTCCGCGCACGACCGCGTTTCTTCCGACTATCGACTGATCGAGCATTGCTTTTTCAACTTTTGCATCGGCGCCGATGATTGAGTTTCTGATAACGCTGTCACAGATCACGCATCCCTCAGCGATTGTCGTATATGGACCGACCACCGAGTTTCTGACTACGGCATTAGCGGCAATAAATACAGGGTGATTGATGACCACTCCTTCGAGTTCATTACGCGTGCCCCGTTTCCCGAGTATAAACTTATTGGTTGAAAGCAGCGTATCAGCTTTACCGCAGTCGTACCAGCCTTCCACGGGAAATGTAGTTATTACCTCACCCGCATCGACCATCAGCTGGAGAGCATCGGTCAGCTGCAGTTCGCCCTTAGTTCTTATATCCTTTGCCACCAGCTCATTCAGACTGCTGACAAGCTTGTCCGCATCAGAAATATAATACAATCCGACGAGAGCAAGTTTGGAAACCGGTGTTTTTGGTTTTTCAATCAGACGTGTGATCTTTCCATCCTCACATACCGCAACACCGAAGCGGCTCGGATCTTCGACAGTCTTTACACCAAGGGAAGTTTGCTTGTTCCT
Source organism: Bacteroidota bacterium (assembly GCA_050258935.1). Lineage (GTDB taxonomy): Bacteria > Bacteroidota > Ignavibacteria > Ignavibacteriales > SURF-24 > JBLMZS01. Next base: position 12,562 of record JBLMZS010000021.1, read on the forward strand.
GAATACTTCCTTCAGGTTAACGTCAAAAATCGTATCGCCAAGTATAATGAATATTTCCTTTTCGTCAAACGTGGGAATAGCCGTATATATTGCATGACCCAGTCCGTGCATTTCCTTCTGCTCGACAAAATCAGCGCTGAATCCCGGATAGCTCTGGGATATGTAATCCTTTATCATTTCTCCGAGATGACCGATCACGAAAGTGGCTTTCGTAATATTCTCGCTCAAAAGTTTATCGACAATGTGGGCAATGATAGGTTTACCACCCACGTTCATCAGTACTTTTGGAATGGAATACGTATGCGGTTTAAGTCTGCTTCCAAAACCAGCTACAGGGATAATTGCCCTCATAAAAATATTCCCCACCTATATTGCTTAAATGAAAAACAAATTTAAACAAATAGCCCATGAATATCAAACCAATATATGCTGATCTGCAGGCGCTGTTGGTCTGCAAACAGCCGGCAATATACACTGGAATACTCACTTACAATTATTTTCTTGAATAATTGGATACTGAGAGATAAATTAAACAATAATTATTTCGTTTTAATTTAGCCGGACTGTCATGAAATATTCATCAGATCATACCATAGCCGGTAACGGCATTTCCGCGGAGATTCTCAGCAGCAGGATACTGAATTCTGCACTGACCCTGTTTGCCTCACGCAGCTACCGTACGACCACACTCAGGCAGATTGCCCAGCTTTCGGGTATCACGTATGAAGAGCTGAAAATCCACTTCAGCAGCAAGCAGAAAATTCTGGAGGCAATCATAATAGAGGGAAGTGCCATCAACCGTGAGATAGAAAATGAAACCGGTGATATTGCCGACCCGCTGGGCTGGCTCAGCAGTATAATTACGCGTTCATTCGATCATATCAAGCAGAATGAGAATTACTGGAGGTTTTATGTATCTGTAATTCTCCAGCCCGAAGTAATGAATATTGCACGGAAAGTAAACCTTCCCTTCAACAGGGACCTGTACCTGCGCCTAGAGGACACATTCAGACAGCTCGGCTATGAAAACCCTGCGCGTGAACTTGCACTTCTCGATGCAGCGCTCGACGGCATAAGTCTGCATTACTTTTTCGACCGTGAGCACTATCCGCTCGATGAAGTGAAAGAAGCTCTCCTGCAGAAATATGCACGCAACATGAGATGAGACATGTTTTATTTTTAGCATAAATACAAAAAAGGAGAATCAGTGGAAAAATATATAATAAAGAACTGCAGCCTGTACGACAGCACTGAACCCGCGCTTTATGATATCATCATATCGGGCAGGAAAATAGAGGCCATAGTTCCGTCTTCGGATAATAACACCAGCGGACAGACTATTGATGCCGCAGGCCGTATGGCCGCCCCCGGATTTATCGATATACACATTCAGGGAGCCGGAGGAGCAGACATACTGGATAATTCGCTGAAGTCGCTCGAGACAATTTCACACACACTTGCCCGCACGGGTACAACCTCATACCTCGGGACAACCGTTGTAAAACCCGCCCAGGACAACGCGCACCTCAGACTGGCGTCGCAGTATGTAAATAAATCAATGGATGGAGCAACACTGCTCGGCTTTCACCTCGAGGGCCCGTTCATCAATGTGAAGAAAAAAGGCGGACTTGACCCGCTCAGTATTTATGCCCCGTCGGCAGAAGCAGCAGAGGAAATACTCAATGTTACTGCCGGCACACTGAGAATGATGACCATTGCACCGGAACTGCCCGGAGCACACGACGTGATAAGACTTCTGAAATCAAATAATGTTGTTCCGGCTTTTGCTCATTCGGATGCGGATTACGAGCAGACAATTGCCGGGTTTGAAGCAGGAATAGACCACATCACGCATATATTCAACGCTATGGCACCGCTTACACACAGAGCCCCTGGTCCCATCGGCGCCATACTGGAAAATGAAACCATAACGGCTCAGATCATAAGCGACGGTCATCATCTGCACCCGTCCATTATACGTCTTCTCTTTACTGTCCTGGGCCCTGAAAGGTGCATCTGCATTACCGACGGAATGCACGGCATCGGCCTGCCGGAAGGCAATTACTTCTATAACGGAAAGGAATACACGTCCATTGCCGGAGCAGCCAGATACCTCGACGGCACGCTGATCGGGTCCACAATGAGCCTGGCGAATATCGCTCTGAAGTTCAGAGAATTTACCGGCTGCTCACTCAAACAGGCTTTCGATACAGTTACAATAAATCCTGCCCGCGTAATAGGAATAGACAATGCGAAGGGTTCACTCGCTGCAGGCAAGGACGCCGATATCGTAATATTCAACGAAGATTTTTCTGTAAACACGACACTGGTAGAAGGAAGAGTGGTTTACCGGTCAGATAACAATTGAGTATACTTTAGCAATTAAAACAAAATCCCGGACGTGCAATTAAAACAAAATCCCGGACGTGCAACATGTCACGTTCCGGGATTATTTGTATTCAGCTATGCTTGAACAAGTCCGTGAGCGGATTAAACTCCGGCTATGCGTTTCTTGTATTCGTCAAGAGCTTCAGCAAGTCTTTCTTTTGCAGTAGTATCACCCGGTACGTTGTGTGACGGATGGATATAGAGTTTTACGCCACGGTCTGCAAGAATTTCTGCAACGGTGGTGACTGTCATCCAGACGGCAGTAACAAATGCCATAGTGGAAACAGGTCCGATCTTGTCAAAGTGGTTCTTCAGATCAACCGATGCATCCTGAATTGGCACGCAGGTATCCACAACGATGTCGGCGAGTTCAAAGATAGTCTTGCCGCAGCTGTGACGGGTCTGTTTGCCTTCGGCTTCTTTTGCAGATCCGAAAACAACTACTTTCATTCCGCGTTTCTTTGCTTCGAGTGCAACATCAATGTTAACTGCATTTATACCGGTATGAGAGAACAGCCACATGGTGTCTTTCGGATCAAAGTTATAACCCTTCATGATCTCAACGCCGTAACCTTCTACTCTTTCCAGGAATACAAAATTATGGACACTCATTCCGCCCACAATATTCGTAAAAAATGTGAGAGGAAGTTCAACCATAGGATGGAACCCTACGAATCCACCGATACGCGGATACATTTCCTCTATGGGAAGTGTGGCGTGTCCGCATCCGAATGTGTGAACCCAATGACCCGATTCGATAGAATCAGCCATCAGTTCGGCTGCCTTGCGTATATTTTCAATCTGGGTATCTTCTATCTTATCCATTATACCCCTGACATTCTCAAGCCATTTTTTGGCTAACATAACTCTACTCCTTTTATTTTATATGTTATCTGATTTGATGTAATAAATATAAGCTATTTATCATCCATTATAAAATTTTCCCATTACAGTATTAGCTGCATCATACCTTTGCTGCAGCTTTTCTTTTACCCAGTACGATATACAGCACGAGTGTCATCAATACCACGGAGATCATCAGCAAAACCGGGAACTGGCGTATGCCGAATGAACCCGATAGCGTACCGACAAGGAAATTCAGTATAGTGTTACCTATGAGTGCCAGCACAATTACCACACTGAATGCGGTTCCGGATAGATGAGCATACATTTCGCCGACATACCCCAGAATAACCGGGAAGTTTGCCGCCGTACCGATTCCGAAAAGTATCATGGCCAGTGCTGCCTGTTCAAACGAGGTAGCACTCAATAGCACTGCCGCGCCGGCAAACAGAATTGCATAACTCACATACAGCACGATTTCCGACCTGACTTTTTTAAGCAGCTGGCTGAGTATAAGACGGGTAACTGACAGAGCTGCAACCTGAAGTGAAAGTGCATACAGTGCATTTTCTGTGGTCATATTGACTTCCTTCAGATAGCTGGTAGTCCAGTTGCCGATCATTCCCTCCAGACCGCTCTCAAAGAAAAGAACGAGTCCCATAAGTATAAGCGTGGTTTCCTTTACAAGTCCAAGGCTTTCCTTCAGCGGAAATCCCTGAGTAATTTTAGGCTGGGGAAATTTTACGACTATAAAGTATATAACCGGCAGCAGCACAAATAGTCCTATTGCTGAAATGATAGTTTCATACGAGTATACTGCCGAAAGTGATCCGATTACGACAGGCATACCTAGTGCTCCTATACCGAAGAACACACCCAGCAGGCTGAGCTTTGCACCTTTTTCATCGCTGAAAATATCGGATGCAAGTGCGTTGGTACCGCCGTTTATTGCACCGCCTCCGAATCCAATAAAGAAAAATGAAAGCTGCAGAATAAACAGTGAATCGGCAAATGCAATCGCCTCGAGTGCAGCCATTATAACAACTCCGCACACTATTAGCAGTATCTTATATCCGAAACGGTCGACTACAGGTCCGAATACAACCGATCCGAGCAGCATGCCGAAAGGCAGTGAAGATGCGAGTGAAGCCGCTGTAAGTGCGTCGAGGTTGAATTTATCCTGCAGAAAAGTAGAAACTGTACCGAGCGAAAGAAACACAATTCCAAATAGCAGCATACCGATGCATGCCGCAGCAAAAACCAAATTTCTCTTGTACATGGCAGTCCAACTGTTTTTATAAATTATGAATTTTTAACTAGCAATTTTGAATTAACAGGCGTCCATAATCAGAGTAATTGCAAATACCTTCATACAAACACACTCCGGAACTACAATCTCGTCAATGCCAGATAGCCCGCACCAATAAGTCCTGCATCACCGCCGAGTGCAGAGACCTCAAGACTCACCTGGTTTATGCTTATCGGCTGTGACCATTTGCGCGCTTCCTGCATGATCCTGTCCATAAACTGTGCTGCAGGTCCGAATACTCCGCCGCCGAAAATTATCTTTTCGGGATTAAAAAGGCTGACCAGATTGGCAACCGTCATACCCCAGAATTCGACTGCTGTGTCAAATGTTGCCGCGGCTATGGTATCACCATCGCCGAATGCCGCAAATACATCGTATGCAGTGATGCTTTCGGGTGACTTGGTACGCAATACGCCGGAATATTCCTTATCTGCTGCGAGCAGGTCTCTTGCGACTCTGGCAATTCCTTCGCCGGATGCATGATATTCGAAACACCCGCACGGGATATATTTCTTTTCATATGGCCTGTCCAGCGCCAGCCAGCCTATTGCTCCTGCAATGTCATTGGATCCGCGGATGACGTGTCCTCCTGACAGTATGCCGGCGCCGATACCAGTTCCGACCGCCAGAAATATAGCATCGCGGCATCCTTTTGCTGCACCCACCCAGGCTTCGCCGAGTATATAGCATGCTCTGTCGCTGTCTATCTTTACATATATATTTTCTGCGCCCGGAATGGATCTGATCTCCTGCAGCAGGGGGTAGTCTTCCCAGCCGGGAATATTGGGAGCCCATACGGTGCCCTTCTTACTCCAGCTGATTCCCGGTATGCATACACCGATAGCTTCAATGTCAAAATTTTCGCGCGAGGAGGTATCCAGAAAAGCTTTTATCTGCTGGACTATCAGTGCTCCGACTTCTGCCCCCTGGCGCTTCTCGAGCGGGCGAATGTCTTTATGAACTATTTTCCCTTCGGAATCAAATATTGCCCCTGCAAGTTTGGTTCCGCCCAAATCAATTCCAATAACCGCCATATTTTTTCCGCCTTCCACAGTAAAGTTTATGAAATTTTATATCAGACGCTATTATATACCAGTTGCACAATAAAATGAAAAACTATGATAATCAGATATGAAAGTCAAGTTTATAATATTTTAAATCCATGCTTCACTCTGAAAATAATCCGGTTGACTATGAACTCAAAAATTGTAGATTACTTTTGTATCTTACAATACTTCCCGGAGGCATCAAATGAAGTCCTTTTTACTTTCAGCATTTCTTTTATTATTCATTATTTCATCTCTTCTTCATACACAGACGACTGCACCGGATAGCACAATGTTCAGATGGATCCCGAAAGGGAGTGCCGGAATTAACGTAAGTCAGGTATCATTCAATAACTGGACGCAGGGCGGTGATAATTCCATCACCTGGAGCGGTACCGGAAATATTTCACTGGTGTATAAGACTCCCGGCTGGCGTTCTGAAAATATGCTGAAGATTGCATACGGACGCTCAAAAATAGGCGATGATTCCTACAGAACAAATGAAAATGAAATATATCTGGAAAACATATTCTCTTACGGAATTGGCTGGGCAATTGATCCTTTCATAAGCAACACCGTCAGAAGCACAATCAGCAGAGGCTATGATTACAAGAAAGATCCTGCAGTGCAGACTGCCGACTTTTTCGATCCCGGATATATAACTCAGAGCCTCGGTTTCACTTATAACAAGCTTACAGGATTTACCACCAGGATGGGACTGGGTTTTCAGGAAGTTGTTACAAACAGGTTCAGGCAGTATTCAGACGACCCGGACACAAAGGATAAAACCGAAGCTTTCAAATTTGAAACCGGTGTGGAATCTGTTACAGACGGTGAAGTCACTCTGGACGACAATGTACTGTTTAAGAGCAAATTGCGGCTATTTACCCGGTTCAACCACTTTGACGTATGGGATGTACGGTGGGACAATACCATCACTGCACAGGTAAATAAGTATATAAACGTCCAGTTCAATGTGCTGACAGTATATGAAAAGATCCAGTCCCCCCGGACACAGCTGAAGGAAGGGCTTCAACTCGGTCTGATATATACATTGTTCTGAGTAAACTTTATTTCTGTCAATTCCGGCAAAATATTGTTATCTTTGTAGTTGTACTTTTTTCCTTCGTCCGGCATAATTGAATGCCGGCAGGAATGGCTTGCCTGAAATGACTGATGAACTGCAATTCCCAATGGCTATCCTGAAGAACTGAATAAAGAAAGAACTGAATCGATACGCGGGTAACTAATTACCCTGGGAATACCGGACCGGATGATGAACTATCCGGTTTTGTTGCGCTCTATATTAATACGGCCATCCGGGCGGCAAATATTTTTACACAAAACAGGACCAATAAATGAACAATATCACATTCGACAGCCTTCCAATATCCAAAGAGATCAAGAAATCCATAAAGGACATGGGGTTTGAAGAACCCACCCCCATACAGTCAGAAGCCATACCGCTTCTTCTCGAAGGCAAAGATGTAATAGGACAGGCACAGACGGGTACAGGCAAAACGGCAGCGTTTTCCATTCCGCTGATAGAAATGATAGATGTTTCGAGCAAAAAACTGCAGGCAGTGATACTCTGTCCGACGCGCGAGCTGGCTCTCCAGGTGGCCGAGGAAATAAATAAATTCGTAAAACACAAAAGCGGTATCCGCTTCCTGCCCGTCTATGGCGGTCAGCCGATAGAAAGACAGCTGAATGCACTGAAAAAAGGTGTGCATATTATTATCGGAACACCGGGACGCGTAATAGATCACATCGACCGCGGAACGCTGAAAATGGATTCTGTGAAATTCGTGGTGCTCGATGAAGCTGATGAAATGCTGGATATGGGATTCAGGGAAGACATAGAACTGATACTGAAAAATACACCGTCTGAAAGGCAGACTGTACTGTTCAGCGCCACAATGCCCAGACCTATTCTGGACCTTACCAAAAAGTTTCAGAATAATCCGGTACACGTAAAAGTAGTACACGAAAAAATGACCGTCCCTGGAATAGAACAGATCTATTTTGAAGTCAACAGCAGCAGGAAGGCCGAAGCACTCTCGCGCATAATAGATATAAATAATTTCCGGCTGGCACTTGTATTCTGCAACACCAAAAGGATGGTAGACGAACTGGTGGAAAACCTCCAGTCCAGGGGTTATTCTGCCGACGGGCTGCATGGTGACCTGAAACAGGCTTCGCGCGACAAGGTAATGGGCAAGTTCCGCGATGGAAAGATTGAAATACTTGTTGCTACCGATGTGGCGGCAAGAGGACTGGATGTGGAGAATGTTGAAGCAGTATTTAATTATGACTTCCCGCAGGATGAAGAATACTATGTGCACAGGATAGGACGTACCGGCAGAGCAGGCAGAACGGGCAAGGCTTTCACTTTTGCAACCGGCAAGGACCTTTACAAGCTCAGGGATATACAGAAATTTACAAATACAAAGATCAAGCTCAATCAGGTGCCTTCATTTGACGATGTCGAGGAAGTCAGGGTCAACCTGTTCCTCGAAAAAGTAAAGGAAACTATAAAGAAGAATAAACTGAAAAAATATGTGCGGTTTGTCGAACAGCTGGCAGACGAGGAATACAGCTCGCTCGATATAGCTGCTGCACTGCTGAAGATGAGTATAGGTTCGGATAAATCTGAAGCACAGGAAAAGATCACTTTTTCCGCCCCCTCATCCGGCTCTTCGAGACACGACGTTCAGTATACACGGCTGTTCCTGAATATCGGCAAAAAGGACAAGGCCAAACCGGGCGACATACTCGGGGCCATAACAGGCGAAACCGGTATCAAAGGCAATCTGGTAGGGGCTATCGATATGTTCGATAAATATTCATTCGTGGATATCCATCCTGACGTTGCAGCCAAGGTAATCAAGAAACTCAGTGACGCGAAGATCAAGAAGAAAAAAGTAAACATCGAACAGGCTTCGGGCAGATAAAGTACCGCGCCCTCAGTTATAAATTAACTTTCTCACCTGACCAGCAGCATCTTTCTTACAGACGTGAAACTGCTGCTGCTCAGTCTGCAGAAATACACCCCGCTCGGCAGAGATGATGCATTGAACTGCACCGAATGCAGGCCTGCCGGTTTCATACCGTCTTCGAGCAGCGAAACTTCTCTGCCAAGTATATCAAACACTTTCAGTGTAATGTGCGCTGCCTGCGGAAGCTCATAAGAAATTACGGTCGATGGATTGAACGGATTGGGATAGTTCTGATATAGCCTCATTCCCTCCGGTACACCGGCATATTTATCCCCGTAAGATCCGACAGCAGTTACAACGGCGGAGGGGGAAAGCTTTCTGTTGATCATTATCATTGCCGCATCAGCGGTCATGTATTTCCCGGATTCAATACCGCTGTTATCGAGTTTCAATACTTCCGATGTGCCCGTATTTAAAAATACGTCAGAAACTTTTTGCCACCCTTCATTTTTTATGTTCGACTGGTCGACAGACACATTTACCGAATCCCCGCTGCTGCCATACACTGTATACTGTGCTCTGGATGTATTGGATAAGGAGGGTATGATATATGCATAAACTTCATACCATGCAGCAACCGGTACACTGAACGAATAGGATATTGATGTGTATGCCGTATCTGACCCCAGCAGTATACCCGAACTGAAGCCCGGGCGCGGATGTTCCCGCCATGGGCCTGTTCTGACTGCACCCGGATCGTCTTCATTTACCACAACTGCTTTCGGTCTGCGTACATTACCGTGCCTGAATGGCGGCAGAGACGGGCTGCTGTAATATCCGTTCCTGAGCGTTTCGCCCAGTGCATTATTGTTCAGCCTCAGGCCTTCATAAAAAAAGAATGCCTCTCCGTTTGCACCTGCTTCGCGGTTAGCTTTCAGTGCCTGATTAAGATATTCGGCAGAAGCAGTATAGGAGCCGGATTTTATCAGTATACCCGGGAAGAAAATATCCCTGCGCGACGATGGCACATAGTTTATAGCATTGTTCAGCTCATATTTGTATGAAGCTATATTGTCGCGGTAGAGCTGGGGTATAAAATTATCGATGTATCCGGAATCCACCCATGTTTTGGAATCCTGCAGATAATTTTCATATCCCCACGGGTAATTGCTGGGAGCGGAAGAAACTATTAAATCGGTCCCTCGGGTTTTGACAGAATCCCTCAGACGCTTTAAAAACTGGTTAAGTTTATCTGCCCGCCACCGCATCCATTTTGCATCGTAGTAAGCCGGCGGCATTTTTCCGTTGTTTTCAGATTTGTACAGAGCAACAGTAACCGAATCATATCCGCCCTCCACCGGCATGGCAGGCAGCCTGTCGTCACCTTGTATTCCATCTACATTATAATTGTCAATCGTTTCGGTTATGAGGGATATTATAAAGTTCTGTGTTTCAGGATTTGCCGCGCTCATCCAGTCGAACCCGTTTTTCACTACGAGCTTACCGGAAGCATCCCTGAGTGCCCATTGCGGGAATTTTTTTATGATATGTCCGCCGTCTGCAGAATAAGAAGAGGAAAATCCAAATTCAAACCATGGTATTACTTCGATTCCATTGCGGTGTGCTTCAATTATGAGTCTGCCAAGCGGATCGCGTCCGGCAAATACAGGTATTATAGGAACACCGAAGTTTTTCTGCATTATACTGCTGGGATAGAGAGTATAACCTTTATTCCAGACTACCGGGAAAACCGTGTTTATACCGGCCGAAGCCAGATAATTCATTGCCTCGGCTATAGCTTTATCTGTATAAAGAACATAACTGTCCACATTTGTAATCCAGACAGCTCTCATCTGCTGTCCCCGCATACCGGCTGAGAGAAACACAAAGAACAACAGAAGTAATGATTTTTTCACTGTCCACCTGCGTTGAACATAGAGTCCGGTTAAAATTCAGCCTTTATTCCGGCTTTTATCTCGAACATCTGGAATGCACTTACATTTTCCAGATCCAGACTGAGCAAAGGCCATAATTCTCCTATAACTACTTTGTATGAAGCTCCTGCACTGAACCACACCGGTTCGAACAATCGAACTTCCGCTTCTAACCCCAGATTCAAGCCACCGCTCCAGTCAACCTGTGTATTGCCCGGCACGTTAAGCACCTCGGCTACCAGCCTGTTCTCCATTCCCGGAACGGTCACATACATTGTATCCTTGTAGGGAGCTATATAATTTTTCCAACGGTACATACCGAATCCCATATCCAGGTTTGACCGGAAAATGTCCGCGTCATAAAGATTGGCTTTTGCATTGACCGAGGCACCTGCGACCTCCAGTTCCATATCGATCTTGTCGAGGGGGATGACAAAATCCTTTGAATACTCTGTCCCGTTCCGGGTATAATCGACAATCCTTTTTATGGAAAGCTTATCTTTATTCAGCTCGGTAAATTTGTAATATTCCGCTTTTCCGACCCAGGTCCAGTTTTCACTGACCTGCTTTCCGAAATAAAATGACCCGCCCGCTGCAGGATTGTATCTGTCGTGCAAAGTACCGATTGGAAAAAGCATCGAAGCACCCGCGCCGGCCACAAATTTGTTCTGAGCCGGGGAAACACCTGCAAACAGGACAGCTGCCAGGCAGGCTAAAGAAATATTTTTCAGGATAGAAGATTTCATATAATTTGAGTTTTAATGAATTTCAAAATCACTTTTATTGCAGAATCCCGTCAGTACAGGAATGAAAGTCCCAGTTTCAGGCTCATAACATCCTTCATCGGGAAGTTCTCATATCCGTATTTACCGTCCATATCGAGTACATACGAATACCTTGCAGCAGCTTCGAGTACAAAGCCCGGCGTGAACTGATACCCCACAGAAAGACCTGCAACGGCGGTAAACGGGTTGCCTTCCTTAGGATCGGCAAAATTGTAGTAATCGTACCTGTACGTATAATCGAGTGTTTCGAAATACTTCTGCCACTGTTCGTGCAGGTACATTCTTCTTTTATAGAACATGACACCCGCACCAAGTTCGGGTCTCACGAATACATCCTTCAGAGGTTCGAATTCGGCACTGGCTGTTATCACCAGAGGATAGATATCCATTTTCTGTATAGGGTCCATAGTAGCCGAAAGGTAAGAGTATTTCGAGAGGGCATCCTGTACGATTCCCTTGTATCTGATATTCCAGAAACCCCAGTCCCATTTTTTCAGTGCATCCTGCTGGTGCAGGCTGTAGAGGTTATATCCGAACGAGATTCCGAGCGAAATATTCTTATATACATCAAACCTTACCTCTGCAGTACCTCCCGGCGCGTTAATATCGGTTACACCCAGGCGCTCAGAGAATGGAAAGGAATAGTCTCCCGAAAATTTGATCGAATGGACCTGAGCCGGACTGCTGCTCAACAGAGCAGTTGCCAGCAGTATAAATATTGGTATTATTCTTTTTTTCATAGCACGCCGAATTGAATGGTAAATCTGAAAATATTGCCTAATCTTCCATAGTCAGCATAAGCAACGTCGAATGTAGCCGGGACACCCGGAGGTGTAAGACCGGCGCCGAGGCTGTAAGTTTCCTCGTCATAGTTTATTTTATAACCGCCCCTGAGCGTAAAGATGTTTTTCCATGAAGCTTCTGCGGCCACGTTCATTCTCTCGTCGTTGTCGGAAGAGTGCACAAGTTCAACCGATGTAGTAACGCGGTATTCCGAATCATAACTGCCGTACACTTCAGCTGCAGCACCAAGTCTGAGCCAGGTAGGCATACGGAAACTGTCGTTTATATATTTTGAATTTGTGCCGAAGTTCTGCACGGTAGCTGCTATCCTGAGCGATTTGAATCCCGTGTAGTAAAGCACACCGCCGTCAAACAGGTAGTTGCTTGCGCTGTACGAATCGATTTTTTCCCTTACATATTTTGCCGACACACCGAAAGCGAATCTGTCTGTCAGCATCTTGGAATAAGAGGCAGTCAGGGCAAGGTCATTTGCAGAAAAATTCCCTTCAACTTCGTAGAGCTTTGATCCCGTTCTGGTGGTCCTGGGCATATCGCCATAATCCAGCATCACAGCGCCGAATGCCAGTGTACCGAGCGATGATTTATAGGCATAGCTGGCGGCGTAGTTTTTTATATCTGCAAACCAGGGTGCGTAGGATACTGAAAAAGAGTGGGCTTTTTCAGAGAACCCTAAACCGGCAGGGTTTGTAAATACTGCGTCCGAATTCATATCGCTCAGCGCAATCGAAGTTTCTCCCAGAGCCGCAGCACGTGCAGTAACTGGTATTTCGAGGAATACGAAACCGCTTGTCGCAGTTTTTTTGAAGTCCTGGGCAAATAAGGCCGGGACCATACATAATACGAATAATAATAGTGTTTTTTTCATTTATCTGACTATTGCAAATTTTCCGATTTTGTTGCCTATTGAGGATTCAACGTGAAAAATATATATACCGCTTTCGACAAACTGACCATAGTCGGTCAGCTGGTTCCATGAAGCTATGGCACCATTGCCATCCTGTACATTTATCGTTTTTACCAGGTCACCTCTTACTGTATAAATCCTGATCGTGCAGGGATTGGGCAGATTGACAAACTGAATTTCATCCGAGGCAGATACCTGTGTATTGCCCTGACCGCTTATGAACGGATTGGGAACTACGAGTATGTCGCTGACGGTATTGTTCGCCGGCAGTGTCGCAAGAAAAGCGCTGCTTGTCATTCTGTTTGCAAATATCGAAGACTCGAGAGAGGGCACGCGGTGCGTAGTACCGGTCTCGGTAAATGTAGCAGACGGATTTATATTCCATACCGTGCGTCCCGAATCGTATGAAGTGATCGCATAGTAATAGTATGTACCTATGTTTACCAGTGAATCGACGAAACTGTACTGTCCGTCCTTCATATATTTACCGTCGCCTTTCTTCACATCGCCGATCAGTTCCCATGGGCCAATAGGCAGGAACGAAGATCTGTACAGCCTGTATCCGGTAAGGTCATATACTCCGTCATCCGGATCCGGAAGACTCTCAGCACTGGTTCCCCAGGTAATCTGATTGGCTACCAGTTTGGCCTTCTGCCTGTAATAATCCACCTTGAAGTTCTCCGGAGCTGCAGGAGGATTAGGGTGGCGCAGATGGTTGTTATAGGTAAATTTTGCGTTTGCCAGCGAAGCATCAAAATTCTTTTTGCCCGCAGACTGTACCAGATATGTAGTGGTAGCAGGATCTATGGCTGCTGAATAATCAATTCCGTCTACTACTTCTGCAACCGCAACTACAATGGAATCGCCGGGCTTCAGATCCCACGGTCCGCAGTTCATCATAGACCATATTCTCTTCATCCTCATGAAAGTAGTATCGTTTACATTCTTGCTGAAATTTCTTGCCTTTGAAGGATCGGCCACTACCTGATACTGCATTTCCTCGGTATCCATATTCACAAAAGGACCGCCGTAATCATACGTATCATCGCCTGCGCTCCAGCCGTATCCCTGTACCTTTGAAGTTTCTCCTTTTTTATTCGGCGAAGCATACAGCAGAGAAAATCCGGCAAATCCAGGCGCCAGGTATTCACCCTGCGGTTCACCGTCTACTATTTTCCCCTGTGTCTTTGAGTAACCGAAAGCCGTTTCTTTTTTAGCGGTCTTGTAATAGTCATCTGCTTTACCGTATATAAGATTGTTCTTCGGCTCGTAGAAATACCAGGTATTCTTAGCTCCGGGTGTCTCGGTAGGGAAGTTCACATTCCAGGCACGGGTATTTGAATGTATTGCATAGTTGAGCAGGACATAAAAGTCTTTCAGTGTATCTGAAATGGCTTTTATTCTTGCAGCATCCTTTACCGGATCGAGCTGAGCCTTGATCTCAGAGGATATGTTCTTTATGACATATTCATGGATTATATAATTTTCCTCGCGTTTCGAGCCGCTCCAGTTATGCGAGGTTCTGGTAACCCTGACCGGCATCTGCCTGTCGAGTCCGTAGCTGGGTGTATATCCCAGGTTATATTCCCACTGTGTCTGTATTACTTCCTCGCCCATATCAGGATTCTTTTTCAGCCAGTAATTCTCACCGTTCTTGAAAAGATGGGTATGCTTAGTCAGTTTATACTGTACACCCTGATCGCTGGAGACGGTACCGCCGCTGATTGACCAGTCTTCTGCCACCAGCACCGAATCGTTTTGTTTGCGGCAGGCGACATATATACCACCGGTAGCCAGATGGCTTGGTGCCCCGCCTATATCCTCAACTATCCAGGTCGCGTCAAATCCCGGCCAGTCGAGTCCGACACCCGAACGGCGCCAGTTATTAAATGTCGGTCCGATCTTTCCGTTGTAGACACTCTGCCAAAGCTTGCCTCTGGTAAAATATTGCGCCGGGGCATCTACCTGTGCCTGAATTTCAGAGGCCAGGCCCGTGGCAAGAATCGGGATTAAAAGTAATGACTTAAAATATCTTTTCATAGAATATTGCTGTATTTGGATTTTTTAACTTTTTATTGACTTTCCTTTAGAACCCTACACCTACAGTGAAATAGATCTGTCTGGGAGTATTTTTATATGTTTTGAAAGAAGCAATCCTGTAGCTTTTTCTTGCCGGATTGTCTGCCGGATTATCCATTGTGACGCCTCTTTCTATCCAGTTCTGCATATCATCTTCCAGACTCATTGGTGTAAGCCACTTGTTGTTGAACACGTTCATTACCCTGAGTCCGAGTATCAGTCTGAGGCCCGAAAACGAAATTGTTTTCTGCGCGTTGAAATCTATGTTTGATTCGAGCGGATAACGCCTGTTATTATAGACATCCATATTAGACTTTTCCTCAAAATCAGTTATGTATGTAAATGGAGTACCCGACTGCGCCGTATAAGTAAGTCCGATGAGAGTATTGCTGAGCGGATAGACACCCAGTATCCTCAGACCTTCCTCCTCGAAGAACTGGTACTGCAGGTAGCCTCTGAAGTTGTGTGTACGGTCGTTTGAGGAAATATATTCGCCTGTAAAGTCTCTTCTTTCATATCTGAGTCCGGAAGGATATATTACCGAAGCTCCGTAGTTTCCGTCAGTTGTCTGTGAAAGGTTATAACTCATGCGGTATCCCCAGTTTCCCACTCCGATTTTTTCAAATATTACTTCTATACCGACCGTGGAACCGAATCCGTTGTTTGAGAATGTCGAATAGGGATACAGTGCAGTATTATCGGCAAGGTAACCCAGGTTTTCAGTATTGTGATTACCCGTAATAGCTGCTATTCTCTGCGTACCTATCTGGCTGACGCGGTCATTGTAGTATACCGATACATCCAGGCGGTTGCGTTCATCTATGACCTGCTGTATACCGATCTCGTACTGTATTGTCTTCTTGTATTCGAGATCAGGATTTCCAAGCGAGTTCCATCCTGCGTTTGTCCTCTGGGAATAGGCCTGTGAAAACAGCGGCATCGAAGCAAAGTGTCCGTACTGAAGCCTGAATGCCGTATTTTCCCCGATGGGGAAGGACAGTCCGATACGGGGCAGAATAATGAACTGGCTCTTGCTCGATACGGTAGCAGGGTTACCTGCAGTGGGTGCGCCTGTGCCGGGATAGAAAACATTGAAGGGATCGACCGGTACGTTCGACTGGAAGTTATAGCCTTCGAACCTGGCACCCACGTTTGCCACCATACCCTCGTATTCCATTTTATCCTGAATATAGAATGCATAGTTGAACGGATATGCCTGATAGTATTCTGCAAAACCGCTTCGGGCTACATATGTGTTGGCCTGGAAGCTGGAATTCACGGCGTTGTTTTTCAGATCCCAGTAATAAAAACGCGCACCCAGTTTCAGCAGGTTTGTAGATGTTATCTGGTTTGTGTAGTCGGTGCTGATTGACCAGTGGTTATTTCTGGTATCTGCATAATAGACAGAACTATAGCTGTAAGGCTGTGTATATTCGGAATCCCACCACGGGCCGCGCGGCAGTATGTTTCCGCTGCGGTCGTTCAGGCTGTCGGCCCTGTCTGACTGAAGGTCATAGCTGGCAGCAGTAGTGTAGGGAATTTCAAAGAGTTCGAGCTGGTGCGAAACTGTTGTTTCCAGAAATGACCTTGCATCCATTGTATAAACCCAGTTCAGACTCTGTGCAATGGTTTGCTCTGTTCTGACAGGATCCACTGTTACCCTGTACTTGGAGGAAGAACCGCCAGGGACGAATGCAATACCTGCCCAGCGGATATCATCGGAACCGGACCAGAGGCCGCCTTTATATTTCTGGAGTGACGCCATTCCCTTAAACTTGTGTGCTGTAAAGGGCTGATAGGTAATACTTAAAGTATAGTACTGATAGATCTGGTCCTTTTCAGGTGTCGCCAGCTTTGTAGGTTTGCTGCGGTACTCGCCGGAGAAGTAGAACTTCAGCAGATTGGGATCTCTGCCCAGCGGTCCGCCAAAGCCAACCATATATCTGTTATATGTATGATCGCGGTAGTCATATACACCAAGAGGATTATCCTCAGATGGTTCGTGGTCGTATACCCAGAGATTATGTGCCCAGTCGATTATCTGATTGGCTTTCTGTGAATCGGCAGCAGTCGCTTTGCCGCCTTTTATTCTGTCGTACAGACCCTTGTTCAGTGTAAAAATCGGACCGTTATCATCGTACATGTGCTGAACCCAGTAGTTCTTCTGACCCCAGGTCTGCCATTCAAAATTTGTATTCTTGTCGTATATATAGTTACCGAAGTGATACTGGCCTGCAGGCCTGTATTCCACCCTGGCCTCACCGCTGAGTTTCGGAGAACCTTCTTTCAGCGCAACCTTGACGACACCGGCCTGAGCATTTCCATACTCTGAAGAAAAACCGCCGGATATCACCTGTATCTGCTGAACCGCGAGAGGGTTGACGTCATATTTCCACGAGTTGTCGGCCTTGTCGACACCTGCACCACCGGCCGGAGCCGAGGTGATCGAGCTGGTCTGAGAAACACCGTTTATCTGGAAATTCACTTCGTAGGCACCCGAACCTCTGACCGAATAATTCCCGAGAGCATCTTTCTGGAAACTGGATGAAAGATCCAGTGCACCGCGTATGCCTTCAATCGGAGCGGCTTTGATCTGCTCGTCGTCCATGGTGTTTGTCGTGGAAGTCTGGTCTTTCACGACCTTGGGTTTCTCGGCAACAATAGTGACCTGCTGAACCTGCACAGACTTATCCTTAAGTCTGAAATTCAGCTGCGTCGTGCGGTCGATGAACACCTCAACATCTGACTGCGTCAGTTTGCCGTAGCCCACCATACTGGCGGTAACGGAATATTTGCCGGGCTGAACATTTAATATCACATACCTGCCTTCCAGATCTGTGGTCGCACCGAGCCTCGTATTTTCAATGACGACATTTACGCCTATCAGCGGCTCTTCAGCCGCATCATCGATTATCCGGCCCGATATCTTTCCTTTTCCACCCTGCGCCCAAATATCTGAAGAACATGACAGCAGCAGTGCGAATATTGTGACGGTATGAAATAGTAATCTTCTGTTAAACATAGTATTAAATGTTTTATAGTTTAAGAATCTTATTCTTATCTTTACAGCAGGTAAGACGCAGCAATTGAGCGCAGATACACTGCCAGATCTACAACACCTGATTTGACTGCATGTAAAATAGGTGGAATTGTCAATTATTACAAGTGTTCCCTTCTGATTTTTCTTCAATTATTTTCAATATTTACCTTATTTAATTCACTTTAAAGTCCTATCTTTGTTTTACATTGATATTCTATACGTCAGTATATATATTATCCAAAATGATTTAATTTTATGATCAAGTACTATTTCGCGATACTTTTATGGTCTTTATTTTCATGCGCCAACAGTTTGCCGGGACAGACGATTTATGGTAAACGGAACGACGGCGCCTTTCAGATAGCCCGGCTGAAGTATAACGGCGGGGGCGACTGGTATAATGATCCTTCTGCGGAAGTAAACCTGCTGAAATTTATCGGTGCAAATACAAATATACAGGTAAACCCCGAGTATACTTTTGCAGACGTAAACAGCAGCAATATATTTAACTTTCCATTCCTGTTTATGACCGGACATGGAAACGTGGTATTTTCGGAAAATGAAGCCCGGCAGCTGAGGCTTTACCTGCAGAACGGCGGTTTTCTGTACGTGGATGACGACTATAGCCTTGACCAGGCTTTCAGGCGCGAAATCAAAAAGGTTTTTCCCGAAGAGGAACTCGTTGAATTACCATTCAGCTTTGGCCTTTATCACTGCTTCTATGATTTTCCATCGGGCCCTCCAAAAACACACGAACACGACAATAAGCCGCCGCAGGGATTTGGAATTTTTTTGGACAAAAGACTTGTTGTATACTATACGTATGAAAGCAACCCTTCTGACGGATGGGTAGATCCTGAAGTTTATAACGACCCGCCCGAAAAAAGAGAAGAAGCCCTTAAGTTCGGCACAAACATAGTCGTCTGGGCACTTTCTCACTAAGAACTGAAGTATGAAAATGAATTACTCTGAAGAATATAAAGAACTGTTGAGAAAATTTGACAGCCTGACGCGAAAGGAATACGCCGCACTCGCACTGCAGGGCATTCAGATTACTGTCATCGCCGCACTCGCACTGTTTCTGATCTTTGTGCTTGCCGAATCTCTCGGACATTATTCCTCTATGGTCAGAACTGTCATGACATTTCTGCTGATATTGTTTTCACTCGGCGTGCTGGCCTATTATTTTATCAGACCGGGACTTAAATACCTGAACCTTACCGGGAAACCGGACTATTACGGGCAGGCCAGAAAAGTAGGACTTTTCTTCCCTTCGCTCAGCGATGACCTGCTTAATGCCATGCAGCTGGCAAGCATGGAGAAGACCGGACGATACTACTCATCCAGCATGGCCGATGCTGCATTCAGACAGGTATATCTGAGAACCAGGGCTGTGGATTTTTCGGAGGCGGCTAATTTCCTGAAGGCTAAAAAACTGCTGCCCTATATGTCAGGACTGATTGCAGCAGCAGCCATACTGTTTTCACTATCGGGGGACCTCAGGGCTGCGGCTGGAAGATTATACAACTTTGACAGCGAATTCATTCCGCCTGCCAGGTTTGTATTCCATATAGTTCCCGGTAATTCACACATAACACGCGGACAGGATATATATATAAAAGCCAGGATCAGCGGACCCGTACCCAAAGAAGTTTTCATTGCCACAAAAAGTGCCGAGGAAACCGATTTTCAGTACCGTCAGCTCTATGCTGATTCAACAGGCCTCTATACATTTGAAGTTACTGCAGTAAGAAGTTCATTTGATTATTTCTTCCGCGCCGAAGATGTAAGCTCCGGAGGATACAGAATTGAAGTCGTTGACCGGCCGATAATAAAAACTCTTGACCTCACTATCACGCCACCCGGCTATTCCGGTCAGACAGCCGTAACACAGAAAGACAACGGCAACGTAACGGCACTGCCAGGAAGCAGAATGTCCTTTAGTATCAGTTCCACAAAGACTCTGAAGAATGCATATCTGGAATTCAACGACAGTACTACTTTCAGGCTGAATGTGGACGGCAGCAACGCTGCAGGCACATATACGGTCAGAAAGGACATCGATTACAGAATAATTCTTACAAGCACGGACGGGAACAAAAATGAATCTCCCATCACCTATTCTGTAAAAACACTCGCAGATGCATCGCCTTCGATCGAAATGATACTGCCCGCACGCGATATTACTTTGTCCGAAGACAACCGCGCAGCATTCCTGCTGAAGATCAGTGACGATTACGGATTCAGCCGGCTGCTGCTGCATTACAGCATTATAAACGAGGGACATTCCTCGGCGGCAATGCAGCTGGATGTACCATTCGCAAAAAATTCAAAGGCCGAGGATGTCAATTATATATGGAACCTCTCGAATCTGAATCTGTCGTCCAAAGACGTTGTCAGCTATTATTTTGAAGTGCTGGACAACGACAATATCAACGGTCCGAAAAGTGCAAGGACAGCTTCATACTCCATCCGCATTCCGTCTCTCGACGAACTTCTTAACAACGCGGACAAGACACAGGATAACGCGGAAAAGAAGCTCAGCGACCTGCTGAAAGAGGCTGCACAGCTTAAGGAAACACTGAAGGACATACGGCAGGACCTGAAGCAGGATAAAAAGGATATTTCCTGGCAGGAAAAAGAGCGAATGGAAAAAGCACTGGATAAGTTCAATCAGCTGGAAAACAATATTAAGGAAGTACGCAAGGAAATCTCCGACATGCAGAACGACCTGAGGGAAAATAATCTGCTGTCTAAGGAAACCCTGCAGAAATATATGCAGCTCCAGGAACTCTTCCGAGAAATGACCAGCGAAGATATGAAAAAGGCGATCGAAAAAATGGAGCAGGCTCTCCAGCAAATGAACCGCGACAAGGTCGAACAGTCACTCGATGAGTTTAAGTTTAACGAAGAACAGTTCCAGTCGAGCATAGAACGCACCATGAAGCTGCTGCAGCGCATACAGATAGAGCAAAAAACAGATGAGGTTGTCAGGCGCGCAGAGATGATAGAGAAGGCTATTGAACAGCAGAAACAATCGCTGCAGCGAAATGAGCTGAACAACCCCCGGCAGCGCAGTGAAATGTCTGAAAAACAGCAGGACATTACCAGACAGATGAACGATCTTTCGGAAAGCATGAAAGATCTGGACCAGAAAATGGATCAGATAAAGGATATGCCGCACGACCAGATGAACAGGATGCAGCAGCAGTTTGCCGAACAGAAAAATCAGCAGCTTTCGCAGAAGGCCGGTGAAC
>JBLMZS010000022.1:0-169039 GCA_050258935.1 Bacteroidota bacterium
AGTATTTGGGAAAAAGCCGGTCTGAGCTGCTGGGTAAGTCCGATTACGACTATTTCCCGGCTGCTCAGGCAGACTTGTTTTGGGAAAAAGATGAAATCGTATTCAAGACTGGAATTGAAAATATAAATGAGGAGGAGCTGACAAGTTTATCGGGCCAAAAACGCAACATACTGACAAAAAAGAAATTATTTACGGATGAAAAAGGAAGAAAACTTCTTGTCGGAATAATAAGCGATATTACTGAACGGAAAAGGGCTGAAAGGGAGCTGGAAATAGCTCATCAATGGCTGACTGATACAATTGAATTTCTGCCGGATGCAACGTTTGTAATTGACGAAGAGAAGAAAATTATAGCATGGAATCGTGCTATGGAAGAGATGACCGGTAGGAGCAAGAATAGCATGATTGGAAAAGGGGATTATGAATATTCTATACCTTTCTATGGCGAACGCATGCCTATTCTTATAGACCTTGTGGGTATGAATAAACCTGATATTAAAAAGAAATACAGTTCGGTGACTGTGCACGGGAATACTCTGTATGGCGAAATTTACGTCCCATCACTATACAATGACCGGGGAGCTTATGTTGCCGGCACAGCTTCACCGCTTTTCGATTCAATGGGAAGACAGTACGGGGCCATTGAGTCTGTGCGCGATATTACGGAAAAGAAAAGAATAGAAGAGGCGCTGCGCAATTCAGAAAGTAAATACAGAACCATATTTGAAAACAGCAGAAATCCCATGGCTATTGTAGAAGGTGATATGAAAATATCACTGGTGAACAAAGAATTTGAAAAACTCAGCGGTTATTCAAAATCAGAACTGCTGGATAATATGTACTGGCCTGAATTTGTGAAAGAACCGGCAGATCTGCAAAGAATGACAGAATACCACAGAATTCGCCGCACTTCACCTGAAGAAGTGCCTACATCTTATGAGTTCCGTTTCTACGGAAAAGCCAAAGAACCCAAAACAGTATTTATCAGCGTTGCATTGATACCAGGAACGGGGCAGAGTGCAGTTGCAATTGTAGATATGACACAGAGGCTTGAAACTGAAAGAGCGCTGCGCGAATCGGAAAATCTCTACCGAAGCATATTTGAAAATACCGGTACGGCTTCGATGATCATTGGCTCGGACTATAAAATCCATATCGTGAACTCGGAATGGTGCAGACTGACCGGATATAATATGAACGACCTGAATAAAAATATCGATGCTCTTTCAATTTTACATCCGGACGAACTGAACAGAGTGACAGAATATCATGAGATGAGGCGCCGCAATGTTCCCGGTGCACCGGGTAAATATGAAGTACGGATAGTATCTGCTGACAGGTCGCTCCACAATGTCCTGGTCATAGTTTCTCTGATAGCCGGGACAGATAAAAGTATTATCTCCATGCTGGATATTACCGATAAAAAAAAGATCGAACAGGATTTAATTAAAGCCAAGGAAAATGCTGAAAGATCAAGCCGTCTTAAGTCCGAATTCCTCGCTCAGATGTCTCATGAAATAAGAACTCCGATAAATACGATGCTGAACTATATGCAGCTGGTAAAGGATATACTGAAAGAATCTGAATATCCGGATGTGGAACAATATTTTTCGGCTATTGATAAATCAGGAGACCGTATAATACGCACTATTGATCTGATACTGAACATGTCAGAAATTCAGGCCGGGAGTTATGAGTGTGTTTACAGACAGATTAGCCTGTACAAGAATATTCTTGAAAGACTATATATGGAATTTGTCTACAAAGCCGGCCGCAAAAATCTTAAGCTGTTACTGAACAGGCAGACAGATGATTTCGTTATTACTGCTGATCAGTATTCACTCGAGCAGATACTTGTAAATCTGATTGACAACGCGATCAAGTATACCAATGCGGGCAGTATTGAAATCAGCACTTTCCGGGATGAACTGAACAGAGTGTGCATCAGCGTTGCAGATACCGGAATTGGAATAGCCGACGACTATCTGCCGTCGCTGTTTACACCATTTACACAGGAAGAGCAGGGATATACGAGGAAATACGAGGGAAGCGGACTGGGACTTTCACTGGTGAAGAAATACTGTGAAATGAATAATGCGGAGATTACGGTCAAAAGCATAAAAGGAAAGGGAACAGTATTCACCGTTATATTCAATGAGGCGATAAATACTGAGGTATCATGACCAATATTAAACGCAAAAGCCATTGCCGCCGCAACTTGGATTCAAACAATGGGTCCGGACTTTCGGATTCATAAATTTTTTGACGATAAATTGAAGATATAATGTTATTTTGGTAGTTTATCAAATATGATCATAAACCTGCATTAACGGATGATATATGAACGAAAGAGTATTTAATCAGACTGCCGAAAAGCTTAGGTCACACGAACGTCAGGAACGCCTCGAAGTTGACCGAGTTGCGGATCTTGTGGCTGAAGATATTCCTGCAGGCAATTCACTGCTCGATATAGGTACGGGTTCTGCATTATTTGCAGAGGCATTTCACAAGCGCGGCCTTAAGGTTTCGGGAATAGACCTGAATCCCGAAATGATAGCTCTGTCTTCTAAGCTGCTGCCTGAGTGTGACTTCAGGCTCGGACTTGCCGAAGATTTGCCTTTTGAAGATAACTCATTTCATACAGCTTTTATGGGTCTGGTGTTTCACGAAGTCGATGATCATCTGAAAACTCTCCGGGAGGCCTCAAGAGTAGCTGTTTCGAAGGTCGCCATACTCGAGTGGAAGTTTGTATCAGAAGAGGCTGGTCCGCCGATAGAGCACAGAATGGACCCCGCGATAATCAGACAGCTGTCGGAAGAAGCGGGATTTGCGCAATTCCGCACAGTGGGATTACGAAAAATGGACCTGTATATTCTGACTAAATAAAATAAACAAGAGGATATCTTCAGTACTATTGACTTTTTACAAAAAATTGTATATTTGTTATTAGATTTTATATCATTTACGGCAACAAACATTAAAGGTATTTTATCAGTCTCTCTAAATACATTTTAGATCAAACCGAAAGAACGGCGGATATTGCGGTCATTGCCTGACTGTAGTTCTGCTGCTTATCAGATTTTCCACTCAGGGGTGAACTACGCCCTTGTGACGGAACTTAACTAAAATTATTTTTTTATAAAAATCCGCACTTGCAGTACGCATATTCTGTGCAGTGTGATATGTGCACCTGTGGATACATATAGGGAGAACTCAAGAAATGTTTACTGTTAATGAACTGGGTTGGAACGAATTTTTCCAGGATCAATACGATTCACACATAAATAAAAATATATTCGAGCCGGGCAGGATAGCCGTGGAAAACAAGCACCGCTATATTGTCTTCAGCCGCTATGGTGAGCTCAGCGCTGAGGTATCAGGCAGACTGCTTTTTTCTGCCGACACTACGGCGAGCTTCCCTAAGGTCGGAGACTGGGTGATGATGAACGTCTTTCCTGAAGAGCAGAAGGCGATAATTCAGGAGATACTCGGGAGAAAAACAGTTTTTTCGAGGAAAGCTGCAGGAATAAAAATCGAGGAGCAGATAGTTGCCGCCAATATTGACGTTCTTTTTATAGTGCAGAGCCTCGACTCGAACTTCAATCTGAGACGGCTCGAGAGATATCTCATAATGGCCGGAAACGGTGGCATAGAGCCGGTAGTGGTACTGAGCAAATCCGATCTGTGCACCAATGCCGCAGAAAGGGTGGAAGCTGTAAAGCGGATGGCTGCCGGCATCCGGGTCGTTCCGCTCAGTGCCCTTACGGGACAGGGGATCGATGACCTGCGTGAAATGATTGTCAGCAGTAAAACATATGCATTTGTAGGTTCATCGGGAACCGGCAAGTCCACTCTTATTAACTCTCTTGCCGGTGATGACATACAGCTTACAAATGAAGTGCGGCAAAAGGATTCCAGAGGTAAACACACTACTACGCGCAGGGAGATGATAATTCTGCCTGGCGGCGGTATAGTGATTGATACTCCGGGAATGCGCGAATTTCATCTCTGGGCATCCGAAGAAAGCATAGGTGAGGTATTCGATGAAATTGATATACTTGCACGCGATTGCAGATTTTCGGACTGCCGCCATATAAATGAAAAAGGCTGTTCGGTATTGCTGGCGCTTCAGTCTGGCCAGATCTCCACTGAACGGTATAACTCTTATATGAAACTGATGAGAGAACAGGAATTCCTGGAGAGTAAAACAGACCTGAATGCTTTTCTTGAAAAGAAGAAAAAAGACAAAGCTCTGAAAAGGAATATCAAGCACTATATGAAAAACTTCAACCGCAAGTAAGTTAATCCGGATACACAGAGTCCGCAGAGCGGCAGCCCGCTCTGCGGACAGACTGAAATATATTTAAGATCAAAATATTTTTCGGATCACTTGTATCCGGGGTGATGTTTTAGGCGCGGGAAATTATTATATTTGTCGGCAATCTATTCACATTGACTAAGTCGCCGGGAGAAATACTACATGAAGATCTTCACAACCATACTTGCCATATTTCTTATCACTGCAGGATTGTATGCCAGGGTCAGTATTCCTTTGAACCATCCGGGAATATCATACGATGGAATATGGTTCGCCAGGGTTAGCGCGGAACGTGTTGTTCTGAACAGACACACGGAGGATGTACTGATAAATCCTGGCTCCGGTATATCCGCCGGCTCGAAGCCCTATGCATATACGCAAAGCGGGGTGAGGATCAGATTCAGGACTTCAAGCCCTACAGTCAGGGTGTCTTTCGAGGAAAACCCAGCGGGCGGCAGGGTCGGGCTGAAGAACGGATTTGCCGTATATGCAGCAGGCAGGAGAATTGCGGTTCACGATTCACTTTCATTTATCATTGCCTCACCTGAGAAAAATATCAGTATCGAATATGAAGTTCTGCTTCCCAGCATGCATTCTGTGGACTTCACCGGAATGAGCCTGGATGATGGTTATGATCTCGATCCGGTTTTACCTCTGAACAAACCGGTATACGCTGCAATCGGAAATTCCATTACACACGGTAACGGGCAGCAGTCGGCTTCATATCTGACTTTCCCATATATACTATCTCAGTTAATGGGCTGGGATCTGCACAACCTTGCTGTCGGAGGTGCTCATACAGGATGGTCCGTTGCTCAGCTGCTTAAGAACAGGCGCGTCGATTATATAACTGTAGAATTTGGTTTCAATGACTGGATGTGGGATACGAAGTCGCTGGAAGAAAAAGCAGCCACATATAATAAACTGCTGGATACACTGAGGGCATACCTCAAAACTGCCAGCATATTTTGTATTACTCCGCCGACGACGACCTATACTGTAGCAAAACTTGCCGTGCCATTTACACTGGAACAGTACCGGGAGATGGTAAGGAATACCGTAGAGCAGAGGAGGAAGAATGGAGATATGCATTTATACGTTATAAACGGGGATGCAATTACAGACAGCACTATGCTGAAAGACGGTGTTCACCTTAATATAGAAGGTGCTGATAAATTTGCGCACAGCCTGAGGAGAGAAATAATAAAAATGACGGGTAAAAAATGATCAGATCATAATTTTACTGCGCAGAGATTATTCATTTCATAGGCTGCGGGCATAACGACTGTAAATATGGTTCCTTTGTCCTTGCAGGTCTGTATGCTGATTATGACTTTGTTCAGTTCGGCATATTTATTTACAAGTGCTAGTCCTAATCCGTTACCTTCAAACCTGCGCGTATAACCGGTTTCTTCCTGACTGAATGCCTTGAAGATATTCTCTCTGTATTCTTCAGAAATACCGATGCCTGAATCTGCAATATCCACGCAGAGTCTGCCTTCTGAGTTTTCGTATATGCGGATCTTTACATATCCGGTTTCCGTATATTTTATCGCATTATCGATCAGGTTTCCAAAGAGGTGGTAAATTGAATATGGATCTGCAACTATGTTGGGATTGGATGCGGTATTAGAAATGCTAAATTCCAGATTTCCGGCTTCTGCAAGAAACTTCTGGTATAGTTTATTCAGAATATCTTCGTATATATTCAGCATTTTGAACTTTGCATCATAAGTTGACGTCTGAAACTGACTCATAATAAGTATCATGTCTATGGTTCTGATTAGTCTTCTGCTGCCGCTGGTAATCATGTTAAGACACATTGCCTGGCTTTCTGACATGTTGTTGTCGAATTCTGTCTTCAGCAGGGATATGAAATTTGTGATAGTATTAACCGGGGTCCTGATCTCGTGCGACATCTGTGCGAGGAAATGAGATTTCAGGAGACTCATCCGCTCGGCTTCCTCTTTGGCCTTCCGCATTTCTATTTCAGCGAGTTTTCTGCGCGTAATGTCCGATATCATCGCATAAAACCCTACAAAGCTGCCGTTGTCAAAAAGAGGGGATGAAGAAAGAATGGTCCACAGAGTACTGCCGTCTTTTTTCCTGAATCTTCTTTCGATAGTATCTTTTACTCCCTTGCGGCGGGCCTCCATTCTTTCGCGGTGATCAGCTATATCATCACTGAAAAGGAGTATCTCCAGATTAAGATTCCTCAGTTCTCCGGCAGTATATCCCATGAGTTCTTCGCTGCGTGCATTGCAGAATGTAACGCGGGAATTGTGGTCGAAGAACAGAATGCCTTCGTTTGCGCTTTCCACTATCGTACGGTATTTTTCCTCTGACAGCTTAAGCTCTTCTGATTGTTTCTGGATTTCCTTTTCTTTCTGCCATGCCTTTTTGAGGCTCCGCAGAAGTGTATCTGTCAGTATGCGTATAACCATGGCAGAGACGCATAGTATCAGCATAGTGTCAAATACGTCAATGTATTTTATAGTAGCGTTGAATTGAGTGTCCATTATGCCGGTGATCTGCATTATCCCAAGCATAAGAATTGTCATTATCGAAATCAGCGAAAAAATTACATATTCAGTTTTATTGAATATGAGTCCTGCGAGTATCATGAGAGAGGGAATACCAATAAGAGCGGTATCGTTTATACCGTCGTGTGTAAATGCCATATAGAAAAAGAAAAAGGAAATGGTCCACACTATCAGACTGCCGGCGTATTCATAATAATTCTTCCTAATGAGAAACAGGGAGAAAAACAGCAGCAGATCGAGAATGCTGAAAACCAGAAGGTGTTCAAAATCCTGCAATATAAGATGCAGTAGTATCAGAAAAGAAGTTCCGAGGAAAGCAAAAACTGAAATAACCTTTATGATAACAGCGATCCTTTTTTGTTCTTCATCGATCGCAGCAGTTGAAAACAGAAAATTTCTTACCATGCTAAAAAAAATCATTGCAAAGCTCCGTAAAACATTCATCCGGAAGTATGATACCGCCCCCTTTTCATATTTTATATTGACCAGTACCGGATATTTCTAAATAAAAATTACGCTAAATTTATGTCCATTGATGGAAGACAACACAAATGCATCTGATGCAGAACCATGTCTCCAATAAAAACAAGTTGATACGAGAAAAGAAGGCCGGAAAAAGGGCTGTCTTAACGCATGGCTCCATACTATACTTTAATTTTGATACTCCGCTATTCTTTTTTTATATTAGGAAAGAAAACTGGAACTATAGTAAGCGAATAATAACGATAAAATTACAGAAAAAAAATTAAAATTCCGAAACATTGCCCTTAAACTTTTATTAACTAAGACATATAAAATCGTGACAAATTCAGAGAAGAATAGGAAACCAGAACTACGGCCCGCTGAATTGTTGGCATTTTTTGCGATCTATGTAGTCACGGCATGGCTGGGAGTGAGATATGCAAATGTTCCGGGTACCAGTCTTGGTATTCTGTGGCTGCCGTCTGGTATTGCTCTGATAGGGGTTGCAAGAATGCGCAGGTATGCATTGCCTGTTATATTTATCGCTTCATTTGTAGTAAATCTGCCCGATGTAATGAAACAGTCTTCATTTTCTCTGTTCATTTCGGTGCTCTTATCACTGGTACCTGCATTAACAGATACGCTGCAGCCTGTACTGGCATATTATTTCCTGAAACGGCTGAATCTTTTTAATCCATTTGATAAGGGGGTTTTGTTCCTTAGATTTCTTCTTTATGTCGTGTCTGTCCCTTGCCTTATTACTTCACTGGTAAATACATCATTTATTCTCAGTATAGGAGCAGAGACCGGCGAACAGTTCAGTGCGATACTGCTGAATATGAGCAGTCTTTTCTTTTCCGATTCGTACGGCATAATACTTATCTATACTCTATACCAGGCCTCAGATCTGATTAAGGAAGAGCTGCACGGCAGAAAAAATATCCTCAACTCGGTTTTCTCTACAGTTCTGTTAATGGCTGTAGCGGTTTTGTCATTTTTTTATTATCCGGAATTCGTCTATGCAGTTTTTCCTGCACTATTATTTATCGCAGTAGCTTCCGGACTATTTACATTTGTACTAAACATGATTGTTCTTACCGGGCTGGCATTTTATGCAACCATCAGTCATTCCGGGCCTTTTGCATACGACAACATTGCTGTATCCTATACAGCTCTTATTCTCTTTCTGGTATTTTCCAATATCACTTTCCTTTACCTGATAACTTTGATTGGTGAACTGAACAAGAGAGAGAAACTTCTTGAAAAAGTGGCTGATGAGCGCCGGCGCGATCTCGTTGAAAGCGAAACCCACTATAAACTCCTGTTCGATACTTCAGCGGTAGGTATGACTATAACAAGTCACGAGGGAATCATCATCAACGCCAATCCGGTTATATGCAGTCTGCTTGGATATACTGAACATGAGCTGAAGAAAATTCCAATACAGAGTATTTATGAGGATGTATCTGACCGCGACAGGATCAGGGAAGAACTAAAGGAAACCGGAACTGTACGTGACCGGGAAATAAAGATCAAAACAAAAGACGGGACGATTCTGTATGTGCTTCTTACGATGAATCATATTTATGTGGAGAGACAGCAGCTTATACTTACCAACTGGAGCAATATTACCGACAGGGTAGAAGCCGAAAGGATAAACAGGGAAACACAGCATTATGTCGAGGTATTTCTCAGAAATGCACCCATTCATCTGTTTATGAAGGATGAAGCAAACAGAGCACTGATGCTTAGCAGTCAGTTTGAACAGATGCTTGGAAAACCTGTCAGTGAACTGCTTGGTAAAACCAGTGAAGAGTTGTTCCCTCCGGAGCTGGCAAAAAAAATACATGAAGATGATTCGCGTGTTATCAGGGAAGGCCGGATAGTGGAGGTCGAAGAGGAGCTAAACGGCAGATATTATTATACGAAAAAAGTACCTTTTAAAATAGGAGATAAATCCTATATAATTGGATATACATTAGACAAGACTAAGGAAAAACGGAATGAAATGGAACTTGTGTCAGCAAAGGAAGTTGCTCTAAGGGCAAACGAAAAGCTGACTGAGCTGAATGCCACAAAGGATAAGTTCTTTTCCATTATTGCCCATGATCTGAAGAATCCTTTCCAGAGTCTTATTGGTCTGAGTAGTATATTGAAAGAGGATTATTATGAGTATGATGATGACAGACGTATTGAGATCATACAGGTTATATGCGAAAGTGCTACGAACGGATTTGAACTTCTTAATAACCTGCTGATCTGGTCCAGAACAAAATTGAACCGCGTCGATTTTATGCCGGTCAGAATTGACCTCTTCTCGGTGGTGAACGATGAAATCAAGATGATAAAAATGGTTTCAGCCGGAAAAGGAATTGCCGTTGTAAACGAAATAGCTCCCGGTTTTTCAATCCGGGCTGATGAAAATATGATCAGAACCATACTGAGAAACCTGATTACTAATGCTGTGAAGTTTTCTTATACGAACGGTACTGTAACTGTTTCTGCAGAACTTACAGGTGAACAGACCCGGATTTCTGTTCTGGATAACGGCGTCGGCATACAGGAGGAAAATCTGGAAAAGTTGTTCAGAATTGACTCCAGCTTTACTACCCCCGGTACGAATAACGAACTGGGGACTGGTCTCGGACTGATACTATGCAAGGAATTTGTCGAGAAGCATAATGGTGTCATCAGTGTTGAAAGTTGCCCGGGGCAGGGCAGTAAATTCAGTTTTATTATTCCATCTCAAAATATCGGTGAAAGAAATACATGAGGATACTGCATACATCAGACTGGCATCTTGGAAAACGGCTGGAGAACTATTCGCGTCATGAAGAACAGGTTGAAGTATTAAATGAAATATGTGAAATCGCAGAAAGTGAGGGTGCGGAGGCAGTTATCATTTCGGGCGACCTTTTCGATACATTTAATCCTCCTGCAGAATCGGTAGATATATTTTACAAGTATCTTAAGAAACTTGCATCAGGCGGCCGGCGGCCTGTAATTGCCATTGCCGGCAACCATGATTCTCCTGAAAGGATTGAAGCTCCGGATCCGCTTGCGCGTGAATGCGGTATTCTTTTTACAGGTTACCCGAACTCGACAATTGAAGAATTCTCACTTGATTCCGGCCTGCAGGTCCTGAGAAGTATGGAAGGATTCGTTGAGATAAAACTGCCTTCATCTCAGTATCCGCTTAGAATACTTCAGACCCCTTTCGCCAACGAACTGCGTCTGCGCAAATTCCTTGGCTGTGAAAACTCAAATGAGGAATTCTCCAGGTATCTGAAGGATAAATGGAGAATGCTGGCAGACAAGTACTGCGACCAGAGCGGAGTGAACATACTGGCCGCACATCTGTTTTTTGCGCAGAGGGATAAGGAAATTCCTGAAGAACCCGAGGATGAACGCCCAATACTACATGTCGGCGGAGCAGAAATAATTTATGCTGATAATATTCCTCCGCAGGTACAATATGCGGCACTGGGACACCTTCACCGCAAACAGTACATAGCCCATGAACCATGCCCTGTCGTTTATTCCGGCAGCCCTGTTTCATACAGCTTTTCTGAGGCAAACCAGAAAAAATATGTGATGCTGATTGATGCCGAGCCAGGACAGACAGTCAGTATAAAAGAAATGGAACTTTCCAGGGGAAAAAAACTAATCAGGAAAAAGGCTGAAAGCGTGGAGTCTGCAGTCAAATGGCTCACTGATAATCAGGACTGTCTCGTTGAACTGACAATAGTGAGTGATACCTACCTTACGGCTGAGAACAGAAGAGCCCTGTACAACGCCCACAACGGCATTATAACCATTATTCCTGACATCACCGATATTGGTTTTCTTAACAGCAATGGTAAAACTGCCATAGATCTTTCCAGGGATATGGAATCACTGTTTATTGACTATTTCACCAATGAAAAAGGTCAGAAGCCGGATGATGAATTGCTGGCAATATTCCGCGAAGTTATTTCAGGGGAGGAGACAATTTGATCCCGATTCAGCTGACACTAAAAGGTATTTATTCATACAGAGATACACAGACTATTGATTTTTCCAGACTCACAGACGCACACCTCTTCGGGATA
The DNA here is from genome assembly GCA_050258935.1 of Bacteroidota bacterium. Classification (GTDB taxonomy): domain Bacteria; phylum Bacteroidota; class Ignavibacteria; order Ignavibacteriales; family SURF-24; genus JBLMZS01. The sequence continues at coordinate 11,415 of JBLMZS010000022.1, forward strand.
TTCGGACCTGTAGGATGCGGAAAAAGCACTATACTCGAGGCAATTACCTACGCACTGTTCGGACAAACTGACAGGCTCAACTCACGGGGTGATGACAGTAACTATAATATGATGAATCTTAAGTCCAACGAACTGTTGATCGAATTCATATTTAGTGCCGGCAGTGATAATCAGGAATATATGGCTATAGTCAGAGGAAAAAGAAACAGCAGAAAGTTTGAAGAGGTAAAAGCATTCGAAAAGAAAGCATACAGGAAAACTGACGGACAATGGGAGCCTGTTGACCAGCAGACTATTGAAACGGCAATCGGACTGAGCTATGAAAATTTCAGAAGAACTATAATTATTCCTCAGGGCAAATTTCAGGAATTCCTTCAGCTCGGCAACAGTGACCGCACTAAAATGATGAAGGAATTATTCAACCTCGACAGATATGATCTATCATCTAAAATATCTTCTCTGGATAATAAGAACAATGAGATACTCCTGAACATCACCGGCCAGCTGCAGCAGCTCGAAGAAGCCGATACACATACTATTTTGGAAAAAGAAAAATTTCTGGCTCAGACTAAGGAAGATCTGCTGAAGCTGAACGGTCAAATCGAAAATATGCGAATCCGGAATGATGAACTTGTACGACTCCGGGAACTGACTGAAAGATATGGAAATCTTCTGGGCCGGGTCAATGAGCTAGAAGTACATGAGTCAGAATTCAGCGAGCTCTCACGCGGTATTCAGGAATATGAACAATGTGTTATCAGTTTCCGCGGAATGATTGATGCTATAGACCAGTCTGTGAATAGAAAGTGTTCCATTGAACAGCAGATATCCGAAGAGGAAAAACAACTGGAAATTCAGATAAATGAAATATCGCGTCTGAATGGGTTAATGGAAACACTGACTCCATACTATGAGAACAGAGAGGAGTATAAGGACAGAGCTTGTGAATTAGAAAAACTTGCCAGAATTACAGATGACGAAATTACATTGTCGAAATTGCAGAAGGATAATTTACAATACGATGCTGCAATACATGAACTGAATGCGGAACTGGAAGATCTCAATGGTTTAATTACTGAGAAGAGATCAGTTCTACTGGAACTGAAAAAGCTTAAACCGGACGAACATAAAATCATGCTGGTAAAAGACTGGCATTCGATAAACAGCAACCTGAATAAAAACCAATCAGAGCACGAGCAGAAACTAAATACGCTGCACAATGAAATTGAAAAACTTGACGAAGAAAGGCATTCATTTTGCAGAGAACTGTCTTTGCCTGAGGATACCCGAATGGAAACATTACAGGAATATATCAGCGGCAGACAGGCAGAACTCAGGCGGGAACTTAAAAAATATGACGATGAAATAACGCATCTGAAAATTCAGCTTAAGCTGGAGGAATTTGCACAGGCGCTCCAGGATGGTATGCCATGCCCGCTATGCGGATCTAACGATCATCCTGATATCCTGAACATCAGGAATGCCGGAAGTGAACTGGATAATAAACAGGAAATCCACAGCCGCACAGAACTGTTGATAGAATCAACTGAAACATTGATGCGCAGACTCTCTGAACTTAAAACCCGGTATTCAATGCTAATGAACGATCTGAAAGGCGAAGAAGAAAATCTGCACCGTATAAATAATGAAATACGCAGACATCAGGAGAACTTTATATGGGATCAGTACCATGACCTCGCTGAAATGCAGAGAGCTCTCGATGAATTCAGGAGAATTGCATACCGGATTGCAGAAGAGGAGAAAGAACTTGAGAGTCTTGCTGTACGAATAGCTGCAGCAAGAGAGAAAATGGAAAAACTAAAAGAACTCAGTATTGCCCAGGCACTGAAATACGGTAACCTCAAATCGGCTATTGACGTTTTAAAAACCCAGCTCAGACTGGTTTCACCGGCAGAATATTCATCCTGTGATTCTTCGCGACTGCTTGCGGAGGCTAAAGAATATCTCGGGCGCTATAATAAAATTGTTGCCGAGTATAAAAATATTGAAGAAAAATCTGTGTCTCTCAGAAGGACTGTTGATACGGCGAGCGGCAGGGTTGTCAGCCTGAAAGAATCTGCGCAGCTCGAGGAAAGGAATATTGTTCAGCAGAAAAAGTTACTGAACGGGCAGCTGAAGAAGACGGGATACGGTTCTGAGGGTGATATCAGAAATGTATTATCGCGCAAAACCGATGATGTTTCTGCAGAAAAGAAAAAGGCAGAGAACTTCTTCAAGGAATTGGGACTATTACGTAAACAGCTTGAGCAGAGTATTGCTGATATCGCCGGACGAAAGTATGAAGAAGAAACACATAACATGCTTAAGCAAGATATTGCCGAACTGGGTGAGCATATTAACAATGAAAATAAAAAGCATGGAAAGCTGGAGTCAGAAATAAGTGTTCTTAAGGAAACTCTGGAGAGGCGTGTAAAACTCGAAGCCGAACTTGCAATACACCGGAGCAGGGAATACAACCTTAAGATACTGAAACAACTATTCAAAGCAAATGGATTTGTCAACTACATATCCACTGTTTTTCTGCAGAATCTGTGTCTTGCTGCAAATGAAAGATTCTTTAGGATGACCAGAAGAAACTTGAGCCTTGAAATAACTCCCGACAACAATTTCCAGGTACGCGATTTTCTGAACGGGGGAAAAACCAGAAACGTAAAGACACTTTCGGGTGGTCAGACTTTCCAGGCCTCATTGTCGCTGGCCCTTGCGCTGGCAGACAATATACAAAGTATGGTAAAATCGGAACGGAACTTTTTCTTTCTCGATGAAGGGTTCGGTTCTCTCGATAAAGAAGCACTGCTGGTGGTCTTCGATACACTGAAATCTCTCAGAAAGGAAAACCGTATTGTTGGAGTGATTTCACACGTCGAGGAAATGCAGCAGGAAATAGATACTCATCTGAAAATTAAAAATGACAACGAAAACGGCAGCCGCATAATGCCCAGCTGGTCATAATAACTCAAAAAATATAAGTCCGGCTTTTAAAAAATGGAAAAATCAGTCATACAATATTTCAGGGACCTTGAAGATCAGCTGCTGAATCAGGAAATGCGAAGACTTCCTGAACAGCTGGAATTACTGATCTCAGATGACTTTATAGAGTTCGGCAGTTCAGGCCGAACATATAATAAGCATGAAGTTATTGATGCAATGCTGAAGGAAAGTCCGCGCCTTATCTCCGCAGTCGATTTTACTGTCACTGAACTGGCTCAGGGAATAGTGCTGGTTACCTACTGCGCTGCAGTATCTGATATCAGCAAGGCTACCACCACTTATTCCCGGCGCAGTTCAATCTGGAAAAATACAAACGGAAACTGGGAGATAGTATTTCACCAGGGTACTCCGTTCCAGGTCTAGAGCAAAGAGTTTTTCAGCTCGTTCACAAATGACAGGGCAGCCTGATAATCTGTTCCATTGTTCATGAGCCTCTTTATAACTGCACTTCCTACTATTACTCCGTCGCAGCAGGATTTAACCTGCCTGACTGAATCTGCACCAGAGATTCCGAATCCTACGAGCATTTTATTTTTGCTGATGAGCGAGTAAGTTTTGTGCAGCGAACTGAGGACTTCCTCATCGAACATGCTGCGCTCTCCAGTAGTGCCGTTTACGCTGACGCAATATACAAAACCTCTGCTGCGCTTATCGATACTGTGTATCTTATCTACGGTAGATGAAGGAGTAGTGAGGAGAATTATTTCAAGTGCGTCCGGTACGTCGCCATAGAATGAATCGTATTCATCCAGGGGAATGTCGGGAAGGATAAGACCACTGACCCCGGAACTGATGGCGTCGCGGTAAAAATTCTTTACACCATATTTCATCAGCGGATTTGCATATCCCATAAGTATTACCGGTTTATCCGATCTGCGTTTTATGCTGCATGTATAATCCAGAACGGTTTTAATGGAAACTCCGTTCCTGAGCGCTTCGTATGAAGACCGCTGTATAACAGGACCTTCGGCGAGCGGGTCACTGAAAGGGAAACCTATTTCCAGCATATCAGCTCCGGCATCCAGAACTGAGAGCGCCAGCTCAGGGAAGCTGGTGACTTCCGGGTAGCCGCCCGTCAGAAAGACCGATAAAACTTTCTCTCCAGCTGTGTTTTTGTCTTCAATATATTTACTTATAGTCAAAGTATATCTCCTGTGTATTTAGTGATTGTATCGAGATCCTTATCTCCCCGGCCGCTTATATTCACCACCACTATCTGTTCCCTGGTAGTCTGCGGCATGAGGTCCTCAAGGTGTGCCAGTGCATGTGAACTTTCGAGTGCAGGCAGAATACCCTCCAGTCTGGAAAGCCGCAAGGCAGCATCCAGTGCCTGAGTATCACCGGCGGAGAAATATTCAACTCTTGAGGAATCTTTCAGGAAACAGTGTTCAGGTCCTACTCCCGGATAATCGAGTCCTGCAGAAACAGAATAAACTTCCTTAACCTGTCCGTATTCATCCTGCAGCAGGTAGCATTTCATTCCCTGGAAGATGCCTTCTGTGCCAAGTGTAAGCGATGCGCAGTGCATATCGGTATTCAATCCGATACCGGCAGCTTCCACGCCGATTAGTCTGACACTATCATTCAGGAACGGGTAAAACATTCCCATGGCATTGCTTCCTCCGCCTACACATGCAACAACATAGTCCGGCAGGCGCTTTTCTCTTTCGATTATCTGCCGCCTGGTTTCAGTGCCGATCACAGACTGAAAATCTCGCACTATCATTGGATAAGGGTGGGGCCCAACTACAGAACCGATAATGTAATAAGTGTCTTTTACATTAGTAACCCAGTCGCGTATGGCTTCGTTTGTTGCATCTTTGAGTGTCCTGCTGCCAGAAGTGACGGGCCTTACTTCGGCACCCAGCATTTTCATGCGGTACACATTCAGCTGCTGTCGTTCAATATCAGTTTCGCCCATGTATATAATACATTCGAGACCGTACTTGGCGCAAACCGTTGCCGTAGCGACACCGTGCTGACCGGCTCCTGTTTCGGCAATAATCCTGTTCTTACCTAGCCGGCGGGCGAGCAGAACCTGTCCGAGTGCATTATTCAGTTTATGAGCACCGGTATGACAGAGATCCTCGCGTTTAAGATAGATCTTAGCTTTACCATAATGCGCAGTCAGTCTTTCCGCATAAGTAAGCGGTGTTTCGCGTCCGTTATAGTTTTTCTGAAGGTCGTTCAATTCTCCGATGAATGCCAGATCGTCCTTTACAGAAGCATACAATGCCTCCAGTTCTTCCAGAGCATAAGAAAGTGTTTCCGGAACGAACTTCCCACCGAACTGACCATATTTTCCGCAGATGTCGGGAAAAGTATAGTTATCGAGTAGTGCCATTAATAGATTCCTTAAGTTTTAATAATATATATGTGTCAAATAATTGCCTTATTTTATCCGGATCCTTTCTGCCTGGAGATACTTCAAGTGATGAAGAGATATCCACTGCAAAGGGAGTAATATTTTCTGATATATACCCCAGGTCATTGCTTCTAATGCCTCCTGCCAGAATGATTCTGTTTCTGAATTCCTGCGGTATGATCTCCCAGCTGAATTTTTTGCCGCTTCCGCCGTAAGCGTTTGCCGAATATGTATCCAGCAGGGGAATTATATTGCTATATCTACATATATCATGGAAATTGAATCCATCTTTAATACTGAAGCTTTTTATAACCCTCCGGGGCATGTAGTCCAAAAATTCCGGCTGCTCGACGCCATGTAGCTGAATCAAATCCAGTCCGAGCATATTCACTGTATCAATTATGAATTCTGCTGTATGATTCACAAATACACCGACCTTCAGTGCCCTTCCGGAAAGTTCAGAAACAATTTGTTTTGCAGAGGACGGAGTAATATAGCGCAGACTTTTTTCGTAGAAAACGAAACCCAGTGCATCTGCACCGCATGATTCACAAAGCACGGCATCCTTTGTATTTGTTAATCCGCAAATTTTAATTTTCACGTTTACCCCAGTTCTGTATATCTTTCATTGACGAGGCAATGTTACCCGAACGCATAAAATACTCACCGACCAGTACCGCATCGACACGTGTGTCTTTGAGCACTTCAAAATCATCACGGTTACTTATGCCGCTTTCGGAGACAAGTACAGTATCTTCCGGTATAATTTTACTCAATCCGACGGTGGTATTAAGATCAGTAACGAAGTTTTCCAGATTCCGGTTATTTATTCCTATGAGCTTATTGAGTGAAAAGTCTATTTTATCGAGTTGCCTTTCTGAGTGGATTTCCAGCAGTACCTCCATATTCAGTTCGCCAGCCAGTTGTGTCAGGTCACTTATCTGCTGCTGCGTCAGCAGTTCAGAAATAAGCAGTATTGCATCTGCACCCGAAGCTTTTGACTGATATACCTGCAGGGGATCAATAATAAAGTCCTTTCTGAGAAGCGGCTTGGTCTTTTTGCCGGATATCTGTTTAAGGAAATCTATGCTGCCCATAAAATATTTCTCATCGGTAAGGACAGAAATTGCATCGGTTCCGCTTAAGAAGTATTCATGTGCTATAGCCATGTGGTCAAACTGACTGTTGATTATTCCTTTCGACGGGCTTGCTTTCTTGATCTCTGAGATTATGGAAATATTCATGCTGCGGGAGAGACTTTCACTCATACTTAAGGACGGAATACTCCGGTCGATCAGTCTGTCGAAATGTGCAGCGGAGTACTGCCTGGACAATTGTTCGACCTCCTGAAATTTTGTCTCACGTATTTTGTTTAGTATGCTCATGCTGCACTCTCGCCGAATTTTCTCAGTTCATTCAGCTTTTCAAAAGCTTTCCCGCTGAGGATCGAATCTTCTGCCGCAAGTCTGCAAGTATCTATGTCATCCGAGTATCCGGCGCAGTAGAGTGCAAACGCAGTGTTTGCGGAAGTTACATAAAAAGCCGCATTCTTTTTTCTGCTCGTGAACAGGTCGGTAATTATAGCTGCGTTATCAGCCGGTGAATTTCCCTGTATATCTGTAAGTCTGATTGTATTGTATCCGAACGTCTCAGGAGTAATATTATAGTGAGATATATTTTCTCCGGCCGAAAACTCATAGACATCGGTCATGCCGGTCAGTGATATTTCGTCAAATTTGTCACAAGTGGAAAGGAAGCATACTTTCTGCATATCGAGGTAAGCTGCAGCGTGCGCCATTGTTTTGGCAGCTCTGTTGCTGAAGACACCTATGAGCTGCCGCCTGGGTGAAGCAGGATTTGTAAGCGGACCCAGAAGGTTGAATATTGTTTTTATATTCAGTTCTCTTCTTGCCGAGGCAGCATGCTTCATTGCCGGGTGGTAGTCCGGAGCAAATAAAAATGCAATGCCGGTTTTTTCGAGTGATCTTTCGGCCATTGAAGGTTGCAGGTGAATGTTTATACCAAGTTCACTCAGCACATCTGCGCTGCCACATTTGCTTGAGATGGAGCGGTTACCGTGTTTTGCCACCTTTATTCCGGCACCTGCTGCTGCAAATGCGGTGGCAGTCGAGATATTGAATGTCCCTGAATAGTCTCCGCCTGTTCCGCATACATCGATGAGGTTTTCTGTATCAGTATTGATGCGAATGCTTTTCTCCTGCATTATTCTGGCGAATCCAGCTATCTCCTCGGGTGTTTCACCCTTGGATTTTAGTGCAGTCAGGAAACCCGAAAGCTGAGAGTTGTTGACTGATCCACTCATTATTCTGTCCATAACCTCACCGGATTCCTGAAAAGAGAGATCCTCTTTTTCTATTACTTTTTCCAGATACGATTTTATCATAGTGCTAACCAGTTTTTAATTATTTGTTCACCGTCTTTTGTTAATATTGATTCCGGGTGGAACTGAATTCCCTCCAGAGGAAACCGTTTGTGCCTTATCCCCATTATGATGCCGTCTTCGGAGCGGGCACTGATCTCAAGTTCGTGGGGCAGTTTTTCAGTGCCGATAATGAGAGAATGATACCTTGCTGCAGTGAATGACGCGGGGAGCTTCCGGAAGATTGTTCTGCCGTCGTGCAGAACCTCGGATGTTTTTCCGTGCATCAGCGAAGGGGCTTTGACCACTGCTGCCCCAAAACATAGTCCTATAGCCTGATGCCCCAGACATACTCCGAGTATTGGTATCTTTTCTGAGAAATGCCTGATAGCTGTAAGTGTTGCACCGGAATCTTCAGGTCTGCCAGGACCGGGAGATATTAGTATTTTGTCCGGTGCAATCTTACTTATGTCTTTGCGTGTGATTTCATCGTTACGTCTGATCACCAGTTCATGTCCGAATTTGCCAAGAAGCTGCACCAGGTTGTATGTGAATGAATCATAGTTATCAATTACAAGAATTTTCATTTATTACTCCGGCATATGAGAGCGCTTTTCTGAGAGCTGCTGATTTATTATTGATTTCTTTTTCTTCCAGTTCCGGGATGCTGTCTGCTACAATACCCGCTCCTGCCTGCCAGTAGACGACATTATTTCTGGCATAGAGCGTCCTGATAGCAATGCACATATCCATGTTACCTGAAAAGTCTATATGTCCGACTGCGCCGGCGTATATATTTCTCCTTTGCTTTTCGTATTCATTTATAAGCTGTATAGCCCTGATCTTCGGTGCTCCTGTAACAGTTCCGGCCGGAAAGCATGCCTTCAGTGCATCTGCAAAGCACATTTCGGATTTAAGTTTTCCCTGTACTTCTGAGACCATGTGCATTACATGCGAAAACTTTCGTATATACATTTGTCTAGGTACTCTGACCGTATCATAGCAGCAGACACGCCCAGCGTCATTGCGGCCAAGGTCAACGAGCATATAATGCTCTGCGCATTCTTTGGGGTCATTCAGCAGATCAGCTTCCATCTCATCGTCTTCCTCTTTTGTATTCCCTCTCTTTCTGGTTCCTGCAATAGGCATCAGCTCCACTATCCCGTCGGTTACCCTGACCAGGTTTTCGGGCGAAGTCCCGATTACAGTAAGATCTTCGCTGAACTCCAGGAAATACATATACGGTGAAGGGTTGATGATGCGCAGTGCACGGTAGAGGTTGACCAGGTCACCGCTGTAGCTGCAGGAGAATTGTTTTGAGAGCACTATCTGGAATATGTCGCCCTCGGTTATGTTCTGTTTGCACCGGCTGACCATTTGGCGGAATTCCGGATCGTCAGATTTATCCATTGCTTCACTGCCTGCCGCAAATTCAGGTGAGAAGTATAGGGGATTATTCAGCTCAATTTTCATCGAACGCAGTTTCTTTTGCGCCCTGGCAAACTGCAATTCAGGTGACGCCGGGCCGCCTGCAGCAACATTGGTAATTAGTATAATTTCATGCGTATAATGGTCAAATACATACAGGCTGTCGTACAAGCCGAATACTGAGTCGGGAAAGTCAGACAGTTTATCAAAGCTTATTGAGCTTTCGATGAGTGCAATATTTTCATATCCCATAAAACCAACCAGTCCTCCCGAAAAGAATGACAGATCAGGAAGTCTGGCATATCTGATCTGCTCTATGGTATCTTTCAGTACATCGAAAATATTATTTTTGATTTCTGTTTTAGTGCCATTCCTGTTTATTTGCACAGAATTATGTCTGTTGGAAATGATCTGCGACGGATCCTTTCCGATAAAGGAATATCTCCCGATATTATCGGCGCCTTCAACCGATTCGAGCAGAAAACTGTTGGTACCGTTCTGCCTGATTTTCAGATAAACGCTGACAGGAGTAAAAAGATCTGCAGCAATCCTTTCGTAAACCGGGATCATGTTGTATATTTTTGAAAGCTTAATAAATTCTTCAATGTTCATTTCTTATATCCTGTTAAGTGAAAAATCCGGGAAGTACAAAAAAAAAGCCCTTCCTAGTGAACTAGAAAGGGCTTTTCGAAAAAGAAAAACTTTTTATGCTATGGCCATAATTCACCGGTGCGGACTATAAAAGGACGTGTGCCACCAGAGACCGTTTATAACGGCTGATAAATTAAGACCATATGTATTATGACGTGTTTTCATGATTGATTTTACAAGTATATAAAAAAAATAATTTATCTGCAAGCGCTTGTATTGATTTTGAACAGATATTTTTTTAATTACAACTTTTTGATATGTCAAGTCGTCTAATAAGGATTGAATTAGTGTGCTTTGAAAAACGCTGCTGTAATATGGGGAGAACCAAATACAAACCCGACTGTTATTAAGAACATTTTCGTGTTACTTATTTCACATAAACTAATAAATTCTATTATCTCATTTTTTATCAGGAGGCGTAATGTCGAACAAAGAGATATCCAGGAGGGAATTCCTGACGAAAATCTCGAAGGGTGCTGCAGCAGCAGCAGTTGTTCCTGCCTTTTTCACTTCCAATCCTGCCGTAGTTTTCGGCGGTCAGTATCTGAATAAGCTGAATTCCTTCAACAGGCTTAAAACAGAACTTAACCAGAAGAGCATACTCGATCATTTCGGCGTAACCGAAAAAATGATCGCAGACGTAATTGCCGAAGCCATGTCCGGCGGAGGAGATTACTGTGACCTTTATTTTCAGCATACCATTTCCAATTACATAGGACTCGAAGACAGTTCGGTTAACCGTGCATACAGCGATATTGCCTTCGGCGTTGGAATTCGTGTGGTGAAAGGGGATCAGACCGGGTTTTCCTTTACTGAAGAGATTTCGCTTCCGGCAATGAAATCTGCGGCAAAGACTGCTGCAAACATTGCCGATTCACCATCGGTGTACAAACCGGTTAATATGTCATTCAAAAACATACCGGGCTATTATGAAATAAAAACCCCATGGGAGGACGTAGGCATAAAGGACAAGATTCCGTATCTTCAGAGGATCAATGAAAAAGTATTTGCGGCAGATAAAAGAATCATAAAATCGAATATCTGGTTCTTCGATGAAACTTCTTATGTACTCATTGCTACATCAGAGGGTAAACTGATATACGATTACAGACCTATGGGCCAGGTATCGGTTTCATGCAACGCCGAACAGAACGGGAAACGCGAACAGAATTATTTCGATCTTTCAGGGCGACGCGGCATAGAATTTCTTACAACTGAAAACATAGACCTTCTGGCGAGTGAATCTGTACGCAGAACAGTTGAATTGTTTGATGCCGTAAAACCGCAGGCGGGACTTATGCCGGTGGTACTTGCTGCCGGAAGCTCAGGCATACTGCTGCACGAAGCCATCGGGCATGGCATGGAAGCAGACTTCAACAGGAAAAACATCTCGATATTCTCGGACAAGATCGGTAAAAAAGTTGCAGAAAATTTCGTAAGTATAGTCGATGACGGCACTAATCCCAATGTGCGCGGCAGTATCAACGTGGACGATGAAGGTAACGACAGCCAGAAGACATATCTGGTGAAGGACGGTACAATGCTGAGCTACCTCCATGACAGTATAAGTGCAAAACATTATAAGCTTGATCCTACCGGAAACGGGCGCAGGGAATCCTTCAGGTTTGCACCACAGCCCAGAATGAGAAATACATATATGCTGCCCGGACCTCACACAAAAGAAGAGATAATCAGGAGTGTCAGCAAAGGCATATATGCCGAGTCGTTTACTAATGGTGAGGTCTTTATTGGTGCCGGTGACTTTACATTTTATGTCAAGGCAGGCTACCTGATCGAGGATGGCAAGCTTACAAAACCAATTAAGGATATAAATATTATAGGTAACGGTCCGCAGGTGCTGAAAGATATTGTTATGGTGGGCAATGATTTCCAGATGGCCGAAGGCGGCTGGACGTGCGGTAAAGGCGGTCAGGGAGTTCCCGTTTCCATGGGACTGCCTACGGTTAAAGTCTCCGGTATCACTGTCGGCGGTGCATAGCACCTTGTGTGGCCGGTGTGTTTTAATAACCAATAATTTTTAATTCTCAAACAGAGGAAGCAAAATGAATAGTAAAGAAAGGCTTGAACTGGCACGGTGGGTGGTAGAACGCACGAAGAAAGCCGGGGCCAGCGATGTTTCTGCAAATATATATAACGACCGTTCGGTGTCGGTGGAATACCGGGATGGTGCGCTCGAAAAACTGGAGGAATCCACACAGAATTCACTATCCCTGAATATCTATGCCGATAATAAGTATTCGGGGCATTCGACCTGTGACCTTCGAAAAGAAACTCTCGGCAAATTTATCGAAGAAGCCGTGGCTGCTACAAAATACCTGTCAAAGGATGAATACCGTTCACTGCCCGATCCAAAGTACTACCCGAAAAAAACGGATATCGACCTGCAGATATATGATGAATATTGCCACAGCGTTGAGCCTGCTTTCAGAAAGAAAACTGTTGCTCAGATAGAAAAGGCCGCACGTGCGGTAAGCGATAAAATTATTTCTGCAAGCGCCTCATACAGCGATTCGGTAACTGAAAGTGTAAAAGTGCACAGCAACGGATTTGAAGGCAGCAGACGCAGTACTTCATTCTATATCGGATCGGAGGCAACTGTAGCCGACGGTGAGAAGGGAAGACCTGAAGATTATTCCTATGCAGTTACCAGATACTTTAAGGACCTTCCGGACCCCGATATGATAGGCCGCGAGGCAGCGTCCAGGGCACTGAAGAAGATCGGTCAGCAGAAAATTGAGTCGGGGAAGTATATAATGGTAGTTGAAAACCGTACTGCCCCAAGACTCATATACACTATGTTCGACCCAATGACGTCACGTGCATTGCAGCAGAAAAGTTCTTATCTCGACGGCATGCTGGATAAAAAGATTGCCTCAGAAAAACTGACAATTATGGACGACCCCCACATCCCCAGGGCGCTCGGCTCCAGAATATTCAATGATGAAGGCATTGCACTGAATAAACGCTATATAATTGAAAACGGAGTACTGAAGAACTATCTGGTGGACGACTATTACGGCAGGAAGCTCAAAATGGAGCCAAACGGCGGGTATCCGGCAAATATGATAGTGGCAAAGGGCAGCAGGGATCAGTCTGCCATTATCAGTGATCTGCCCAAGGCGATACTGGTTACAGGATTTATAGGCGGCAATTCGAACGGCACTACCGGCGATTTTTCTTTCGGCATAGTAGGTCATCTTATAGAAAACGGCAGGATAGTTAAGCCGGTCAATGAAATGAACATCACCGGAAACGGCAGGGATTTCTGGAATACACTCATCGAAGTGGGCAATGATCCGTTTGCCTACTCGTCAGCCCAGGTGCCCACACTGGTCTTTGACGGTGTTTCATTCTCAGGTTCATGATATACGGTTATTATTTTCCTGTGCGCACTGCTCTGGCAGTGTGCACAGGCGGTTTTTACACAATTGCTTTCAGAATTAAATAGTAATACAGACGGAGCATGTATGGAAATTATACCAATAGTTTCATTATTACTCGGTCTTGCAGGCGCATTGCTTGCAGTCATAGTCAAATACCTGTCCGGAAGAAAACCAAAGAGTAATTCCAAGATACCGGCAGCGGTATATTACAGGAAGTCATCCGGGAGGATACATACAGGAGATTATGAAAGTACAGCCGGCCGTGTGGTATCCTCAAGTGAAGTAAGAGCAGGTCAGAGAGTGCTTCAGATATTCATGTCTGCAGTGGTACTGTTTGGAATAGTAACGCTGATAGTATACCGCCGTCAGGTATTTGCGAGCATTGACGTGCTGTTGTTCTCGTTCTGGCTGTTTATAGTAATGGTTGCCGGCATGTTTGTGCAGGTTATCAGTGAAAACTACAGGCAGGGCAGTCCTTTATTTACCATCACAATTTCGAAGCTTGTCTATCCGCTGTTATTTTCCGTAATAGTGTATTATCCAGTCTGGGCGCTGTGTACCACTTCTCCCGGCGTTATGTTTTCCATATACTCTGCATTTCTGAACGGATATTTCTGGCAGACCGTGGTATCCTCGGCCAGTTCGGCAAAATAACGGACCTGCAATTTGCAGAAAAACCCGCCGCAAACTAAGCAAACGATTGCGCAAAAACTCGCCAAACCGTGGTATTACAAAAATAATTGCATTTTAACCGGCTCAAACACTTGACAAATGCAGAAAAACTGCTTATTATTAGCGCAAAGGTTTGTGCAAATTTGCCTGATTAGTGCGGAGAGATAAAGTGAAAAAACAAAAATCGCTTACTATCGAGAATATTTCGGAGAAAACGGGCTTGTCCGTCTCCACAATTTCACGCGTGCTCAACGGAAAGGCTAAACAGTACAGAATATGCAACGCTACCGCTGAACTGATTCTCAAAACTGCACGCGAAATGAACTATACACCCAATCAGCTGGCACGGGGACTCAGACTGAATAAAACTTTCACCATCGGTTATATCATTCCCGATATATCTAATCCCTTCTTCGCGGGTATAGCCCGCACTGTCGAGAAATTTGCGCGCAAAATGGGCTATTCGGTCATTATAAGCGACAGCGAGGAGGATACAAAACTTGAAATATCTTCTGTCCGGCTCCTGCTAGAACGCAAAATTGACGGCCTTATTATCTCCCCGGTCGGCAACGAAACTCACCACCTGACAGAACTGAAAAAAAGAAATATACCTATTGTACTTATTGACCGCTACTTCCCGGAACTCGGATTTCCTTTCATTACTTCCGAAAATTATAAGGGGGCTTTCGAAGCGGTCTCTTACCTCATTGAAAACGGACACAGAAGAATTGCATGCATACAGGGACTTCAGAATGCAATCCCTAATGTTGAACGCGTCAGAGGATATATTGATGCCCATAAAAAATTTAAACTCGAAATAGATGAAAGCCTCATTGCCGGCGACAGCTTCGGAGAGGAAAACGGCTATGTCGAGACAAAACTGCTGCTCAGAAGAAAAACTCTTCCGACTGCAATATTCGGCGTCAGCAATCTTATCTCTCTCGGAGCACTGAAAGCCCTGAGAGAAGATGGCCTTTCTGTCCCCGGCGACATTTCACTTATCACTTTCGACGACCAGCCGTATCTGGATTTCATGGCTCCGCCTGTTACTTCTGTCAAACAACAGATCAGCGAAATCGGAAATATCGCCACAAAACTTCTTCTGGACAATATTGACTCCGGAAAAAGTACGGGTAACGAGGGAATCTATATCCCTACAAAACTGATTATAAGAAACTCTGTAAAAAATATTTTGGATAACCATATTAAATAAAGCTTCGCAGCTTCGGGCCATGACTGCCCGGGACTAAAATCCGGAGGAGTTTTATGCGTCAAACCAAAGGTGTTCTGTTTCCTGTAATTAACGCTCTTTTATTGTCCCTATTTTTCTGTCTCTCTGCTTCTTCTTCGTCTTATGCCGCCGGTAAAATTACCGGTAAGGTTACAGACAGTCAGACAGGCGAAGCACTCATTGGTGCGAATGTCTTTATCAGGGAACTGGCCGTAGGAGCCAGAACGGATAACGACGGGGAATATGTGATTATAAACGTCCCTCCCGGAACGTATAATCTGACAGCTTCCTTTATTGGCTATGAATCTGTAACCCAGACGGGGATAAATGTTATCTCGAACCGCACTGTTCAGGCCAGCTTCAGTCTGTCATCTTCTTCGCTCAGCAAACAGGAAGTTGTTGTTGCAGCAGAAAAACCCCCCGTTGAAAAGGACCTTACAGCCAGTGAACAGATAATTGACGATAAGAACATTTCGCGCTCCTTCGCTAATACTGTGCCCCAGCTGCTCGAAACACAGACGGGCATTTTCCAGGGCTATTACCGCAGCAGTACTCAGGTGCAGGCTTTATATATGCTGGATAATGTAAGCATGAACAGCGGTCTGTTCAGCGAAAACTATACCGGCATTAACACCTCCACCATACAGGAGATTGCGGTGCTGACGGGAGGATATAATGCAGAGTTTGGAAATGCCCGCGCTGCAATTGTCAATGTGACTACGAAAACCAGCAAACAGGGGCTGAAAGGCACGGTACTCTTCAGAATGCGTCCCCCCGGATTGTATCACTTCGGACGCAACATGTTCAGCCAGGAGAATTATGACTGGAAACATTTTGACCTGGATTACTGGAAAGATCAGGTAAGCGATCCCAACAGTGCTCACTACGGAAAGAATGCCGAAGAACTATTTTCTCTGTGGCGCAAACAGATTACTCCGAACGATACACTGAAAAATTATGATAAACAAATAGAGTATGAAACAGAGGCAACACTATACGGGCCTGTTACTGAAAATATCAATTTCCTCGTCTCCGGCCGTTATGCCCGTCATGTGAATATTTATCCTCAGCCGCTGCCGGATAATCCGGAATTCAACTTTCAGGGACATCTTGAATACCGCATCAGTCCAAAACTGACAGCAAAGATCACGGGACTGTTTGGCGGGTATGAAAGCTGCCAGTCACTCAGTACTAACTGGAATTCTACGGAATCTGCACAGGAAGCACAATGGTATTCGCAGATGGAAGTTACCAGACCGTACCAGCAGGAAAAATATGCTCTTCTAGGTGCATTCCTGTATCAGTGGCCGGAAAAAAGAAGATGGACTCAGATGTCGGGTAGGGTTACTTACATCTTCTCACCTGAAACTTTTCTGGAAACATCCCTGAATTACCTGAATGATAATATGGATCGGTCAGACAGATATGGCATAATTCCAGACTCAATGTATTCCCACCGGGATGATACACAGAAACTCATATACTTCCTGGACCGCGGATATCAGCGTGCATGGGATAAAACAGACAGCAAAGTATATATGATCAAATCAGACCTGGTGAGTCAGGTTACAAAAAATCACCTCATAAAAACAGGATTTGAATTTAAGTCATACGATTTCAATGAAGATCACTTTATGGTGGAATACAAAGGCGGAGGCAGGGAGAATTTTGTGAATAAATTTCAGGGCTATCCTTATGAAGGCAGCTTGTATGTCCAGGATAAAATGGAATTCCCGGGCATGGTGGTCAATGCCGGCGTAAGACTGGACTATTTCAATCAGAACCGGATGGCTCCGAAGAGTATGTTTGACCCGCTAGCCTTTGAGCTTACAACACCAGGCCATAACCCGAATGAACCATACGGATTTCCTGGAAATCCTGAACGCGAAAAAACTAAACTTCAGTTGGCGGTATCCCCAAGACTCGGTATATCACATCCTATCAGTGAAAATACAGTATTGCATTTTGTGTACGGACATTTTTACCAGCGGCCCTCTTGGAGCAAGATGTTCGGCTTCCCGACTGTCAGTTATACGGAAAACGACAGCGCCGCACAGAACCAGTATGGTGACCAGAAAACATTTATGGAAGAATGGCATGGCTATCTCGGCAATCCGGAACTGACATTTGAGAAAACCATACAGTATGAAATAGGTATTGATCATAATATTGCAGGACTGCTGAAGCTGGATGTTACTGGTTATTACAAAGACGCTTCACAGGAAACCGGGTTTAATGCAATAACCGGTGTCTATCCTGCAACCCATTATGCAAACAAACCGCTTATGGTCAGCAACGCCGGCTATTCGGACACGCGCGGACTCGAAAGCAAAATTGAAACCAAACTGAACTTTTATCTTAACGGCGGAATAAGTCACGATATTTACTGGGCATGGGATGGAGTTGTCGGGTATTCGAGGCTTTATGAACCGGGAGCAGACAGGGAGGATGTTCCGAAAGGTCTGAGGAATGACAAGTCAGCCTGGAGCAGTTATCATAAGATCAAAGCCTGGGCTAACCTGAATTTCCCCGAGGACTTCGGACCCGAAATATTCGGGGTTAAACCACTGAGCGATCTGTATGCATATGTTTATTTCTGGTGGAGAAGCGGCACCCCCTATACATATCACGGACCAGGAGATATTTCGACAAGACCTAACAATAAACGATGGTTCAATTACTATCAGATCAACCTGAAAGTTGCTAAGGGATTTACGATTTATGGAAAACGTATAGAGTTCAGCGTGGATGTTGAAAACCTGCTTAACAGCAAATTTTACAGACTGCTCTACGGTGATGACATGATCAGATGGCAGGAAAGAAAGGATCTGCCTGAACGGGACAGACTGCCGAAAAACAGTTTCTCAAATGAACCGAACGAATGGAACTGGTACAGCTATGAGGTGCCGCCCCGCAAGATGTATTTTCAGGTGAGACTGGATTTCTAAAAAGAGTATTCCACAAGCAGTAAATAAATTGAGGATCATATTATGAGTTCTGATTTGATATATAAAACAATATATAACCGGTATTGTTTGCCGCTGCTGCTTTTAGTGTTTTTACTTTCTGCCGGAAAGAGTGTAGCACAGGTGCAGTGGGGGCATGAAGACCTTACACGCGGCAGGCTGTGGCAGACAATCTGGAATTCACTGCAATACGGTGAACCGAATAATCTCTTCAGCAGTTCTTTCTATATGATGGACTATCCGGGTTATTCCAAAGGTGCAAATGCAAGTGACGCCCTCAACTACTGTCAGTCAGTCGGTTATAATATTTATGGGGTAAGAAACAACGTTCCTCTTGCATATACAACAACAACAAGATTTCAGCCTTCCGGCAAATATGTCTATCCGCTCGAGGAAGCCGTCAGGAAAAAAAATTACAATATTGCAGATCCTTCCGATAAAGCTGAGGAAACAGTAAGCGGAGCACACCATGTTATAGACCTCAATGTGGATATTGCTCACAAAAGTATGGCGTGGAGTTTCCCCGGTTACAGCGATTTTGTCATACACGAGATCACCATTACTAACACACACTGGACTCCCATCACGGATCTTTATTTCGGCATGCGCTACGGCATTGTTATGACACTGCGTTCCGGAAGCGAATATGATGAAAAATATGGCTGGGATGAAAATGAAAAGACATTCTACTTCTATGACCACAGACGCTTCAGGTGGGATGATGAGGTTCCAATTACATATAATTTTGGTGTAGGACCCGAAAGAGGGGATATTGGCGATGCACGCGACATTAGCGAGCAGGGTTCGAGAGAGCACGAAATCGACGCGCCCGGTTATTTCGCAGCTATGTGCCTTGACTCAAAAGGAGCTCCGGTATATCAGAACATTCTCGAGCATCTAGGAGGAGACTTTACCACTGAGGCTCCAAAGGAAGATATAATGTTCAGGCTGGATCAGCTGCAGGCTGTGGGCGCAGGAAGACTGAAAGAAGTAATGACTCACGAACAGCCGCATAAGTCGTGGGATGAACTTAAGGCAGCCGGAGGTGAAGGCGGAAACAAATGGGAGCGCAAACCTGAATACCTCGTAAGTGCAGGTCCATATGAAATTGCGCCATATGAATCAATAACAATTGTATTTGCAGAAGTGATGGGCGAAATGGACAGGGCAAAGATTGTAGATGGCGGAGTGGCAAATATTGATCTGATGGCAGTTGCTTCCAAAGACTCACTGTTCTCACATATCCGAGCAGCTAAACAATTCTATGCAAATGGTTACGTACCGAAATCCTATCCGCCAATGACCGTGACGGATGGTGAAAACTCGCTAAAACTTTCGGCCGGCCCCGGTTCTGTTTCAATAAGCTGGCCGCAGGTTCCAAACTCATATAAAGATCCTTTGACAGGTATAAACGATTTCGCAGGTTACAGAGTATACAGATCCACGTATTTTGCAATCGGTCCCTGGAAGCTTGTTGCTGAAATTCCAAAGGATCAGGCTGTTACAGATGAGTCCGGTAATGTACATTTTGTTGATTCAGATCTTCCCTATGGAGTGGGAAATTATTATTCGGTCACAACATATGACACGGAAGGAAATGAAAGTGCCAGACAGAATAATAACCGCTATCCGGTCTATCCTCTGCGCGGTTCCAATAAACAGTTTCCAAAAAACGTATATGTAATCCCAAATCCCTTCAGGCAGCACAGCGGACTGTATGGTTCCGGCGAAAGGTACAGGATGGAATTTGTAGGACTGCCTGCAAGGTGCACTATTAAGATCTTTACTGCTATGGGTGAACTGGTAAAAGAAATTAAACACGATGACGGAACCGGTTCAATTGCGTGGGGAAGCGTAAAGAATCTGGATTATCAGCTCAATGACTGGATGCTTGGAATCGCTCCCGGGATATATGTGTATACTGTAGAGTCTCTGGTTCCCGAACACAACGGGGAAACATTTATAGGCAAATTTGCCATAATTAAATAAACTGATGAATGTTTGTCTCTTTGCAGGAGAATAAAAATGAAATACCGGTTCCGGAAACATATTATAAAAACTGCCGCTTTATCCTTGTGTCTGTTGATATTTCTCGGTGTCATAAATTCCGACAGAGTATTTGCACAGAGCGGAATTTCACCATACAAAGTTGAAAGAGTAGGGCAATCCGGATGGCAATTCCTCAAGCTGAACGGAGATGCCCGCCAGGCAGCATGCGGTAATACTTTTACTGCCCTCGCAGGAGGTGATGCAAACAGCGTATTCGGAAATCCAGCTGCACTTTCCGCAGTGGAGAATATGAATGTTGCTCTTAATAAAACAAACTGGATAGCAGATATCGGATACCAGTCAGCAGCTTTTGCCTACAACCTGAAGGATATCGGCGTGTTTGCCGTAAGTATAGCGAATATTGATTACGGTGATATTCCTGAAACGATAAATAGTTCGATTGCCGGTGAGAACAGGACAGAAACACTGGTTACCGGAAAAAATTTCACAGCTTCCGACATTGCTATAGGACTTACCTACACAAGAACTATTACTGACAGACTATCCGTCGGTGGAAGCATTCGTTACATCAAAGAAACTATTGCAGATGTGGAAATGAGTAACTGGTCACTTGATGTCGGAACGCTTTTTTATACCGGATTCAGAAGCTTGAGAATAGGATTTACTGCCCGCAATTTCGGACCGGATTCACGTCTGGTGGGGTTTAATGAGGAACTGCAGTCTGAACCCGAGGATATAAAGATGCCGCTCGATTTCAGGCTGGGTGTGGCAATGGATTTTCTGGATGAACCCGGCAGCAAAAACCTTATTACAGTCTCTTTGGATGGCAACCATCCGAATGACGGACCTGAAAAAATGCGGTTTGGAGTCGAGTACACGTTCAATAAAATGTTCTCACTGCAGGGCGGATATAAATTCAATTATGATGAAGAGAGTTATACAGTTGGTGCAGGTGTACAGTATCCGTTCTATGGGAACATGCTGAAAATAAGCTATGCATATGTCGATTTCGGAATACTGAATCAGGTTCATATGTTTACCATCGGATTTGGAATGCAGTGATAAGGTTTTGCGGGATGAATATCAAATTGAGAAAGCGGGAGATATAGTTGAACATGAAAATAAATATTGCACTGATGCTGTCTGTACTTGTTATACTGTTTGCCGGATGCAAAACGGATGAGGAAATTCTTGCACCTGTAGAGGGTGAACGCGGGTATCAGACTGAGGTCAGGGATTCGGACGGGTATAAATTCCTTCTGTTTATGCCTGCGAGCGATGCGCAGATGGTAAACGGAAAATATCCGGCAATAATATTTCTGCACGGAATAGGGGAACGCGGAAGTGACCTGCAGATATTGAAAAAAGAAGGTCTGCCTAAAATTCTCGATGGTGACAAGAACTTTCCTTTTATTGTGATTTCTCCACAGTGTCCTGCAACGACGGAATGGTATTATTCAAATGAAAACAATGTCGGAAAAATGGAGTCAATGATTTCCGATGTGATCCGAAGATATCCTGTTGATACATCGCGCATATATCTTACGGGATTAAGCATGGGCGGAATTGCGACGTGGTATTTCGCAATAAAAATACCAAACAGGTTTGCAGCTATTGCCCCGGTAGCTTTCAGGGGAGACGGCTGGAGTCCGTGCAGTGCATCTAACATTCCTGTATGGGCATTTCATGGTGCTCTGGACAATGTAATTCCTCTGCAGCTTGCACAAAATCTGGTAGATCAGTTCAAAGCCTGCGGAGGTAACATAAACTTTACCGTATATCCGGATCTGTATCACGATTGCTGGACACGGACTTACTCCAGCGGGCAGTTATATACATGGTTCCTTCAGAACAGAAAACACTAATAAAATAATTATAAAATACTGGTTCAATATGAGAAGAAAAATAGTTGTTGTCGGAAGCTGCAATACTGATTTGACAATGAAGATGTCTGATCTTCCAGAGCCGGGTAATACTGTCATCGGATGTCAGTATTACAAATCCCCCGGGGGTAAAGGAGCTAACCAGGCGGTGGCTGCAGCCAGGGCCGGAGCTGAAGTCGCGTTCATAGCAAAGCTCGGAGATGATGAATATTCAAAAGATGCAATCAGGAATTTCCGTGCAGAAGGAATTCTCACTGACGATCTGATGATAGATCAGTCGTCGCACACAGGAATTGCAATGATATGGGTGGACGGGAAGGGGGAGAATTCTATAGCTGTGGCATCAGGTGCAAATGCCAGAATCCGCCCATCTGAAATCATGGAAAAAAGAGATATTATTGCTTCAGGTGCAATACTGCTTCTTCAGCTGGAAATTCCGCTGGACAGTGTATATGCAGCTGTTGAAGAGGCATATAGCAATGGCATCAAGATCATTCTGAATCCGGCACCAGCGTTTGAAATAGAACATGAAATACTGAAAAAACTGGATGTAATAACGCCAAATATTCATGAAGCTGAAACCCTGACTGGTGTGAAAATAAACACAGAAGCTGACATAAAAAATGCCGCTCAGGTTTTGATGGACAGAGGTGTGAGTAATGTTGTCATTACTCATGGAAGCAATGGTGTATATGTGTTGAATGAAAACGGGTACCGGCATTTCCCTGCATGTAAAGTAAATGTAACAGATACAACAGCGGCAGGCGATACTCTTAATGGAAGTCTGGCAGCATTTATGGCAGAAGGTTTCGACATATATAAAGCGGTTGAATATGCAAATGCAGCGGCTGCACTGTCAGTGACAAAGATGGGTGCACAGGTATCGGCTCCATATCGAAGTGAAATAATGAACTATCTGAGAACAATAAATGATGCAAGGTAATTGTAATCCATTATAAAATAACTTTATTACTAGGAGGCAGTATGATCCGTGAAAAAATACGTTTCTGTTTTTTTGTGATTATATCTGTTTTGCAGGTGTCTTCATTTCTGTTGGCCCAGGACAGCAAGAATATGTCATACCAGGGCAATTTCGGAAAAGGTGAGGGACAATGCAAGGCTGTTTATGCACTTGGCAGTCTGGTTTACTATGGTGTGGGAGATCAGCTCAAGATGGCAGATTTTACGACTCCGGCTTCTCCTGTAAAACTGGGAAGTTTGTCTCTGGGAAGTACAATTGAGGATCTTGTCAGGAGCGGCAACTATGCTTATGTTGCTGCAGGTTCGAAAGTATTTGTAGTCAACGTAAAAAATCCTCTTAAACCTGCAATAGAAGGAAGCCTTGAGTTCTCCGGTTATGGCGAAGGAATAGCAACGAAAACCACGTACGTGTTTGTTGCAGCAGGTGATGGCGGCTTACGCATTATCGATGCTTCTGTTCCGGCTTCTCCAAAGGAAATCGCGAAAGTTGATACTATTGGTTATGCAGAAGGCGTATCTGTAAGCGGCGACTATGTTTACGTAGCAACCGGTTCAAAAGTCAGAATAATTAATATCTCAAATCCCGCCTCTCCCGTGTATGCAGGACATATAGCTGATCCTCTTGACTGGTACCAGAGTGTAACCGTAAGAGGGAATTATGCATATGTATGTGATTACAGCTATGCACTGAGAATAGTAGACGTATCAAATCCTGCGGCTCCCGTTATTAAAAGTGATGTTCAGACCGGCTCAAGAACCTCGCGTGTTCAGCTGGATGGGAATTATGCATTCGTTGCAAATGGTGATTCTATCCGGATCATCGATGTAACCAATGCTTCTGCTCCTGTAAAAAAATCAGCTATGAAAATGAACTACAGGGCTGTAAGCCTCTGGGTAGGAATAGAACATGTTTATGTTGCAGATCTTAATTCAGGCCTGCAGTGTATCAGCATTGCAAATCCATCCGTCCCTGTATTAAAAAGCTCGCTGGAAATTCTTGCTCCTGCTACGGGCACAGCGTATGGAGTGTTTGCAGGTGACAACAAAGCATATGTCGCATATGGTTCGGCGGGGCTTCGTGTTGTGGATGTATCTGTACCATCATCACCTTCTCTTCTCGGAGAGATTGCTATATCGGGTGATTCGCGTCAGGTAGTGGTAAAAGATAAAATAGCGTTTGTAGCCGCACGCGATGGCGGAGTCAGAGTCATTAACGCAGCAGATCCCAAGGCTCTTGCTGAGATCACAACCATACAGACACCGCGCGCCAGAGGTATCGCAATAAGCGGCAACTATGTGTTTGTGGCAGCAAGTGATTCGGGTATTGCAATCATTGATGCAACAAATGCTGCAAATCCTGTATGGGTAAAAAGTGCATCTAAGCATTATGGCGAAGGGGTATGCGTTTCGGGCAATGTTGCTGCTGTATCGGATTATTCAAACATAAAACTATACGATATTTCAAATCCACTTTCACCTGTAATGAAGGGTGAAACTGGTGCATTGAAGACTGGTACTGCCGGTATGTGCATCTACAAAAACTATTTGCTGGTACCGGATTTCGATACGCTGAAGGTTTTTGATATTTCTGACCTTAACAAACCGGTACTCAAACATTCTGTCTACTCCGGAGCAAGCTGGGATGGTTCTGTCATCGTAGAAAATAATTACGCATACGTTGCTGCAGAGGAAAACGGTGTGCGGGTCTTTGACTTAACCAACCCGCTTGCTCTTATTGAAATTGCATATTTCAAAAACACATCGTCTGTCAGAGGACTGGCGGTAAGTAACGGCGTAGTTTATGCTGCGGTAAAGGGCGATGGTCTATCGATATTTTCAAATGATCTGGTTACCGGTGTTGAAGAAAATGGAAATCTGAACCCGTCTGAATTTGCACTGATGCAGAACTATCCGAATCCGTTTAATCCTTCTACTGTAATCCGGTTCTCCTTGCCGGAAGCAGCAGATGTACAATTGAGGGTTTATAATGTTCTGGGTCAGATGGTAAGGGTAGCTGCTGAGGGCTTCTACAGCTCTGGCGTTCATACTGTAAACTTTGATGCCTCAGGACTTTCAGCCGGAATCTATGTGTATGAGTTAAAAACTGCCGGATTCAGTTCAGCCAAAAAAATGTTATTTTTGAAGTAACACAAAGGGATGATAATTGTTCTCACCACGTAAGACCGGCAGATACGGTAAAGATTCAGGGCAGGGGCAGCTTCAGCTGCTTCTGCCTGTCCTTGTTCCGGTACTGTTGTTATCAGTAGTACCCATACTTCGCGGCATATATCTGGGCTTTACAGATTACAGGCTCGGGTCAGAAATAAAATTTAATTATTTCGACAATTATATTTATATGCTGGGTGACAGGTATTTCTGGAAGTCTTTTCAGGTCGGTTTTATATGGACACTCACTGTAACTGCGGGGCAGATAATTCTTGGACTCGGACTGGCGTTATTGCTCAATGAGAAGTTCCGGTTCGATTCATTTACCAGGGTGCTCATTCTTATTCCGTGGGCTATGCCTCCTGTAATAAGGGGTATTATGTGGCGTCTGATGTATGACAGTGATACGGGAATATTTAATTATCTTTTTTCTGCTGCCGGACTTATATCCCATCCGGTCAACTGGCTGAACAGTTTTTCATATACAATTCCATCTATCATAGTTGTCGGTATATGGGGAGAAATGCCGAAAGCTGCAGTATTTTTGCTGGCAGGACTGAAGACAATTCCGAAAAACCTGTATGAATCCGCACGACTTGATGGTGCAAACTCATGGCAGGAATTCAGGCATATCACTCTTCCGGTTCTGAAACCTATAATTGCTTCAATAGTTTCTTTGTCATTTATGTGGAATTTCAATACGTTCGGACTGGTGTGGGTATTAACTCAGGGGGGACCGGGGGGACTGACGCGCCTGCCTATGCTGGCCGCATATGAAGAAGCATTCAGATACGGGAATGTAGGTTATGCAGCAGCAATCGGAAATGTAATGGTGCTGGCAATATCTGTAGTTCTGTTTTTCTATCTCAGAAATCAATTCAGGGAGAGGGTTGCAAAGTGACTTCCGGCGGTAAAATAAAGAAGGGAATTTTTTATATACTGAAGAAAATTCTTCTGACGTTATATGTGGTGTTTCTGGCATTCCCGCTGCTATGGGCTGTCTCGCTTTCCTTTAAGCCCACACCGGAAATATATTCCGGGGTTCCGTACATTATTCCTGAAAATCCCACACTTGAACACTATAACACAGTGCTGACCGAACAGTCAATTATGCAGAGTATGCTCAACAGTTTTCAGGTCGGGCTGATATCAACGGTAATTGTACTTGTCATATCCATGCCTGCTGCCTATGCGCTTGTACGCTACAGGTCAGTAATGAACAAGTTCTTTATGGGATGGATATTGACTTCACAGATATTTCCTGTGATAATAATTATGATACCGTTATATATAATATTGCGAATGATAGGACTTACCGATTCTATAATGGGACTGAGTCTCGTGTATGTAGTCTGGTCGATGCCGTTTGTGCTTTGGATGCTCCAGGGATATGTGAAGGGGATATCG
Source organism: Bacteroidota bacterium (assembly GCA_050258935.1). Lineage (GTDB taxonomy): Bacteria > Bacteroidota > Ignavibacteria > Ignavibacteriales > SURF-24 > JBLMZS01. Next base: position 37,971 of record JBLMZS010000022.1, read on the forward strand.
GTGGAACTGGAAGAAGCTGCAGCAATTGACGGAGCAACCAGAAAGGACATTATTTTCAGGATTATAATGCCGCTTTTGCTGCCGGCGCTGGGAGCAACTGCATTGTTTGCCTTTATATCAGCCTGGAATGAATTTTTCTTTGCGCTTGTCCTTATGAAAAGTCAGGAGCTTATAACACTGCCGGTAGATCTGTCGAGGTTTACAGGCATGGAAGGTCAGGCGCGCATGGGACCGCTCGCTGCAGCCAGCATCATCTCTACCATACCTTCGCTTATACTGTTCGCATTCCTTCAGAACTGGTTTGCCGAAGGTCTTATGACGGGAGGAGTGAAGGAGTAGATGAAATCATTTTCGCTCATAGTTAAGGCAGTACTGATTGCTTCAGTGTGTGTGCTGGTAATTGTCCTTATGCCCAGGAAAAAAGGAAGTAACAAAATTCGGTTCGTCAGTCTGGCGTGGCAGGAACAGTCGCTCATCGCAAATAAAGAGATCATCAGGCAATGGAACCAGCTGCATCCTGACAAACAGGTCGAGTATATTCAGGCAAACTGGTCTGCTATATACGATTACCTCCTTACCTCTTTCGAAACAGGAGATGTACCCGATGTATTCCAGTATGAAGCATCGATGCTGCATGATTTTGGGAGACGCGGAAATCTGACTGATCTCAGGCCGTATCTGAGCGACAGCTTAAAGAATGATATTTATCCGCAGGCCTGGGAATCTGTTACTCTGGATAATGGCAGGATAATAGGTGTGCCATTTCTGTTCGAATCGCTCATTGTTTTATATAATAAGGAGATATTTGAAAAGAACGACATAAAACTTCCGGACAGGGAGCATCCATGGTCATGGAATGATCTGAAAGATGCAGCAGTAAAACTCACAAAAGATACGAATGGTGACGGTGAACCTGACAGGTACGGAGCCGCAATTGGTTTGAAAAGTTCGGCTAATATTATAATCAATCTTACTCTCGGTTGCGGTGGAGAGTATTTTTATAAATCAGGTGGTTCATATGCAGTGAGAGTAGGAAAACCCGAAACCAGACTGCTTACAACCATACATGATATGATTTACAAGTATAAATGTATTTCACCTCTGGCCGTAAGCTCAAGCGGTTCATCGATCATTCCTTCTTTTTATTCTGGCAAGTTTGCAATGCTTATTGGGATCGGAACCTGGGGCCGTCAGCAGATAGTTGAGAATGCTCCGGAATCGTTCAGATGGGGAGTACTTGAGCCGGTCAGGGAAGTTACAGCCCATCAGGGTTCCAATACACAGACGCTCAGTATTACTGCCGGCTCGAAAAGAAAAAAAGATTCGGCTGAGTTCATAGAGTTTTTCCTGAGTCGTCAGAATATGAAAAAACTTGCGCTCAGCGACTGGATGAATCCCTGCAGAATATCGTGCAGAAAGATGCCGGAGTTCAACGATGAAAATACCGGCTGGGCAACGTGCATTTCCATGATAGATAATCTGAGAATGGGACCCTGGCTCAGTGTCCCAGGATTTTCTGAATGGAAAGGACGGGTTGCCAATCCTGTTTTTCAGGAATATTTTTCGGGCAGAATGTCTCTGCCTGAATTGAAAGAAAGAATCGAATCTGAAAGTGAATACGTTCTAAGCAGATATAAAAACCGGAAATAAAATGGATAATGAAATCAGTCACCAGGACAATAGCAATAAAGAACGCTCTGCCGTTCATGACACTCTGAAAGACAGAGCAAGAGGATGCCTGATGGGTCTGGCAATTGGTGATGCACTTGGTGTAAAGACAGAGGGAAAGTCCCCTGAAGAAATAAAGCGGCAGTTTGGTTTTGTTAATGATTTTCTGACAGATGAACCCGCAGGCAGTGATGATACGGAGTTTGCCCTGTTTAATGCTCTGATACTTCTTGATTATGGCCGGCAGACAGACTCTGCAATAATTGCTGAGCAGTGGCTTAAATACATCGCTGTACGCCAGGGTGCCTTCAAAGGTGCAGGCTTTAGTGAAATGATGGCAATTACCAATCTTCGCAAAGGATTGCAGCCGCCTTATTCTGGTATGCATTCACACAGCTGGAGTGACGGTCTTGCAATGCGCGTGGCTCCATTTGGAATAATTTATCCTGGTGAACCGCAGAAAGCAGCAGATCTGGCGCTCGAGGACGGCTCGGTTACACATACAGCCGAAGGAATTTACAGCGGCCAGGCAGTTGCTGCAGCAATAGCATCAGCCATGGGCGGAGCCGGACTGGATGAAATATTCCGCTCTGCACTCAGTGCGATTCCTGATAACAGCTGGACTTCAAGGGCACTTAATGAAGCAATTGAAACGGGATATAAGTTTTACTCTGAAAACAGCATTACATCAGATGAGATACCGGCCAGTTATGATGAAGTACTCGCTAAACTGCACAGAAACATCGCCTGCTCATACTATCACTGGGCAGATCTGGGACCGGAGGCAGTCGGACTTTGTTTTGGAATTCTGGCAGCTACCGGTGGTCAGTTTGTACCATCTGTTCTGGGAGGTGTAAATATAGGCCGCGATACCGATACAATTGCTGCAATTGCCGGAGCTGTTTCAGGAGCCGCTGCCGGTTGTTCCAGACTTCCTGAAAAATGGACCAGGGTTATTAAAGCATCAAAGGGATTGTGTATCGAAAGGGTCAGGGATCTGGACATTAAAGAAACTGCCGATAAACTAATTACACTTGTAAAACAATTATGAATATGTCATACCAAAGAACCAAAAACTCACTGCTGGGGCTGGCTGCCGGTGATGCTATCAGCTGGCAGGCCATGTACCACAGAAGCAACGAACTTCCTTTCTGGACGCGCAGACTAAGAAGGGAAATAGACGCGGAATCAGAAGATGCGGGTATCATCAGACCCAACCTTCCGTTTTCACTGAACAACCCTGCAGATGCCTTCAAGTTTTCCTGTACAGACGATGCAGAATGGGCTGCCTTTACTGCATTGAAGCTGATTGAAAATAATGGAGTTTACGACTACCAGTCGCACCTTAAAGCCTGGAATGAACTGGCTGGAAGTGAAGATAAGATTACCGGAAGCGTGGCTATTATAGCCGCACTGGAAAATATCAGGAAAGGAAAAGTACCGCCAGTAACCGGAAACGATAATCCGCATTTTTTTGATGACAGTGCAATGATGAGGGCTGTTCCAATTGGAGCATTATACGCCGGCAGGCCGCAGAAAGCCTCAGAATACACAGCACTGGAAGCATCGGTTACAAATGCGTATGACGGTGTGTGGGCTGCTCAGGCTATGTCTGCAGCTGTCAGTACCGCATGTGCCGGTAATGAAATAGATAGTATTATTTCTGCAGCTGTCGCGCAGCTTCCTGAGAACAGCTGGATCAGACTGAAAGTAACTGAAGCACTGGCAATTGCATCAAAATGTGATTCTGTATTCCAGGCGCTTCCTTTACTGAATGATGAGATAATAGAACATTCATATAATTATGGAACGACGGCTGTAGATAATCTGGCACTGACACTTTCAATTTTCAGGTTAGTAAAAGCCACTCTCACAGACGGAATTCTGGCGGCAGCATCGCTTGCTAAAACTGCTGATTCTGTGCCTGCCTTTGTAGGTGCTTTGTGTGGAGCGGTTAACGACAGCGAAATACCTCCATCGTGGACGGATAGTCTGACTTCACTGAGGGGGATATGTATTCCGTCTCTAAAAGGCAAAAGGTACCTGAACATTGCTTCGGAACTTAATTCCATGGTTCAGGCAGACTATCAGATAAAAATATGAGGCAGTTATGGATATATCATGGATAAGACCCGAACAGATTGCAGAATTTGAACTGCTTCAGCTGGCTGATGAGGGGATTCGAATAGAAGAGCTTTCAGACCGTCTCCAAAGGCTGAAAACCGAACATGGAGATCTGAGAAGTCTGCGAAATAGCATAGGAAAATTTCTGAATGAACTGGAAGAAATTAAACCGATCTATAATAATAAATATATTCAGGAATTTCTGGATAATAAGGGATCAGTCCCTTTCTATTCAGTTTCTGCTGATGTACTGCGGGATAAAATACTGGGCGGATGGAATGGCCGCGCTGCAGGCTGCCTGCTTGGAAAACCCGTTGAAAAGTACAGACGTAATGTTATAAGGGAAATACTTGAATCTAATAACAGCTGGCCTCTGGAATATTATATAACTGACAAAGGAATTCCTGAAGAACTGCTGAAAAAATATCCCTGGAACAGACACAGCGGCAGTGAGAGTCTGAGGGAAAACATAGTCTGTATGACAGAAGATGATGATATGAACTATGCTATGCTGAACCTGCATCTTTTGGAAAAATACGGCGGGGACTTTACCACGGATAATGTTGCAGACGTATGGCTGAACAATATGCCTGTACTTTCAACTTTTACTGCGGAGAGGGTGGCTTACCTGAATCTTTTACTGCTGCGCCCGATAAATGAAGTACCGCTTTACAGGAATCCGTACCGTGAATGGATAGGAGCAATGATAAGGGCGGATGTTTTCGGATGGGCTTCGCCGGGAAATCCACTGAAGGCAGCGCGCATGGCTTTTAACGATGCATCACTTAGCCATACGCGTGACGGCATTTTTGCATCGATGTTCTTTGCCGCCTGCATTTCACTGGCGTTTGTACACGGCGATGTCATACTCATTCTTAAAGAGGCTCTTGAGTTTATTCCTGAGGATTGCAGGATACACCATGCAGTGGAATATGGAATGAGCCTGGCTCAAAATTCTGCTGACTGGGAGGAAATCCTGGGATACCTTGAAGAAAAATATAGTGACTATTTCTGGGTTCATTCGGTCAACAATACAGCTCTTATTGCTGCTGCGCTGGTTTACTCCGGCGGCGATTATTCTTCTGCAATAACAAATACCGTAATGGGCGGGTGGGATACTGACAGTGATGCAGCAACTGTCGGATCGGTAATTGGTACAATGTGCGGGTTCAGAGGGCTCCCGGGAATATGGATCAGTCCGCTCAATGACAGGATAAGAAGTTCATTGAGGGGGTTTGATAATTCTTCTTTAACTGCGCTTGCTGAAAGGACGTTGAGTGTTCTGGAAAGTATAAGAAAGTAAAATAATGTGACAAAATACCGGAGGATAAAATGATCTCGAAAAATGATCTGATCTGTAATGAAGAATTAAAAATAGATAAAGCATATGGTGCATTGATCGGCCATGCAATCGGCGATTCTTTCGGAGATGCAGCACGAACTCCAGAGAACCATTTTATGTACGGGATTTCGACTGACTTTCCCGAAGGAGTTGTACCGAGTACAGATGATACAGATTTTGCACTTCTGACCGCACAGACACTTCTGGAATGCAGGGGAGAACTGACAATTGAACATGTTGTAGACTCATGGGTGAAATATGTCGGTCCAAATAAGGAACTGAAACGCGGAGGATCAAGCGAGATAGAAGGAATGGCGAATATAAAAAGAGGAATCATGCCTCCTGAATCTGGCAAATATAACGCATACAACATAAGTGACGGTGCGGCTATGCGCATTACTCCGATTGGAATTATATGCGCCGGGGAACCGGAAAAAGCGGCAAGACTGGCCGAAACGGAATCCTGTATTAGTCACTGGCGTGATGGCATCTGGGGCGCTCAGGCGGTTGCAGCTGCAGTGTCACTTGCTATGGTAGATGCTTCGCTTGACGAGATATTTGATGCGGCAATGAACTGTGCCCCCGAAGGCTCATGGTTCAGACATAATATGCTGAAAGTTAAACAGATTGTATCTCAGGATATTAGTATGGAAGAGATGTGGATGCCGCTTCATAACGAACTTTGGTCCACATATAAAGCTGCTGTGCCTGAAGCTGTCTGCGAAGCTTTTGCAGTACTAATGATGACTAAAGGCGACTTCAGGAAGGGAATAATATATGCTGGAAATTTCGGACGCGATGCAGATACTATAGGTGCGGTTGTCGGAGCCGTACTGGGAGCGCTGAATGGTGCGGAAAAAATACCGTATCAATGGAAGGAAAAAACACGTTATCCCGCAGGAATATGTCTGCCTTTTACAAAGGGCCTGGACGTGTATGATCTGTCATGCCGTCTTGCGGGACTGATTAAATGAGTGTAATGTAATAATTGCGGATGCTTCAATAAAATTCTGAACTTTTAATTATGAATTGATTTGAATTATGAATTGATTTGAATTATGAATTGATTTGAATTATGAATTGATTTGTATCCTATATGTAAAGTAGCCATCCAGGAATCAATATTCAGAATTATTATATTTTATTCGGAAAAGAATTATGAAATTTTACAAAATATTTATATTGGCTCTGGCAATTTCCGGCTGTGTATTTGCCGGAGAGATAAAACAAGAACAGATGTATTCGCCTCATCTTAAAAGAGACTGGAAATATACTGTATTTCTGCCAACAGGGTATGACTCAGTAAACTTATCTTATCCTGTTATATATTTGCTGCATGGCAATGGTGATGACGAAAACGCCTGGAACGGTGCTTACAAAATACTCGATTCACTAATCAATTGCCGGATTGTACCACCGGTTATTGCTGTTACTCCCTCAGGAAAACGCGGTTGGTGGGTCGACTCAGACGAAGCTTTCGAATCGGCAGTAATCAAAGATCTTATACCTCAGATCGACTCATGTTTCAGAACAAAGGATTCCAGAAATGACAGAATGATTGCGGGATATTCCATGGGCGGATACGGTGCATTGAGATATGGTCTTGCCTGGTCCGATCTGTTCTGTGCCTGCGCGATATTTTCACCTGCACTCTATAATGAGGAGCCTCCTGGGGGCAGCAGCGCCAGAACAACCGGAGCCTTTGGTAAACCGTTTGACATTGAAAGATGGAGACAGTTGAACTACACCGCAGCACTTGAAACTTACATGAAAAAAGGTCAGGAAGTGTTTTTCTTTATCGGAGCAGGTGACGATGACTGGAACAATGAAGAAGGTATGAAATATAATGTTGAGATGCAGACGGTTCTGCTTTATCAGAAACTACACAAGGAATTGAAAATACCTGCCGAGCTCAGGATTATTGACGGGGGACATTCATGGGATGTCTGGAACCCGTTATTCATTGAATCTGTAAAACTTATGACGCGTTCACTTCAGTAAATAAAACTGCGAACTTTTATACCCGGAACGTTTTCAATTTGTAAATTCGTTCTGAACTTGCTATTTTTGACGACGGATTGTTATCATTATACCATTTGGGGGATATGAAAAATGGTTGCCAAATGATAAACAAACCTGTTCCATTCTCATTTCATTTCACTGTGGAAATACTGACATAGTGTCTCTTGCACTATACATTTACTATAAATAGTGGGGTCCTAATGGCGGAAATTAGTTGTGAAAAACACCTTAACTATGTCCGGATTGTACTAAACGGACGGATTGACGGACAAAGTGCTCCTGAAATAGAAAAGATATTCCTGAGCCTTACATCGGGAGGCGAAAGGATTCTTGTCGCGGATCTTACTTCTGTTAGTTATATAAGCAGTGCGGGTCTGAGAATATTTCTGTCAGTTCAGAAAACGCTCAGGCAAATCAGCGGCGAGATAGTGCTGTTCAACATGCCGGATATTGTAAAGGAAGTTTTCAGGATCAGCGGATTCATTTCTATATTCAAGCATGCTCAGACACCGGCAGAGCTTGCTTCAATGACCGGTGAGGATTGTTCGGAATCCCGGACATCAGAACTGACTCTTAACGGAATTCATATAGAAATTAAAAAATACAACGGTAAAAATGGGAAGGCAGCGGTATTCGGGAACTGCCAGAAACTGGCCGCCTCATGTTATGACGAAACCGATGTCGTTCAGCTGGATCATGCCTCTGTGATGTTCGGTACCGGCCTTGCTGCTCTGGGAGAGTGTTATGATGAGTACAAAAGCCTTTTTGGAGAAACACTGATTCTGAAGAAAAACTTTTTTAATTATCCTGCCATAAAAAACTCCGCCGTGGATTTTATATACGGGGATCTGAATGCACTTTCGCTCAGGTACCAGTTCCTGCACGGATTCGGTTTCAGCGGTGAATATTCTTCAGTCATACGTATAGATGAGGATGAACCGGTTACGCTTGCTCAGATAACAGAACTTGCCAAATCGCTGGCAGAAACGGATCTGACCGGTATTGTCCTGCTGATGGAAAGTGCGGGTATACTGGGAATGAATCTGAAGAAAATTCCTATAAAGGAAAACAAACCTTCATCCGGAGAGATATTTGATCACGAAAATTTTGCCGACTGGATTAACTTTCCTCTGGAGCCCGCCTTCAGCAACCACATTATTGCGGGTGCAGGTTTGGTTGCCAGGGATAAGACAGTGATTAATGAAGAATATGCATCTGTATTTTCAGAAGGATCAGATTATCACATACATGCAGGTATATTTGAAAAGGGATTCGTCAGCAAAAAACCCGAAGATTTCGATTCTGAACTCAGCAGGGTGGTCAGGGAGCTTTCCGTTTCCAAAATACAGCACCTGCTCGGCAAGTCCCGCTTCAAGAGGGGTTTAATCGCAATTATTGATCTGGAGTAAACAATGGATTTATGGATTGGCGCAGTTAATCTGGGATTCCTGTATGCATTTATGGCTATAGGAACATTCATTACGTATAAGATATATAATTTCCCCGATGTAACCGTGGAAGGATCATTTACTACCGGTGCAGCAGTAGTATCGGTGCTGCTCGTTCATGGTATGGATCCGGTTTTTGCACTTATGTTTTCGTTCCTGGCCGGTGCTGCAGCCGGTTTCTTTACGGGATTCATTCATACAAAATTTAAGATTAACGGACTGCTGGCAGGTATCATTGTGATGACCGGTCTGTATTCTATCAATCTCAGGATCATGGATAAATCCAACATACCGCTTCTGAATGTCCCGGTATTTACATCTTATATATCGCAAATTAATCCGGGACTCGCTTCAGAAGTATGGCTGGCAGTATGCCTGTTGTGCCTGCTTCTGATCGTTTGGCTGCTTATATCTTTATTCTTCAAGACTGATCTTGGCATTACAATGCGTGCAACCGGGAGCAACCCGGTTATGGTGATGGCCAACGGTGTAAACGACAGTGCGATTAAAATATTCGGCATAATGCTATCCAACGCTTTCATCGGTCTCTCCGGAGGATTTATTGCTCAGTATCAGGGATTTGCTGATATTGGCATGGGTGTCGGATCGGTTGTATTCAGTCTTGCTGCAGTTATAATAGGTGAAGCACTCATAAAACACAGGTCCATTTATCTGAAGATACTGAGTGTGATAATCGGTTCGATTGTATTTCGCTTTATGGTTGCACTTGCTCTGTATATCGGGCTCAATCCTAATGATCTGAAACTGATCACTGCAGTATTCGTACTAATTACACTTATCACATCCGGTATTCTGACTGGTAAAAGGAAGCTGTCTTCACCATCGTTAACGGCCGCGTGGTTAAGTGGAAAGAAAAGGAGAGGCTATGTGGTAGCCGCAGTTTTGCTGCTCGCTGTCCTCATTCCGTCCGGATATTTTCTGTTCGGCAGCAAAGATGTCAGGATAACCAGAATAGGCATTATTATGCCTAACGACAGCGATATACTTGTAAAGACCAGGGAAGGTTTTTACCAAAAGATGAAGGAACTGGGTTACGAGGAGGGATATAACTGCGAATTCATTGAAATGAATGCAAACGGTGATATACCCACGATTAATACTATAGTTGACAATCTGATAAACAAGCAGGTAGATATTTTCCTGACCATATCCTCTGCATCAACGCAGGTGGCTATAAATAAGATCAGGAATAAACCTGTCGTTTTTGCTACTGTGGCAGAACCGTTCAAGCTGGGCGCTGGAAAGACTGCTGAAGATCATCTGCCGAATGTAACCGGTACGTACGGGACAATGCCTGTAGCCGGACTGGTAAAAATAATGCGCAGTATATATCCGGGTCCGCTTAATGTAGGTACTATGTATAATCCTACATTTGTAAATTCTGTGCATAATCTTCAGGTGCTGCAGAATGTCCTGAAGGAATATAAGGATATATCTCTGAATACCGTAACCGTGAATGGTTCAGGAGATGTATATCAGGCGGCTTTGTCCCTTACTGCAAAAAAACCCGATGCAATTTTTCTCGTTCCTGATATTACCGTATACTCGGCATTTGAATCTGTGCTGAAAGCCGCATCTGCGGCTCATATTCCGGTGTTTACCGGTGATGTTGAGCGACTGCAGGATGGCGTTCTCGCCGTCGACGGATACGAATATGTAGTAAGCGGAATACAGACGGCCGTTATTGTGGACCGAATAATAAAAGGTGAAAAGCCCTCTGCCATACCATTTGAAAAATACAAGTCGGAACTGATCGGAGTCAATTATGATGCTGCAAAGAAACTGGGTGTCAGCATTCCGGATGATGTGAAAAAAATGGTGAATGCAGAAGTTGAGAACAGCGTGCTGAAAAGAAAGAATACCGGAAAATCAGCAGCTAAGAAAAAAGTCCGGCTTGCCTTTGTACAGTTCTCGGAAAATGTCCTGAATGAGGAAGTTGCAAAGGGTGCTCTCGAAGAGATAGCGCAGTCAGGACTGAAAAATGAGTACGAACTTTCCATACAGCGATACAATGCGCACGCAGATTTCGGTACTCAGCAGTCGATTTCACAGGACGTTGTATCAAAGAATTTTGACTATGTCTTTACCATTACCACACCGTCACTTCAGTCAATGGCAAATTCCAATAAGAAAATTCCACATGTGTTCTGTGCGGTAACTGATCCGGTTGCCTCGGGTGTTGCTGCTTCATTCGCTCAGCACCAGTCGAACCTGACCGGACTCGCTACACCTCAGCCGGTGGAAACTACAGTCAAGATGATGAGGCGGTTATTCCCGGGAGCAAAGAGCATTGGTATAATCTGGAATTCATCGGAGAAGAACTCTGAGATATGCACAAAAATGGCGAGAGCCGCTGCAAAAAAGTATAATTTTATACTGATTGAAAGAACAGTCAGCTCAACGAACGATGTAGATGACGCGCTGAATTCACTGATAAACGAAAAAATAGATATTTTTCTGGCATCCGGCGACATAACGGTACAGGTCGCAATTCCTCTGATCTCTCCAAAGCTGCTGAAGAGAAATATTCCTTTCTTTACAAACAATCCTGCCGACGTGTTTTCGGGATCGTTCATATCCCTTGGAGCAAATTATTACCAGGTCGGTGTAAACGGAGCAAAGCTGCTTGAAAGAGTGATCAGGGGTACTGATGTTTCAAAGACAGCTATAGAAAAGTATGTACCTGAGCAATACAATATAAATCTTAAAATGGCTGCACAGATGAACGTCCGGTTACCGGAGGATATAATAAAGGGAGCGGCCAGAACTGTAAAATAATCTGAAACTACAATACTGAGGCCAGGATGCAAGACGGAATAATGATCAGTATTACTGATCTGAATAAAACTTTTAATGCCGGAACCATTAACGAGGTAAAAGCTCTGCAGGAGATAGACCTGGAAATAAGGCAGGGTGAATTTCTGACAATCATTGGTACGAACGGTTCGGGAAAAAGTACACTGCTGAACATGATAGCCGGTTCAATATTACCCGATACCGGCTGCATACGGATATACGACCGGGATTTTACAAGGACTCCGGATTACAAGAGAGCGGCATATGTTTCGCGCGTCTTTCAGAACCCGTTCAGCGGAACTGCTCCGGATATGACTATAGAAGAGAATTTGCTGATGGCATACTTCCGCGGCAGGAGAAAGTACCCGGTATTCAGCCTGAACAGGCTCAGGAAGAAACTCAGAGATGAAGTTGCAGCACTCGAAATGCAGCTCGAGGACAGGATGGATAATCTCATCGGTTCGCTTTCCGGGGGACAGCGTCAGGCACTTACACTGCTGATGTCAGTGATCAACCGCCCGAAGGTGCTGCTGCTGGATGAACATACTGCCGCACTTGATCCGAAGGCTGCATCACAGGTGATTAAACTTACCGATAAGTTCATCGGCGAAAATAACCTTACTGCAGTCATGATCACACACAGTATGCAGCAGGCCCTTGAGCTGGGCACTAGGACAATAATGATGTACAAGGGCAGGATAATTGACAATATATCAAAAGCTGAAAAGAACAGACTTACGACAGATGACCTGCTGGATAAATTTGCAGAACTCCGTAAAAAGGAAAAGCTCACAGAAGAATTTCTCACAGATCTTAAAAAGGAATACCTGTAAAATGTTAAAACTGATGCTGCAGAGTCATGTTAGCAGCCGGAATTATGTGACAGGGTTAAAACAATTTGTAAGATCAATGACCGCAATAAGTCTGTTTCAAACGAATTGCCTGTTCATACTGTTGTTTATTTGCCTGTACCAGTCCGGATTTGCACAGGAAAAACTGAGAAAAGTCAGGTTCGTGGCTCACTGGAAGGCACAGGCACAGTTTGCCGGATACTATATGGCTCATGACCTGGGTATATACAGAAAATACGGCATCGATCTGGAAATAGTCCCAGGGGGACCTGACAATCCATCCACAGTACTTCTTGAGAATGGTAAAGTTGACTTTGCCTCGCTGTGGCTGACGAACGCGGTTCAGCTGAGGGAAAAGGGCGTCAAAATTGTGAACATTACTCAGCTGATTAACCATTCGGCATTGATGCTGATAGCAAAAAAATCGAGCGGGATAAAGAGCATACAGGACATGCAGGGAAAGAAAGTGGGAATCTGGGGCGGGGATTTTTCCATTCAGCCGCTGTCGTTTTTTAAAAAGTATAACATACAGGTAACCACAGTGCCTCTTGGTGCCTCGGTCAATCTATTCCTTATGGACGGAGTAGATGTGACCTCTGCAATGTGGTACAATGAATACCATACTATAGTTAATTCCGGACTTAACGAAAACGAGCTGGTATCATTTTTCCTGTCCGATCATGGGCTGAATTTTCCCGAAGAAGGAATTTACTGCAGTGAGGAGCTGTTCAGACGTGACCGGCAGTTGTGTCGGGACTTTGTCAGGGCCACTCTGGAAGGGTGGCAAATGGCGTTTAAGCAGCCGGAGCGTGCAATTAAATGTGTAATGAGTTATATTAAAGCCGGGAAATATATGGCAAGCCGGTCTCATGAAAAATGGATGCTCTTAAGAATGAAGGATCTGATTTTCCCTGGTGCAATAAAGGAGAAATTTGAAATACTCAGTGAAAAGGATTATATGCTCGTTTGCCAAAAACTTAAGGAGTACGGACTTATTGATAATATTCCGCGATTCAAAGAATTCTATAAAGCCGGAGAGCTCGACAGATGATTAATAAACTCCTGTCCGGAAGGGGACTTGCCTCTAAGATGATACTGCTGATATTTTCGGCATGTTCATTCATTTTTCTGGCCATATTTCTTTACAACTATTATGTATCGCGCGACATCCTGGTGCGGAATATAGAAGAGAGCGCTGAAAACCTTACCAACAATACTGTCAATAAGGTTGAAAAAATATTAGTTGCCGTGACTAAAGTACCTGAAACCACTGCTATAGTGCTCGAAGGCTCTGACTGTTCAAAAGAGAAAATACTCCGGTATCTGCGTCAGATAGTTGAGAATAATGACGAGGTTTTTGGTGCTGCAATTGCCTTTGAACCTGGAATACTAAGTTCGGGTAAATACTCATCTCCTGGAAAATCCTTCACTTCCGGTAAATATTTTGCTCCGTATTGTTATAAAAAAGACGGCAGTATATTTGTGACCGGTCTGGAAAGTCCCAGGTATGATTATACAAAAAGTGACTGGTATCAGATACCCAAAGAACTTAACCGCCGTTTATGGAGCGAACCATATTTTGATGAAGGCGGCGGGGATATACTAATGTCGACCTATTCTGTTCCGTTTTATATCAAATCTGAAGGCAAAAGAAGGTTTGCCGGTATAATTACTGCTGATATATCACTGACCTGGCTGCAGAAGATAGTTTCTTCCATAAAGGTTTACCGCACCGGATATGCATTCCTGATATCACGCTCGGGACGTATAGTTACCCATCCCAGAAAGGATCTGATAATGAACGAATCCATTTTCAGTCTGGCCGAAGAGAAGAATTATCCTGGTATGCGGCAGATGGGACGCAATATGATTGCAGGTAAAGCAGGTGTCGCAAAATTCGGCTACATCAACATGATGAACGGAAAGGCAAGCTGGATTGCATATTCACCGGTGAAAGTAAACGGATGGTCTCTTGGTATAGTATATCCTGTCGATGAGATCATGGCCGATGTCAACAACCTGAACAGGACAGTTCTAATTCTGGGGACCATCGGCGGCTTTTTTCTGCTGCTGGTGATTGTGATTGTTTCGGGGTCAATAACACGCCCTCTGCGCAGGCTTGCAGGAGCAGCTCATAAGATCGCCGAAGGCGAATTTGAGATACAGCTTCCCGAAATTCACACCTCCGATGAAATCGGTAACCTGAACAGAAGTTTTATTCATATGCAGCACGAGCTGCGCAATAATATAATACAGCTGAAAAATGCAAAAATGGAGGTTGAAGAATACAGCAGGACACTTGAGGAGAAGGTCAGCCTGCGTACACAGGAACTGAATAATAAGAACCTGCAGATCGATGAAGCCTTTCGCAATATCAAGACTTTAAGCGAGATCGGGAAAAAGATTACTTCAACACTCGATATAAAAATAATATTTGATATGGTCTACTCCAGTATCAGTTCGCTACTTGATGCGACAATATTTCTTATACTGCTTTATGACGAGGACAGAAACATGCTGGACTGCAGGCTTTCAATTGAGAACGGGGAAAAACTGCCAGAGTTCAGTTTCAGTATGGAAGACAAGAACAGGTTTGCCGTGTGGTGCGTCGAACACAAGCAGCCGGTATATATGAATGATGTTGATACGGAATACCATAATTATATATCGCAGCGTATTACACCGAAAGCAGGAACCTATTCATCCTCGATGATTTATTACCCGCTCATTGTAGAAGACAGGGTTATAGGTACAATATCCGTACAGAGTTATAATAGGAATGCATATACACAGTTCCATCTGGATATTATCTCAAATCTTGCCAGTTCAATTGCCATAGCTCTGGACAATGCATATGCTTATGAAAATATTAACCGTGCACATAATGAACTGAAAGAAGCCCAGGCGCAGCTTGTCCAGGCTGAAAAAATGGCATCTCTGGGACAGCTGACAGCGGGTATTGCGCATGAGATAAAAAACCCGCTGAATTTTGTAAACAATTTTGCTGACCTTTCTGCTGACCTGGTCCGGGAGATAGGCGAGGAAATCAACTCCAGTCGCGATAAGTTTGAGCCAAAAGCTGCAGAATATGTTTTTGAGCTCCTGAACGATCTCGAACATAATGTAAAAAAAATAAATGAACACGGAAAAAGAGCCGACAGTATTGTAAAGGGAATGCTGCTGCATTCGCGCGGGAAGAGCGGTGAGATGCAGAAAACGGATATCGCGGCGCTTCTCAGAGAGTATGTCAACCTGGCATATCACGGATACAGGGCTCAGGATTCTACATTCAATGTGAAAATTGAAGCCGACTATGATGATTCTCTCCACCCTATGAATTGTGTTCCTCAGAATATCAGCCGTGTGTTCCTGAATATTATCAATAACGCATGTTATTCGGTTCATGAAAAGAAAAAAGAGCGGGGTGACAAATTTAGTCCGGTACTCAGCGTATCAGCAAAAAAAGTTGACGGGAAAGCGGAAATAAGGATTAAAGATAACGGTAAAGGAATTCCTCAGGAGGTGCTCCAGAAGATCTTCAATCCCTTCTTTACTACCAAACCTGCCGGCAAGGGAACAGGTCTCGGACTGTCTATGAGTTTTGATATCGTAGTTCAGGAGCACAAAGGAGAGCTTTTTGTGGAATCTGAAGCAGGGGAGGGTGCAGAGTTTATTATTAGAATTCCCGATAATCTATAGGAAGAATGTTTATGAAAATTATGATTGTCGATGATGAAGCCGACATTGAATCTCTCTTCAGGCAGAAGTTCAAGAAGGAACTGCGCGAAGGGCTGATCAGATTTCAGTACTGTCATTCAGCCGAAAATGCCATAGAATATCTGGACGGTACAAATGGCGCAGATCTGATAATAATATTATCGGATATCAATATGCCTGGCATGAACGGTCTCGAGCTGCTCAGGATTATAAAAGAGCGCTATAGTCATCTGAAAGTATTTATGATTACAGCCTATGATGATCAGAACAATTACAGGAAGGCTGTAGAATTCGGAGCCGATGATTACCTGACCAAACCAATTGATTTTGAAAAACTTAAAAATATTATTTTACAAATAAAGGTAACATAATGGCAGATCTATCCTTGCCTGAGAAAATACTGGTAGTCGATGATGAGCCGGATCTTGAATCACTTATCCGGCAGCGGTTCAGAAAACAGATCCGTGAAAATGAGTATGAGTTCGTTTTTGCCTCCAATGGTCTGGAAGCCCTTGCAAAACTCCTGGAACATAAAAATACCGGGATAATACTCAGCGATATTAACATGCCGGAGATGGACGGGCTGACACTGCTCGCAAAGCTTAACGAGCTGAAAAATCCCGCGCTGAAAACTGTAATAGTATCCGCTTATGGTGATATGGATAATATCCGGTGCGCGATGAACAGGGGAGCATTCGATTTTATTACGAAGCCCGTTGACTTCAACGATCTTGAAAGCACGATAAAAAAAACCATAAAGGAACTCTCAATACTGCGCCGTGCACAGCTGGAGCACGATGAACTCCTGGCAATACAGCACGACCTGAATGTAGCCAGAAATATACAGCAGTCGATCCTCCCGCTGGTTTTTCCTCCTTTTCCTGAGAAAACTGAATTCGATGTATATGCCGCGATGAAAGCTGCAAAGGAGGTGGGTGGTGACTTCTATGATTTCTTTATGATTGATAATGAACGCCTGGGATTTGTCATTGGTGATGTTTCGGGTAAGGGAATTCCTGCTGCGATATTTATGGCTGTCAGCAGAACGCTTCTCAGGGCAACAGCTTTGAAAGGACTTTCAGCCGGTGAATGCCTGGCGTATGTTAATAACCTTTTATGCCTGGAAAGCGTTTCAGCTATGTTCGTAACTATATTTTACGGCATACTGAACACTGCAACAGGTGAGATAGAATACGCAAACGGCGGGCATAATCCGCCCTATGTGCTGAGTGCCGACGGAGAGGTGACAGAAGTACCGACAACAAACGGAATAGCGCTGGGTGTAATAGACAATGTTCCTTATGCTGTAAATACCCTGAATCTGAAAACAGGTGATACCATCTTTCTTTTTACAGACGGTGTTACCGAGGCATTTAATAAAGAAGAAGAATTATATTCGGAAAAACGCCTCGAACAGCTGCTCCCTTCCCTAAAGGGTGTCTGTGTTGAAGATGTTGTATCAGGAGTGTTTGAAAGCGTCCATAGCTACTCACAGGGATGCAGCCAGTCAGATGATATTACTGCACTGGCGTTAAAATACAATGGCGGCATATCAAACTAATACCGGACTATATGGAATGAGAAAAGTATTCAGTGCGGAATTGTTCAACAGTATTTCAGAAATAAGAAGGCTGGGAGAACTCTGCGACAGCTTTGCAGAGGAATATCAGCTGTCTGCCAGAGCTGCCAATGCGATTACTGTGGCACTCGATGAAATAATTACCAATACAATTTCCTATGGCTATGACGATCAGCTGATACATAGTATTCATCTGGAGTTTTACCTGGCGGAGAAAGAATGTATGGTAATTGTAACCGATGATGCGCGGCAGTTCAATCCGCTCAGTCATCCCGATACCGATCTGTCGCTTCCGCTGGATGAAAAAAAGATCGGCGGTCTTGGGCTGCATCTTGTAAAGAATCTGATCGATACTGTCAATTATAAGTATGAAGGCGGAAAAAATATAATTACGCTCATAAAAAAACTTGATTAAGAAAAGGAGTATATTGTGAAAATAGAACAGGAAGCATCAGGAGATATTCTGATACTCCGGGTTAGCGGAAAACTCGATACTTATACATCAGGAGATTTCGAAAAACATCTGCTGTCGTCGATAGACGAAGGAAATAAAAAAATCCTGGTGGATTTTTCATTACTTGATTATATCAGCAGTGCCGGTCTGCGCTCGCTGCTTCTGGCGGCAAAAAAAATTAAGACTTCCGGCGGCAGAATAGTGCTATCTCAGCTGAAGGAGCACATAAAGGACGTATTCCAGATATCCGGTTTTACAGCGATATTCCCATTATTCAATTCAAATGAAGAAGCACGGAGCGGTTTTTAAGATGGATGAACTTAACGATATGGATAAATTAGATGACATAGAATTCGGGATAAATAAGCAGAACAGCGAATCACTCATACAGGAATTGTTCGGCAGGATTGACTACCTTAATGCCGAAATTCAGAAATATAAGTCTGTGGTGGATGGCGCACTCGACCTGATAATTATAACTGATGGTATGAATGGAACCATACTCGAAATCAACGAAGCAGTCAGTAATATACTCGGCTATTCGGCCGATCAGCTGAAAGGTAAACATTTCAGTACACTGTTTCCTGAAGAAATGCTCAGACCGGATGATTCATATGCTGACAACCTGCAGATGTACGGACCAGTGCTGTCGGCACGTCAGGTGTTGCATGCAGACGGCAGACAGCTGCTGATGGACATTACCATTAACGTCATAAACTACGGCAATTCGAAAGCTGTCCTCACAATACTCCGCGACGCATCAGAACGTATACGAGCAGAAAAGGAAATTAAACGAATCAATTCCGAACTTGAAAAGCTCAATGCCGATAAGGATAAGTTCTTTACAATTATTGCGCACGATCTCAGAAACCCTTTGATGGGTATTCTTGGATTGTCCGAAATACTGAAGGAAGACAGTACTCAGATCGATGAAGAGGATAGAAATACAATCGTTGAGCAGATCAATAATTCGGCCAGGAAACTCAAGAACCTGCTGAATAACCTGCTCGACTGGTCATGGCTTCAGACGGGGAAAATTGCCATCAAACCGGAGAATGTCAGACTTGATATGCTTATAGAGGATGTGGTTCAGCTGCTGATGGCCAGCCTGATTAACAAGAAGATCTCACTTGAATACAATGAAAGATGCGGAAAATATATATTTGCAGATCCCAACATGATAAAGTCAGTCATACAGAATCTGCTTTCCAACGCAATAAAGTTTACCCCCCCGGAAGGACGGATAGCAATAAGGACGTTTTCCGGAGAGGGGAAAATCAGCTGCATGATATCCGATACAGGTGTCGGGATTTCTGAAACTAGCATGAAACGTCTTTTCAGGATAGGTGAGAACATTTCCACTCCCGGTACGAACAAGGAAAGCGGCACCGGATTCGGTCTGCTTCTTTGCAAAGAACTGGTGGAAAAAAATCATGGCACAATCTCGGTTAAAAGCAGGCCGGGTGAAGGAACTGTTTTTACGGTTACCTTTCCTGAAAACCAACAGCCTATACTTCAAGTCCACGACACGGTGTAACAGCAGGCTTCCGGTACGGAAAACTGAATTTTACTCCACTTTGACCGCTTTACGGTTCATTTGAGACAAGTCAGTAGAAAAAGCGTCTTTCTCGATATCGTATATGCATAGCCACGAGTCAGCATAGTTGGATCCATTCTCATATCCTGAGAGCTTCAGAAGCAGATATCTGGAATCAGAAGACCACATCAGGCATTCTGCGTACTGGTGGTGGAACGTCAGTTCCGTTATCTTGTTTTTCCTGCAGAAGAACTGCCAGCTTTTCCCCGAAATATTACGAGTCTTCAGCTCAGTGAATTTTAATGCTGTGGTTTTTCTGAACAGTATCACTTCCGAAATGTCGCTGCCCATATGGTTGTTAATTATCAGCCATTGCTCATCGGGAGAAACCATTACTTTTGCATCTCTGCTGAACTCATAGAGGAATACGGGGGACAGAGTATCTTCAATGGATTTCAGCCAGACCTCATGGTGTTCTTTTGCATAGTCATATCGGTATTCTATGACCATATCTCCACTGGGAGAAATTTCCTGTTCCCTGTAGCGCGGAGGACTCTGCTGAGCACATATGGCATTCTGCAGGAACAGTGACATGAATGTCAGGAAAATTACCAGTATTCGTTTCATACGATATGGAAGTAATAGGTTGAAAGAGAATATGAAAATAAAATTTACCATAACAAAAATAACTATAATATATTTGTTTTGTAATGGTAAAATATTAAGAAAATATAAAAAGTATCCAAAATCACATATATTTTTCTGAATCATTCCCTGCTGCGTGCGGAGTACATGCTGTATCAGATAACGGGAGATAATTTGCCAGGGTAAATCATCACCCTCACAGAAAAACCTTACAGCAAAATCCACTGCATGTCTTGTCTTTAGCTGTCGGATGTTGTACATTAAAAGATAATTCAGAAATCCGGAAGTGGCAGGAGATGATGAAAGAAGCAGCGGTTCTTGTACCGGTATACAGGGATATAGATGGAAATATCAGAGTAGTACTGATCAGAAGAAGTCCTTTTGGCATACACGGCAATCAGATAGCATTACCAGGTGGAAAACTGGAAGATTTCGATGAATCACCTCTGTCGGCTGCACTGCGTGAAGCTGAAGAGGAAATCGGTATTGACGAGCGGTCAGTATCGGTACTGTCGGCACTGCCGCCAGTGGAAATAACCGTTTCGGGGTACAGGATCTATCCATTTCTGGCGCAAATCCAACCTCCGGTAACCTGGAGGTGCCAGGAGTCTGAGGTTGCAGAAGTAATCGATATCATGGTTTCGGAACTGCTCAGGCCGGAAGCACACTCGGAGGAATTATGGGTGCTCCCCGGATGCCCGGAACCCCGAATGATTCCATTCTACAGGGTAGGAAGCTACAAATTATGGGGCGCAACTTACAGGATACTGCAGCCGGTTTTGCCGGAAATCCTGACGGGGAAATGGAAAATATGAAAACAAAATTCAACTGTTGACCCATCTGTTTCGATAATATGATTAAATGTTTTTTCAAAATTATGTATAAATCATTATCATTCAACAAAAATAGCTTATATTAGAAACAATCAGAGGTCGATATGAAACTGAAATCCTTCAGTGACTGGCCCATGTTCGTTAAACTGATATCGTTTTCAATTCTCAGTGTTTTTCCTCTATTTCTCATACTCGTATTCATCATCAAACCAGCAATTGCAGAAAAACTCTACGACGGAAAGTACCAGTCTACGAAGGGACATGTTGAGTCAGTATTTAATACTCTCGAACACTTTGACTCAAAGGTTCAGGCAGGACAGATGGATCTGGCCGAAGCACAGAAACAGGCCGCAGCAGTCATTACCGCACAGCGTTACGACGGCGATAATTATTTCTGGATTAACGATCTGAACCACATTATTGTAGCACATCCGCTAAGGAAAGCATTGATTGGAAAAGATGCTTCGGCAATGGAAGATGCTAAAGGGATGAAACTGTATCAGGCGTTTGTAAGGGTTGCCAAAGAAAAGGGTGAAGGATTTGTTGAATATGACCAGAAAAAACCCGGCGTCGAAGAACCCCAGCCGAAGGTGTCTTTTGTAAAGCTTTATAAACCATGGGGCTGGGTGGTAGGGAGCGGGACATACCTTATCAAGGCAGCAGAAGATATAGATAAATTCAACAGAGACATCAACTACTCGATGATCGCGGCTCTTCTTATCTCTATCGGCATCGGATATGTATTTGCCAGGAAGATATCAAAACCCATTACACTCCTTCAGAATTCGGCTCTCAACGTCTCAAAGGGTAATCTTAATGCGCTTGTCAATTACAACAGTGACGACGAGATAGGAAGGCTTATAAAAGAATATAATTCCATGCTCCAGAGAATGGAGAATAATATCAGCACCATCCGGATCAAGGAAGAAGAATCCAATCACCTGGCAAAGGAAGCAACGACTGCAAGGAAGAAAGCAGAAGAACAGGAACTGTATCTGAAGGATAGCGTAAATGAAATACTGAATAAGATGGAAAAATTCGCCGGCGGAGATCTTACGGTAAAACTTGACGTCAGATCAGACGACGAAATAGGACGGCTGTTCAAGGGATTTAATAACTCGGTAAAGAGAATCGCACAGATGTTTGTCTATATAAACAGGGCTGTCGAATCTACCATTATGGCAAGCAGCAAAATTGGTGTCAGTACCGATCACATCTCAAGAAGTTCACACGAGGAAACCGCACAGATTTCTGATATTGCTTCTGCCGTGGAGGAAATGACCAGCACTATACATGAAACAAGCAAGAATTCACAATCGGCTGCTGATTCTGCAGTCAATGCCGGAAAAATAGCTGAAGACGGCGGAAAGATAGTGAACGATACTATTAACGGCATCAACCGGATTTCAGATGTTGTCAATAATGCAGCCACACTTGTCCAGGAACTCGGTAAGAACAGTACACAGATCGGCGAGATAATAGAAGTCATCGATGATATTGCCAACCAGACAAACCTGCTGGCACTCAATGCTGCCATTGAGGCTGCAAGAGCCGGTGAGCAGGGAAAAGGATTTGCCGTGGTGGCCGATGAGGTCAGACTGCTGGCTGAAAGAACTTCCAAGGCTACCGGCGAAATATCGGGTACAATACTGAAAATACAGAAAATGACAGAGGAGGCGGTGCATTCGATAGTAGCAGGTACCGGCGAGGTAAAAGACGGTATTCAGCTTGCCTCAAGGGCCGGCGGCGTGCTGCAGAAAATTATCAGCAGTTCTACTCAGGTAGTAGATACCATAAATCAGGTGGCAGCCGCAAGCGAAGAACAATCCACTGCAGCCGGTGAGATCAGCAAGAGTATTACTCAGATTTCTCACCATGTGGAGGAGACCGACAGGGGAATAGCTGAAATAGTCAACGAGACCGAAGAGCTCTCACGCCTGACAGATGAATTGAAGGGACTTCTCAGCCAGTTCAGATTTGTACAGGACAGCAAACTGCTGAACTAAAGCGAAGCTGCTGAACTAAAGTGTGAAACAGAATCAGGGACGAGAACAATCCGGCCTCCCGTATTTATTATGGGGCCGGATTGTTCATATCGAATTTTATTATTTAAGATCCAGAAGTTCTGACGCAAGCCTGGCTGCATCTTTTACTATACCGGGACAGCGCTGTTTGTTGATTCCGGTTTTTTTTATCATTTCCATGCCTTCAGGCGTGGAAAAATCATATCCAAGCAATTCGCGGCAGGTTATTCCGCCATGCATTTCGCTGAACCGGTCACGGAATTCCTGTATCACTCTATATGTCTTTTCCTTCGACTGAGTATCCGTCTGATCAGACATGCCATACTTGAGTCCGATCAGCATAAATGCTCCTGTTACTGCTCCGCAGGTCTGACCTGTATATGCCATGCCGGCACCAAATCCGCACGATATCTTTTTGGCCAGTTCATCATCAATTCCGAGCTCTCCGCTCATGGATGAAAACACCGCCTGTGCACAGTTAAAATTGCCTGAGAATATCTCTGCGGCTTTTTCACTTCTGTCCATTATGAATCCTTATATATATATGACTGAATTTTACTTGGAAATAGAACTAAAATTTCTGGTAATGTCAAATGTGAGAGGAATTTAGTAAATTTAAATTAACTATTTATGAACGGAGATTGTAATGATACTGATTGCAGGAGGTACAGGACTTCTGGGGGGAACAATAGCCAGGGAATTTCTTTCAGGTAAAAGTCCCGTGAGGATACTGACACGCAATCCTCAGAATGCCAGAAAGCTCCAGGACCTGGGTGCAGAAATAGTAAAAGGAGATATGCGCGACAGTTCAACGCTCCATGCTGCTCTGGAAGGTATAAAAACGGTTATTTCAACTGCGAACAGTTTTAAGGGGAAAGGGAAAACCACCATTAAAACAGACAGTGACGGGTACAAAAACCTGATCGATGCAGCAAAGGAAGCCGGTGTTGAACACTTCATCTATATTTCTGCAAATGTACCGAAAGAATTTAATAAGATAGATTTCTTCAGATATAAGACCGAGACCGAGGAATATCTTAAGCAGAGCGGGATCAAATATACCATCATTCGTCCTACGTTCTTTATGGATGTCTGGGCTCAGCTGATAGGCGTGCCCCTGATAAAAAGGGGAAGCACCACCATATTCGGACGCGGGGAAAACCCTATAAATTTTATTTCCGTCGAAGACGTCGCAAAGATAACCATTATGAGTCTGAACAATAAACAGAACGGAAATCATGTATTTTCTGTCGGCGGACCTGAAAACCTTACACTCAGACAGGTCGCCGATACTTTTGAACAGGTTACAAAGAAGAAGGGTGTCAGGAAATTCGCGTTTTTACCTGCGCTGAGGGTGATGGCATTTATTATGCGCCTCTACAGTCCGCTTATCTCAAGACAGATGAGGACTGCAATACTGATGGATACGGCAGATCTCAGGTTTAATTCCACCGAAACTCAGAGATCGTTTCCTGTGAAACTGCTGACACTGAAGGACTGGATAAAGAAAAAGTATGCGTGAAATGAATCGGGGATAGTAAAAAAAATCCGGCATCTGCAGATATGCAGTGCCGGATTTTTTTTGAGGGTTTATAGTTCTGAGGGTGTATAGTGTAGTACTATATATTACTTTTCGAATCAGTTACCGCAACCTCGGCTGCTTTTTTGACAGGGCCTTCCGGTTTGCTCTTGAACGGATTCTCTACTTCCTCTATCCTTCCGCCTGTGAAAGTAACTTTCATCTTGGGGGAGGAAATGAGATTCTTCACTTCATCTATTGTGGTCATAGAAGCATCGAAATAAATATAGGCTTTGGGTCCGTTATCGTATTCTGTATGGAAACGGACTATAGCCTTGTTATTTGACAGATGGCTTACCAGATAAGAGAGTTTTCTCCTCAGCAGCGGCATATCTGCCTCCGGCATCGGATAGATGAGAACTGAAAGTTTACTCTTGTCAGCTTTTTCATAGTCATTGAATACATCATCATAAATCTTGAACATGTGTTTTGCATATTCTTTCGGGCCTATGAAACCTTTGCTTACACCATCCTCGTAAATCTTGAATTTAAGATCCACCATCTCTTCTGCCTGTCCGAGCTTTACTTTTATTTTCTTAACCAGTATAGCATGCTTGATCTCTGCAGGATTGGTCTGTTTAGGATCATAGTAAATATTTACAAGTACCGGTTCTCCAAACCTGGAATCGTATCCATAGACTCCCTTATCAGCTTTCAGGGCAGTGCTGAAATACAGGAAATCATATGCGTCGAACAATTCGTATACTCCGACCTGATAGAGGGCGAGTGAATCAGGACCGCCCTTTTTAATCAGTTTGAGTTTCTGTTTGACCGGCGAGAATATCGCAGCTTTTACGTCCTCTTCGTTCAGCTTGGACTTATCATAGAATATCGTCACTTTGTGTGAACTGGCGTATGCATCTATACCTACAATGCCGTCGACCTTTTCTATCTGGTTCTTCAGTGATGTAGCACTTCCGAAGCACTTGACGCTCTTGAGGTTCTCACGCTCGTATACTCCCAGATTTGATACCTTATCAAAGTTGCCCCATCTTTCGGATATAGTAGTGAATTCGAATGAACTGCTGAATCCGAGACTGGCTACTATAAGCAGTATGGTAGCAATCGGAGGAATGTATTTGGCAACCGGTTTTTTATTTATCGATAATGACTGTCTTACAGGGCAGGAATAGATACAGTCTGTGCAGAGTGTGCAGTCTATGTGATTGACGCTCTTGTACTCAGTGATCTTTATACCCTGTGGGCATTTCTTCTCGCAGAGGTGGCAGTTGGTACAGGTCTGTTCGTTTCTGGTTATTTTTGTCAGCGGCAGTCCATAGCTTCTCATGCCTATTACTTCTGTAAGCAGTCCTATAAGCACAATAACAGCTACAAGCCATACAAGAGAAATACCGGCACCCATTGCATTTGCTGCGATATAGAGAAGTATTGCAGCTCCGACCGGTATTACATTCAGGAATATGTTGCTGAGTGCACCGAGAGGGCAGAGATATTTGCACCAGAAGAATCTGAAAACGATTGCACCTGCTATTGTAATGATGAACGCCGGAATAGCAAAGTACAGAGCGATATCAGGGTTGTCAAAAAGATTCACCGATGCAAAATAAGGTTCAAACTCCTTGCAGAACAGTTCACTCGATGTCATCGTAAAGTAAAGTGTAATAAAGAGAAGTATATACTTCAGAGCGCGCAGCGGCCTGTCGAGTCCTTTGGGGATTTCAACTTTTATATGCATCTTCTTGCCCAGGTTGCCGAGCCATTCACTTACGGAGCCGACCGGGCAGAGAAAACTGCAGAAGAGTTTCCCGAGCAGAATGACGCCGACAACCAGACCGATACCCATCATAACCTGAACTTCGCTCATAGAGCACGACATCGAACCCAGGTTCAGTTTGCTGAGCATTGAGGACAGACCGCCGAAAGGACAGTAAGCCTCGAAATTTGATACATAAGATTTATCAAATCTCGGTCTGAAGGCAACATAGAGAATAAGCAGCAGTACGACAGACTGCAGTATTGTTCTAATTTTATTCTTCATTTTGTTTCCTGAAAATATGTTTGAAAAGCGGAAGGGAGGCACAGGCCGCCCTTCCTTCATAAAGGATTATTTATAATTCATTCATAAGATTGTCGAGTGAATTGCTTTCAATAGGACCATCGACGCAAATGACCCATTTGTCAGCCGTCAGGTATTTTTTAGCAACTCTCATAACATCTTCTTTAGTAACTGCCAGAATTCTGTCTGCCCTGTTGTCGAACAGTGAAAGCGGTTTGTTCTTCATTCCGGAGCCGATTACAATTCCGGCGATATCATCCGGAGTTTCGATCAGGAACGGAAGAAGCCCGGTATAGTGGTTCTTTGCATTCTGCAGCTCTTCGTCTGTTATTCCGTTTTCGATGAGTTTCTTAATCTGCTTAATGACTACAGTGATTACTTTGCCGGTATTTTTAGGGGCAGTTTTGGTACTCATTTTCCAGTAGCCCATTCCCGGTTCCTGTGAATGCAGTTCGCTCTTAAATCCATAGATCATTCCCTGTTTGTCTCTCAGTTCTATACCGATTCTTGAGGTAAGAGCACTGGAAGCAAGTATATAGTTCAGTATGTCGACCGTCTCTTCTTCCTCAAAGGAAAGGTCGTGAGAAGCAGAGAAACCGAAATTGATAGTACACTGCTTGTAGCTGTTTTCGGTGAATACTTTCAGTTCTTTTCCTTTAAGAGGCTGTGTTTCGGGCACGCCAATTGTTTTGAACATAGGAGCATTGCTTTTCCATTTTCCGAAATACTTCTCGGCAAGTTTAACCATTTCCTTATGAGTCATATCTCCCATAATATAGATTGTGGTTAATTCCGGTCTGATGTATTTTTTGTGCATACTGATCAGATCCTGTTTTGTAATTTCTGCATCAGACTGTTTCTTGGCATAAATGATGGAAAACGGATGATCGTGGTATACCTGTTTATACATGTACTGGAATGCCTCAAAGCTTGTTGTACCATAGGTATCATTCATTCCCTGCTTAAAAGATTCCCTGGCCTTCGCAACTTCCTGATCATCGAATCTTGGCTGTGTAAGGATTTCAAAACCTGTTCTGAACATTTCATCGGCATCTTTTGTAAGAGAGAAGCCGTCGAATGAGAACATCTTCGATCCGCCGGATATTGAAAAACTAATCGGGATATATGACAGTCTTTCGGCAAGAGTATTGGCGTCTTCTTTTACTGTTCCGCGATTCATGACGGATGCAAGCAGTGTTCCGATTCCGTACTTTTTTTCTGTCATTTCTTCAGGGAGCAGACCAGTTTTTATTGCTCCGTTTATGGAGATCGTTTTTGCCATATGGTTTTCAATAGTGCAGACCTTGATGCCATTTGAAAGCTTAGCTTCTTTTACAAGCGGAGCAATTTTACGCGGCCTGAGTATTTCTCCATCATTTCCTGATTCCTTGGCATTGCTGACAGGGCAGGGATATTTATAATAGAATACTTCAGGATTAACTCCATCTTTATCGGACTCTTCTTCCTGTTCGGCGGTTTCTTTATTCTGTTTTGCCTGTTTATCCGGAAGCATAAGTCCTATAGTAGCTTTTCCCGGATTGAAGTATTTTTTCATCACGCGCATAATATCATCAGGAGTGACTTTCATTACATCATCATCGAACTTTTCTTTCAGTTCATATCCGAAGTAAGCCTCCCATGAGCTGATGCGGCTGCCGATATCGGAGTTTTTGAATATAGAGGTTTCTTCGGCAAATCTGTAATTGTTCTTTGTACGCTGTAATTCTTTTTCACTGACCGGTTCATTCTGCATACGAACTATTTCAGCCTCGATGATTGCCTTAACGGTATCCAGGTTTTCGGCTTTCTTCAGTTTTATGTTCAGGTTAAAAAGATCCGGATCTTTTGACAATCCAAAGCCACCGGCTGCCATAGATGCAAATCGTTTTTCAGTTACCAGTAATTTGTAAAGACGGGCAGTTTTCTTCCTTTCGCAGAGTATCTTTCCAGCCAGTTTGATTGCAGGTGCATCCGGGTTTGTCATTACCGGAATGTGGAAATGATAGCTCAGGCCCGGAGATGTAATATCGGGGTGCACCAGAGTGAACGATTTCTGAACGAGCTGGTCATCTTCGTTCGCCGTTACTTCAGGAACCGCCGGACCCTTAGGAATTACGGAAAAATATTTTTTGACTTTCTGTACCATTTCATCGGTGGCAAAATCACCTACCAGTACGAGAAAGGCATTGTTTGGAGAGTAATAAGTCTTATAATACTGGAATGCCTGGTCTCTGGTAATATTGTTGAGGTCCGACATAAAGCCAATTACAGGGTTTTTGTTCGGATGGCTCTTGAAGGCAATACTGTAGAGTTCCTCACGGAAAATGCCCGATGCACTGCTTTCGACGCGCATTCTGCGTTCCTGTTTAATAACTTCAACTTCCGATTTATATTCCTTTGCATCGAACATTGAATTCATCATTCTGTCAGATTCGATGTCAAGTGCAATTTCGATCTTGTTCTTTGGCATGTATTCGAAATATGAAGTCATATCGCGCGCAGTGAATGCATTGAATATGCCGGAATTATCAGAAATAGTTTTTGAAGCTTTCCCCTTGCCATACTTTTCAGTACCCTTGAACATCATATGCTCAACTATATGGGAGATACCTGTTATGCCGTTTACTTCGTTTCGAGCTCCAACTTTATATGTCAGCTGCTGATAGATCATGGGTGCGATGTGGCGTTCCATGGTATATACAGTCAGTCCGTTGTCCAGCTGGTGTTTGTAGATTTTTCCTTCCTCATATTTATCCGCGGCAAAAGTAATATTTGCCAGGCAGAGGAAGAGGGCAGCAATTATGCTGATCATGTGTTTTTTGTTTTTGTTCATTTTTCTCTGGATTTAGTGAATGATAATAAATGATGTATATTGTTAGTTGTTTTCGATATTTAGTTTTTTAAACCTCACTATAGATTCCTTTACCAGTTCCTCCTTTTCCTGCTGAGTCAGGTCAAGGTACTGAGGGTGAACCTTCTGGTTCGCAAGAGTCCATCCGGATATGTACGCCAGACGGCTGACGCGTTCGACCTTGTCGAAATCGACCTTGCTGATCTTATCTGAAGGAGTGTGATAGTCGGTATCTTCATTGTCATAGAAGAATACCGAGGGAATTTTCTTCCGGAGGAAGTATGCCTGGTCGCTTGCCATAGACAGCATTCCGACGTTATAGAACAGATCCATGCCTACTTTCTCATTTGCAGATTTTACTGTATTTATAATATCCCTTCCCTGGAAGGCGCCCACCAGCCAGATGAAGTTGCTTCCGTTCCGGCCGATCATATCGAGGTTCAGGCAGGCAACGGTTTTTTCAATAGGGAAGAGCGGCTGATAGTCGACGTAGTATTTGGAGCCCAGCATACCGACTTCCTCACCCGAGAAGCTCAGGAATATTATGGAGCGTTTGGGCCTGTTTGCCGAAAATGCGCGTACCAGTTCGAGTATGCCTGCCACACCGGATGCGTTGTCATCGGCTCCGTTGTGTATCTGGCCTATGCGTGATTTATCGAGTGCGCCGTAATATCCGTAGCCGAGGTGATCGTAGTGAGCGCATATTATAATGGCTTCGTTTTTCAGCTCAGGATCAGTGCCTTCCAGAAAACCAGCTACATTCTGCATCGGTATCGATGTGGATTTGGTTTTGATGGAAAGAGATGCCGACATATCCATTTCGAATGCATACGGGCGTTTGGACGATGTCATTTCGTCCAGGATTGCCGAGAGTTTTTTCCCATACTGCTTCGTGAATATTTCATTGGCCACTTTATCCGTCAGGTAGTAGACCGGTATATCATTGCGCAGCTGATCCTGAAGACGGTAGTGATCTCTCGAAAAAAGCACAAAAGCCTTTTTGTATTTTTCATCCACCGGGTCATCATTGACCAGGGGAGAACGCACTACAATTACCGCAAGTGCACCTTTCTTCTCGGCGTATTCTACTTTCTTTTTTATTGTACGGAATTCAATTGGAATGCGGCCCATTTTATTTCCAATCCATTCCGGGTAGCTGTCGACAATGACGGCGATTTTGTTCTTAAGATCGAGTTCATTGCCGCTTTTATCGGCAAAATCATTGTACCTGAGCTCGGGCGAGTTGACACCAAAGCCGCAGAAAACCAGCGGGGCCTTGACGCTGATGTCGTCGGAACCTGCATATTCAATGAAGAAATCCTGATTATACTTGTAAGTGAGTCGTATCTCGCTTCCGCCTGATGTTTTCATCAGCTGAAAACCCTGATCGGCGCTCAGCTCTACATTCTGTATACTGAACTTCTGCAGGTATCCTGAATACAGGTTTTCATCTTCTGTGTTCAGGGGTTTATTATAGTCTGATTCCTTTGCCGGTTTGACAAATTCCGTGCTCTTCAGCGGTTTGAGTCCCGCTGCACGGAATTTATTTGCCACATACATAGCGGCAATGAGATTTTCCTTTGAACCTTCACCTCTCCCTTTCAGAGAATCATCTGCCAAAAATGAGATGTGTTTTTTCAGATTCGACTGGTCTATGTATTTCAGACCAGCCTCATATCCGGGTTCGACCTGTGCTGATATCCGGATCCCGAATATCAGTGCAAACAGGACGACAGAGTATTTTTTACGGGTAAAGAACATTATTATTTGACCTATGTTGAATTCCGAATTATGAGTTTTGAATTATGGGTTAAAATGTGAACAGACGCAGTACAAGCGAATAACCAAGATTATAGCGCTTCCTGCTGCTGTCTTTTTCTTTGAGTTCTGAATATTCAATCTGTCCGCCAACTGACAACCTGCCGGCCAAGACATATTCCAGACCCATGTCATACATGCTCAGGTCTACATCTTTTCCGCCATAGAGCAGGTCATATTCTGCGGTGCCGTAATTATAGCCTGCACGCACGAACAGGTGTTCACCAATACCGTATTCAGCACCGGCTTTTACGTACTGACCACCTGATGTGTTGGAAACAAACTTGTGATCGATGTATTTGGATGAATCAAAGTCTGTGTTAGAGAAAGTATATTCGGCAGCGATAAGGAAGTTAGGAGCTATGCGGTAAGATCCGCCTGCGGTTATTTCAGCCCGCTTTACTTCCCAGTCCCAGAGCTTTGAATTGATGGAGGAGGACTTGGACCACTCATTGCTGCCTGTATATGAAGCCTTAACTCCCAGCAGAAGTCTGTCACTTAGCGCATACTGTGAAGCAATGTCAGCGCTATAAGATTCGAGGCTTGAAAATCCTTCTTCGTTCTCAATCAGGTAAACAGTAGGTACGAACACTTTTGATTCGCTTACCGCATAGTTGCCGGTAGCGATTATTTTCAGATCAGATACGGGGCTATAGAATAACTGGAGTCCGGCGTTCTGACCGCTTTGTTTGACCTTGTGTTTTATACTTTTTGCAAAATCAGGAATAGGATATTTATCGCCTCTGAAGTGATAGCTTTCTATGGTAAAGTTATTTATATCGGCGACGTCTATTTTTTCCTGCATGTCGTCGATAGAATAATCTGCGCCAATTACCAGATTATCAGAAATGTTGTATGCCAGACCGATTTTCCCGTTGACTGTGCGGTAGACCGTTTCGGCATAGGAATACAGTTTTTTGTTTCCGTTACTGATGCTGTAATTTACAGAAGCTCCGGCGTACAGGTTCTTTGCAATTGCAATGCTGTGCATAAACTGGAATACCGGTCCTTTATACGCAAAGTCAGCTGCTGTGGTGTCAGTGAAATAAAATGGATCACCGTTGTATGTATTTTTCAGCAGCGTGCGGTTATAGCTTCTGCGGTAATCGTATATGTATTTTGCACTTCCAAGGAAAGTACCGCTCGAACCGAGGTATTTTATTCCAGTAAAGCCGCCCTGAACTGTATTTGTACCTTCAGCAGAGAGTGGGCGTCTGTAGCTGCCCCAATTGTTCGAGTATGAAGGTGTAAACAGCAGCTGGTCCGATGCCTGGTCTACGGTAAACCAGGCAGGGTTTCCGGAGTAGTCAAACAGGTTCAGCTCCTGGTCGCTGTCACTGATGGAGATGCTCAGGTGTCCCATTGATGCAGGACGCAGAAACTGTGCATCTGCCGGCACAGCTGTAACAAGTAAGAGTAGTGTTAAATAAAAATATTTATTCATATCAGTAGTCTCTTTTTTAGTTTATTATTTTTGATATCCGGGAGTCGGGGTGCTAATTACTTCCCAATCCAGGCTGCCGTCGTTAGTATCTATTCCAGGCTCTTTTCTCTGCATCGATTTTCCGGAGTATACAACCGGGGCAACGATATAGCCTTTATCGACGCGCGGATCGATTGTATGCGGTGATGAGGTTTTGGAATCATATTCAACCGCATCAATTATACCGCTTATATCCAGACCGTCAGCCCAGTTTTCATCCTTTCCGTCTGTAAGTGCAATGATATCGGATGTAAGGCTAACACTAAATTTATAACTCGTATTGCTGTTCATATTTATGAGATTCTGGGCTTTCGGGTTGTCGATATCAGTAGACGAGTATTGATTGTAGAATTCCCAGTCTGCACCACTCAGGTCAACACTAGTCGGATGCCCTGCCTTGTGGTTCTGAGCAGAGGCTGCGAGCACAAGGAAAGTGTGCGGATAAAACGGATAGTTTTTTTCGCCCGGTTTTCCGGGGAATTTATAAACAGTCGATGCGCCGTCAATATCACCGTCGTTGCCTTCATCTGCTCCAGATCCCTTCAGGCCCGGGCCACCATTACTATTTACGCGCGCTACCATCATACCATCGAGGTATTTAATTTCATCACTGCTGTTGTAGAGTTCAATATATTGGTCATAGAAGTAGTAATCCTTTACTACCGGGCCGCCGACATAAAGCTCATTTATGGCTATACCGCTGCTCGATACACTCTTGACAAATATCGTATCTTCTTTTACGCAGCCCGGGTTGAGGCATATGTCTTTTATATTGCCAACCAGCATGATTGAATTGTCAGCTGCGTCTCTCTGCCTGACACCGGCACTGTATGTGGAGGCTGGCAACTGGTCTACAGTTACATTGCCATCCTGATCAGTGTATTTGACAGTGGTTCCGTATTCGGAAACCAGAATTACCTTTGCATTCGGGATCTTCTGGAAACTTCCATCGGCCGACTGTTTCCCGACTGCAAGTTTAAGTGTAGAGGTACCGTCGATTGCGACGGGGGCACTCTCGCGGCATGAGAAGAATGAGAATGCCAGTAATACCGGTATAAAATATGTTATCTTTTTCATAGGAACCTTTTATTTTAAAAATTCATCGATAATACAGCTAAATTCGAGTCCATAGAATAAAGAAGGATTACGCGAATCCTCTTCGAGTATGGTCGGAGAAGAATAATATCTGTACACTCCCTGGTCGTCGAAGAAGTTATTCACGTAGAATGACATTTCCGCGCCTTTCCACAGTGACTTTGTGACGTTCAGATTGAACAGCCATTTGACAGGTTTTGTATATTCCTTCTCTTCGTAATATCTTGCCAGCAGTGCATCAGTAGTAAGCTTTGATTTATCCACTGGCGCCAGCTGGTACGTCTGGCGTGCATCTCTGACCATCTGTTCAGCGCTGAGAGTAATCCACATGCCGAGTACCGGGTTGGTATACCTGATGCAGTAATTCAGCTGAAGCTGGTCGTTCCATTTACCGCTCTTCATATATGTCCAGCCAATAGTGGTATCGATGGAAACTCCCGGTACCTTATAGTTCGGATACTGTCCCAGCGATGCATCCGGATTTTTGCTGTAAACCGTGTTGCCGCCGGGATTGTTTGTATAGTTGTATGAACCGGTAACCTGGAAGTTCATATTCAGTGACCTGATTTGTTTTGTCTTTACGCTGAATTCAAGCCCCTTGTTTATATACTTGCCATAATTGATATACTGTTCATAGAGGCCCAGGTAGTATACCTTTGAGGTGCCGCTGGATTTTGATTCATAAAAAAGCGGCAGCTGTATCCTTGTGGGATTGTTGCCTCTTTCCTTGTAATATGCTGATGCGGTAAATGACAGGGAGTTGAAAAGCTGCTGATCGTAATTCACCTCATACTGTGTTTCGCTATAGGCCTTCAGTTCAGGACTGTTATTATCCTGACTGAAGTAGTAGTTTTTTGCCTCGTCGGGATTTCTCCAGACCATAACGGCCGGCATCGGGTACATGTTGCTCATTGCCGGAGACTTGGAAGTTTTACCGGCATTGAGTCTCAGCTGACTTTTCTCTGAAAGATAGATCAGTAGTGAGAGTCTCGGATTGAACCATGAACCCTGATGTGATTTTACCAGGTCACCGTCACCCCAGAGTCCCTTTATGTTGAACTCATAAGGTCTGTACATTTCATATCTCAGGCCGGCAAGCACGCTGAAGTCGAAAAAGAACCTGCCTGTTATCTTATCTTCGGCATAGAAACTCAGCAGAGTCTGTCCTGGCACTTCGTCATAGCTCCAGGAGCGCTGTGCCGCATTATTGCCGTAATAGTTGAATACGGAGTCGATGATAAGCCCGTCACCGGTATTGACGTTATACTGAGCATCTGTACCGAACATGAACTTGTGGAAAAAGCTGCCGGTGTACATTGCCGTATTATATTCAAGGCGGCCGCCTGCATTCCATTCCATACCTTTATTCTTCAGCACACCGATATATGTAGTACTGGTATCTCCGTTGGGGAGTATTCTGGGTTCGGTTACAACCAGCTTTGATTTCTCAATATTTACGCGGTTCATCGACACGAACGCATTGTATTCAAAAGAAGAAACCAGATCGCTCGATGTATATGTACCCCAGGAACTCACGCCAGCCTTTATGCTGCGGTCAAAATTATTTGTGCTGAGATAATCGTTCTTGGGTCTTTCTTCATCGCGTATGAACTGACCGTTAACTTTGTAATTCGTACTTAAGCGACCGTCCATCATCATATTCGACCAGACCATCTGTCCTGTCCATCTGGTGAATTCATCGCCGCTCACTCTGGCATCGCGTTCGCTGCGTGCATAGTTTGCATTATAGCTCAGTGAGTTCTTGTCATTAAGTTTCCAGCCTCCGCCCAGGTTAGCCTCATTTGTATTCGGATTGTTTTTTATCTTCAGACGGTTGGGGCTGTCGCCGATTTTTGTTTTTATGTTTACTATGCCTGAAGTGAAGTCTCCATAGCGTACAGAAGGCAGACCGCTGATTACTTCGATTGACTGCAGGTTGTCTGCAGGAATAGCTCTGAGGTCGGCTCCGGCACCCATAGAAGACAGTCCGTAGTTGGGACCAGAGAGAGCTTCGAATTTCAGGTTAGCGTTATTTGACTGTGGCACACCGTCTACTATGATCAGCGTTCCGAATGCAGAAAGAGCATCGGTTGCATCACCCGAACGTATTGCAATCTGTCCTGTCTTACCGAGTCCGGGATTTTCGGTTTTCTGAACACCCGGTACCAGGCTCAGAACGTCACCTACGTTGGTAGCCTGGAAGTGTTCTATCTCACCGCTGGAGATCACTGTCTTTGTCTGAGCATCAGGCATTACCAGTTCCGAGTGTGAAGTAACTTCGATGCCGCCTATCTGGAATGTCTCGGTTTCAAGAGAAAAGTTGGCACGTGTAACCTGTCCCGGATATATAATGATCTTTTTCGTCTGTGATTTGAAACCCATGAAGGACACCTTCATATTGTATTCGCCGGGTTTCAGGTTATCGAGCATGAATTCACCTTCCATGTTGGTTGCTGCGCCGAACTTATTTTCGATAAGCAGCACAGTAGCGCCCATGAGCGGTTCACCAGAGGATTCTTTTATTATACCGCTGAGTGATCCTGTTTTTTTCCCGTCGCGCTTTTCGCTCGTCAGTACGATATTATTCCTGTTTACCAGCTGGTATTTGATGCCGAGATCTGAGAACAGATTATCGAGCACATCCTGCAGGTGCTGATCCTGACAATCAAGAGATACATTCTTAATATTGCTCAGCCTGCTGTCATAAACGAAGTATGCACCTGTCATGGCCGATATACGGTCGAGTACATCCTTCAGCTTATCGTTAGTTGCTGTGATTGTCAGCCGTCGTGCAAGCAGTCTGTTTGCATGGTTTACGCTGTCGGCTGCAATCTGTTGAGTTTCCATCGATGTCCCGTCCGGTTCTGCGCTATACAGAACTTCCGGGGCTGCAGCAGGCAATGAGATCAGCAATGCTGCCGAAAGAACTACTTTTGAGAAATGTTCAATGAAGTTTTTAAACATGTTTTGCTCAACTGATGATTACTGTAAAATAATTCGGTTTTTTTCTTTTATGACTTTTATATCCAGTGACAGTGAAATAGCTTTTAGGATTTCATCAATGGATCTGGTGGTAAATGTACCCGTCAGGAATTTATTCCTGAGCAGGGCATTTTGTAGTCTGCAGTCGGTATCAAACGTAAGGTTCAGTTCGTTCATGACCTCAGCCAGGGGGGTATTGTCGAATACCAGGCGGTTATTGCGCCAGGCGGTGTAGTTATCTGCATTTACGGCAGAAGGCTTTGTAAAACCGCTGCCGGTATAGTAGCTCAACATTTCTCCTTTTGTGAGAACTATTGGTTTTGAATTGCTGGTGTCGTATGTCTTTACTATGCCTTCGACAACGACAAGATTGTACTTATCTTTTGATCTGGATTTAATATTAAATTCTGTACCGACGACTTCGGTAACAGTCTTTCCGGTTATTACCTTGAACGGCATATTATTCAGTTTGGCTATCTTGAAAAAACCTTCGCCGCAGAACTCAACTATTCGTTCTCCGGAGTGGAAGGTCTTTGGAAACTTCAGGCGGCTGTCGGCATTCAGAAATACCTGCGAGCCGTCAGGCAAAGAAACCTGTGCACGCTGTCCGCGTCTGGTACTTATTTCGCAGAACTCAACCGGCGTCTGATTGGATTCATACAGTGTTGTCTGTGCTGGTGCTTTTACCGGTAAATAATTGCCCGGCAGTCTGTAGATCAGCGTGGAAACTGCGAGTACTGCTCCAAGTGCAAGTGCAGGGCTCCATCTGACAAACCAGGAAATCCGGCTTGGTTCGGAGCGGGGGAGTATGACCGGAGCAGGATTATCCCTGCCGACTACTGCGGCATTTTCAGTGCGGGATTCACCCGAATGGATTGCATAAAAAATTCTTTCAAACTGATCGTTCGGATCGGGAACATGCGGGATCTGAAAATCATCGGCTTTCTGCCAGATAAGCAGCAGGTTTGCATATTTTTCTTTGTTGCTATCCGACTGGTCGAGCCATTTCTGAAAATATTCTTTTTCCTCGGGACCAGCTTCACCTCTGATAATTTTTATAATGAACTGGTCGTCTACTGTCTTAAAGAATCTATACATTTATATTCCAATAAATTGAACGACTTGTGGAATAATCCGCAGGGAAAAATGAGAGTGCGGCAAAAGTATGGAAAAGACCCTGGAGTCAGCGCAACTCCAGGATCAGGAGTAAAACATATATCTGAAAGATATACCTCTTAGTGTATATTACACGCGGTTTGGAAAAAAGTACTATGCGGGACAGAAAAAATATTTAGTTCGAAAAACTATTCGAGATATTTGGAAAGAGCGCTGCGCAATATGCCGAGCGATTTATTCATCTGGTTCTTGACTGTCTGTATTGAGATCTCCATCACCTGTGCGATCTCATCATACGGCATATCATGATATCTGCTGAGAATGAAAATGGCGCGGCATCTTTCGGGCAGAAGCGTAAGAGCTTTCTGGAAGTCGTTCAGCATAAATTTGTTGTCGTATTCACTTTCGGGATTATCGTAGAGACCGGCCAGCACATTTTCCTGATCGTCGATAGAGACTACAGACACGGGGGTGCGCAGGGAATTCAGTGCGGCATTTTTTGCAATCTTGAACAGATAGGCCACGGGATATTTGTTCGCGTCCAGGTTCTCCCTGTTCTGCCAGAATTTTATAAAAGTTTCCTGAGTAAGATCGCTGGCTGCATCGTAGTCGAAAGTAAAACGGTACAGGAAATTGAAGACGCTTTTCTGATGAGAAAAGAAGAATTCCTCAAAAGAACCCTGATCCCCCTTCCTGATTTTCTCTATAAGATCCCTTTTTGCAGGATCTTCAGTTATTGTACTCATTTTACTTGGCTGTTGGTGTGATATCGCTGTGCAAAAATAAGGTATAAAAAAATACCAGACAATAAAATTATTCTAATAAATACTTTTTTACTTTATTATCGGATTTATTTATAATATGATTAGCGGATTTAAGAAAAATATCACCCCGGGATTTCGGGCAAATCCCGGTAATTCTGAAAATAACCAGGAGTCCAGATGCTGTCTGCAAAGAAGATCTTTTTATACGTGCTGTACGCATTAGTGGCAGTTTTTGTAATTATTCAGTTTATACCCGTTGAACGGGCCAATCCACCGGTACTCGGTGAACCAGTATGGGATTCTCCCCGGACCAGGGCTTATGCACAGCGTGCCTGCTTTGACTGTCACAGCAACCAGACTACCTGGCCCGGCTATTCATATGTGGCTCCGATTTCATGGCTGCTGACCGGACACGTCAGCGAAGGCCGCCGCGAAATGAATTTTTCCGAATGGAGGAAAAAATACAAGAGTGAAGAGGTTGTAGAGGAAATTGAAAAAGGGAAAATGCCGCTGCGTTCATACCTGTGGCTGCATCCCCAGGCCCGGCTTTCAGATAAAGAGAAAAAGGAATTTATACAAGGCCTCGAAAAAACCTTTCAGCTCAGCGGAAACAAACAGTGAGTTTTTGATTGCAGTGCCATTGCAGCCGGCTGTTGAAATGAAATCCGCTCTGTCTTATCCGTTAACATGATCAGACCGGTATGAAAGATAAGGTCCGGCGCGGTATGTGCCGGACCTTATTCATGAATAAACTGCACTGAAAGAATATTTTGTGTGCTTATCTTACACCGAGATATTTCAGAATGTCTTCCATCACCATAGTCTGTTTATCCTGTCCTGTGATGGTTTCAAATGGAAATCCGAAAGTAACCACTCCGTAATTTCCTTTATATCCTACAGCCGCACTGAAATCATTTTCCGGATAGCGCAGCAGTGTAGCTGACCCCTTGACATTTTCAATTGCATCGGGGGCTTCGACGGCGTAAATCGCACGGGAGGGGAGGGTATTGAAACTGAATTTCCCTGCCTTGCCGAAAGAGTTGCCTGCTGCCGGCTTAACATTTCCTGTAACCGATGCGTGATCGGCTCCGAACGAGATCTTCAGTACGTCCTTGCCGAATAAAACATCCGGATCTTTTTCGCTCTTATTCAGGAACAGATCGCTTGCGATGTATGCACCGGATATGAA
Organism: Bacteroidota bacterium; assembly: GCA_050258935.1. Lineage (GTDB taxonomy): Bacteria > Bacteroidota > Ignavibacteria > Ignavibacteriales > SURF-24 > JBLMZS01. The sequence goes on from JBLMZS010000022.1 coordinate 77,926, forward strand.
AAGATTACCACCGGCATTGAGATAATTTTTTACTGCATCTTTGAACTTGTCCGGGAAAGTCTTGTATTGTTTTCCATACAGTGAGTCCATCTGTCTGCGCTGCCATGGCGTTTCTTTTTCTTCACCAAAAATGATGTCAGTAAACCTATAAGCCTTCAGATCCACCATGCCATCCCATACAGATTCGTCGGAGGCAGAAGAAAATGAAAGTCCGTTGTTCCGGAGTGCAGTGCCGTGAATGAACGGATAGTCAAAACTGTTCCCTGCAATCACATACCCTTCGCGGTCAGCATGGCTTGCTCCATGTCCCGGTGCAAGATTGCTGATGAAAGGCGATGAAGGATTGAAATCATACTGAGTGCCTGTAAAGTTTATTGCATATTTGTCAGGAACACCGGCATCGATGAAATCGGCAAAGCCCGAGAAATTACCGGATTCTATTGCCTGCGGTGCACATATTCTGTCGAATGCATTCACTATAAGCGCGGGTGAAGATCCGTTCTGCATATCACACACTGACAGTACCTCAGAAGGAAAACTCTCGCCGCCTTCGTTGAGTGCAGCAACCCTGAAACTGTATATGTCACCCTTGTGCAGTTTGTCCATTGAATATTCCGTAGAGTTGACCAGGGTGCCGTTATCAAATCCGCCGTCGTTTATTCTCGTATAGATAATATACTGTTTTGCGTCAGCCGTAGGTTCGAGAGGATCTCTCTGCGGTTTCCAGGTCAGTCTGACGCTGCCTTTGCCGGTCAGTATAGCACTGAAACTGTTAACCGGAAGCGGCTGAACCACAAATGGCTTTGAGTCCTGAAAAGCCAGGAACTTCAGGAATGCCTTATATATCGCCCTGGAAACGGTAAACCTGAAGCGGGGATCCATTGCAAATTTCATATCCAGAAAATTCTGGTGTGAAAGCAGTTCGAGCAGAACAGCCGGCATATTAGGTCTGTACGACTCGCTGTACTTTGAATCGCGCATCTGACGCCTGCTCCACGACGGGTCAAACCCGGCGCGTATGTCATCCACTATCTGCGTATGCATAATATCACTCAGATCGCGGTTTACCATTCTGTTCATATTGTTCGGGAGGTTCGTCTCGTCAAAGTAACCCTGCGAACTGTATATGGTAAGTGTACCAATGGTAGTGTCATTCTTTGTAACGCCTGCATCGGTATGGAATGCAAGCGAAATGTCTATCGGTATGCCCAGTCCGGTCTGCTTGCGGTCTCTGTTGGGACCGAATGGAGCGCCGTAGAGGTAGTTGAGATATTCTGAGCGGCACTGATAGTCATCGTTGTAATCATTCTGGCGTTTGTTCAGATCGTATACGAGCGTATCGGGCATACCTGCAAACTGTAGGAAGTAGCGTCCGCCCTCAACGAATTTCGGGCGCCCTGATGTCTGTCCTTCTCTTGAGACCACACCCATGCCTCCGCCGAATCTTACCGCGTCGGCACTTACCCTGAGTCCGGAAGCGCTGCATTTATTGGAAAGTCTGACCTTGCCTGAAGTACCCTTTACAAATGTGAAGTTGCCGAGGTAGATCCATGTGCTGCCGCCCATTTTCTGATTAATGCTGAACTCGGTTGTGCCGCCCTGATGAATAACTGTGTAGTGTGCATCCGGGGCATTGTCCAGCGAAGATTCATAAGAAATATAGACAGCATAGTTCCCGGTCTCGGGTATATCGGGTATCCATTCGGCAACGGTAGTTTCTGCTGTATCCGAGAGAATAAATCTGGAAGTACCGAGGCGGAACGGGTTTACCCCTTCGGCATATACTCTCTGACCTTCACCAAACCCGGGAGTCTTTGAAACGGTCCACTTTACAGATCCCGGGCCCTTGCGGCGAGAATATGATTCTTTATAGCCGCCTTCTTTTTTATTCTTCTGGTCGTTGTCCACAATGACTTCATTTGTCTGAATGTCCCTTTCGCGCGGCACATAAACCGCTGCTCCGGCGTTTTCAAGCATCGGGATAAGATAGGGAATTACAAATGAAGTAGGCAGAAGGTCTTCAACTGTTTCAAAAAGCCTGGGCCTCTGCCACTCCCACTTTTTGTCGTCACTGTTGAAGTACCAGCCGTGACTGTTCCAGAGTCCGATATTCCTGTTATCGAGTCCTTTTGAAGGAGTATAGGGCTTGCTTAAGTTTCTGGCCGCCATTACATTTTCTGATGTGCGGTGACTTTCAGGCATCCTGGATTTATCGATACCGGTTTTCCCGGTACGGTAGAAGTTCGGTATCAGCTGTTCAACAGGCAGCTGGCCTGCAGTTGCAGAATAGCGGTATGTTGAGAAATCGGGACCAAAGAAATTCCTGATCTTTGAATAGAGTTCATCGACAGTATTCTCCCTGAAGGGCAGGTTCGAGATCTCCTGGTTAAATTTTATGCTTATCTGTTTTAAAACAGTATCGGCAAAAACCGTATCGATTCTGACATACGATGGATATTTCAGGTCGAGTGTTTTTTGCCTGAAGGCAGTCCTGAAATCAATAATCCTGGACTGAAGTGTAACCTTAGCAGGAGGGGTTTCAGGAACAGATTCTTTTATGATTGCTTTCTGTGCGCAGCCGTTCAGCATGAGCATGGTGCAGCACAGTAGTCCGCTGCCCCAAAGTGCAGCGGTTCGCAGTGAAGGGTGTTCAGTAAGTCTAATGTTCATTTGTTTTCCGGAAACGAATAGTTTGAGTAATTGATTGATGAAATTACATTTATTTTCTGTACTACATTTTTTCTATCTGATAGACAGGCCTGATATCAACAGGCAACGAAGACAGTTTTTCTCTGAGTACTTGCAGAGATTCAGAGTCAACAGCATATTTCTGTATGAAATTCTTTGCTGCCTGATAGTCGCCTGTAGCCTGAATCATGAGTACCTTGTTTGCCAGTTCTTTCAGGGCAGGATAGATCCTGACAAAGTCGACGCTGACATTTTTTTTGACCGGATCATATTTATATCCGCCCTTCTCCAGCAGAAAATTATAGATAATGGCATTGCCGCCGCCGTGTGCCTCGTTGATTCCAAATCTGACAGATCTGAATATTCCTGCCAGGAAAGTTACCAGAATATCTTTCTCAAATTCTTTTGTGTATACACCCTTATCTATCATGAAAATGTTGTTGTACATACCGAGAATGTCTGCTTTGCATTCTTCGAGTGTGGAATATGTTTCTTTGAGTTCTTTCTTGACTTCAGTGTTTACACCATTTACAGTAATGAAGCCCGGTCCTACGCCGTGCGACATTTCGTGCATGAGTGTATGGTTGAAGAAGCCGTCGAATGTAACAAAGGGCAGTTGGTTGTGATCGAGAACAATATCGGCAATAGGTTTCAGAAGTTTTTCAAACTTGGCCTCGTGCAGATTCTTGAGCATAACTTTCTTAGAACCCTTCTGTGCCCTCACGCGTTCGTCATTCGGCAGGTTGAACGCCAGTGTCTGCACACCGGCTTTTGTATCTCCGGCAGAATAGACCTGCTGAACAACCATGATGGGTGATTCCGAACCTCGGTCTGTATTCTTATATTTATTGTCTATCGGAAGGTTTTTCTCGATATCAATCAGGTAATTTCCGAACTTTGCCAGTTTCTTGCTTTCCTCCGGGTCTTTTATAGTGAGGAAACTTTCAAACGATGCCTTATAGTTGAACATTTCATCTTCATAGACTTCATATGGTCCGATGATAAATTCAATTTTGTGGTCCTTCAGGTCCATCCATGCAAAGTCGCTCTCGAAGTAGTCGTTTGTCTCAAATGCCTTTGCCCTGAGCAGAAGGTATTTTTTCAATGATTCGTTATCAGTATACTCAGCTGCTTCTCGCAGGAGTTTAGATGCTTTGGAAAGGGGATCTCTGAAGTATTCAGAATAGGGAATTGCAACAAGTTTATCACCATTGCGTCTGATGACCGTAAATTCAGAAGTAAAGGCGGCTTCATCTTCGGGATGGTTTTTTATCCAGGTGAGGAATTCCTCCTTGGTCATATCTTCAGGATAAAAATTGGCGCCCAGGGGTTTGGGGTCATTCCCGAAAAATGGTTTGTTGTGATCCAGTCTGTCAAAAGGTCCGAAGTTTATGTTGAAGTAATCGAGCACAAGCTTGTTGCGGCCTGCCGGTGATGAGGATAACTTGGCCTTTATGTCGCGGTTCTTGCTGTAAACCTGATCGAGGAATATATCATCCATTATTCTGGAAGCTTCATACAGCTTTTTGAGTACTATCTTCTCTCGGGAATCCAGGAGAGTAGTATCGTATTTTATTACTACGGGAGCGTACTTCGAAATCTGTTTTTTCAGCATATCGCCTCCTCCTTTTTTCTGGGCCGCTACTGGGTTTAACATGATAAGGCACAACAATCCTGTTACTATCAGTTCAGATGTTTTCATGATTTTGACCTGTCCTTTATTATTAGTTTTAATGAGAAAAATAAATAAAAAATAAGAGAATAAGAAGCACTGTCCAACTAAACACAGAGTGTGTAGCAAAAATAGTACATACCGGTATCTGCCGCAGTGGAAAATAAGGTGAAAAACGGACTTCCGGGCTCTGGCACACCAGTTGTGTATATGATATTACAGGTTTTAGCAGCAGTCGGTTGTTCTATTTAATTACTGTCTGCAGGTGCTATAGCCGCACTGATATTATTCATAATAATGTGCTCTTGACTCTGCGAAAAGTAAAGAAGAGTTGAGGCAGCGAGGAGGTAGTCATGAAACGCAACATTTGGTACAGAACCGGGCTGGTATTTTTGTCTATAATGTTATTTGCCGGAACAATCCATGCTGAACCCGGCGCGCTCAGAAGGAATTTCTCAGTGAGTTTTGATTATTTTTACGGATCACTTCAGCCGTACGGCTCCTGGATTGAAATAGATGACGGACTGGTTGCATGGCGCCCTGCACGCGTTACAAGACGCTGGCAGCCATATACAATGGGCCGCTGGGTATATACAGAGAACGGATGGTACTGGGATTCATACGAGCCGTACGGCTGGGCCGTTTATCACTACGGAAGATGGTATTATGACGATTATTACGGATGGATGTGGCTGCCCGACGATCAGTGGGGACCTGCCTGGGTGGAATGGAGATATGATGATAATTATATAGGCTGGGCTCCGCTGCCTCCGTATGCAACATTCAGTATAGGTGTGGGTATAAGGTTCACACGCGATTTTCATTATCCCGTAAATTACTGGCACTATGTTGAATACGGACACTTTGACGATTATCATGTTCACAATTATTTCATACCCGAAAAACATAAATACCGCATACACGGCAAAACGAAGTACCGCAATGAGTATGAATACAGGGGCAATGTCATTAATCGAGGTGTCGACAGAGATTACATAGAGAAGAGAACGGGCAGGAGAATTCCTGAAAACGAACTCTATGTTACTTCACGCCGGAGGAGCGATGTGGAAAACCGCGACAGAGATAGAGCAAATGCCGGACGAATTGAAGTGTTCAGACCCGACGACAGCGAAGCAAAAAAATACCGCGATATCGACAGGAGCCGGATCGAACGCGCTGAGAGAAAAACCGGACTTAAGACTTCGGAAATTACTCTCAGAGGCAGCCGGCCCGAGCTGGGTGATCGCAAAAGAGAAAGCAGACCTGATAACCGCGGTGTTAATAACGGAAATGAGAGGAATATAAATCAGACCGGCAGGCCGCAGGTGAGAACCAACAGGAATCCGGAGTATTCTGCGCCGTCAGACAACCGTTCAGGAAACACCGGAGAAGAGAGGGTTATACGGAGAGCAAACCCGTCAGAAACCGGCAGCAGGCCGGTAATCCGGGATGAAAAAGGTTCAGACAGGTCATCTGAAAGAATCATTAGGGACAAGCCCGAAAGGAAGGCCGACAATCCGGCCCAGAGGTCAAACGGCAATCAGGGCAGGGGCCGTGACAACGGCAGCCGCGATAACAGCGGCGAACGCTCCAGAGAAAGGAAAAGATGACCGGACTAATTCCCAAAAGGATTATCCCGGTTACTCAGAAAGTCAGGACGGTAATAGTCCTGACTTTCCGGTTCCTGTATCCATCCGTTTTTCAGTCCGTATTTATCCAGCAGCTCGACAGTTCTTTGATATTCTGATTCCCGGAGCTTTCGGCTGAGCAGCATTTCTTCTGAAGCACGGTGTGCAGGGTAGTACTGCGACATCAGTGATATATGGATATCCGGACTAAGCTCTCTGGATATAAATCTGAATACCTCTTCCGATTCTGCCAGGCCGTTAGGAAGGACCAGATGCCTTACTATCAGTCCCCGCACCATCAGTCCGTCCTCATACAGCACAGTACTGCCGACCTGGCGGTACATTTCCAGGAGCGCTGACTTTGCGCTTTCAAAGTAGTGCGCTACATGCGAATAAGAACGTCCTGCCGCGCTGTCTCCGTATTTCAGGTCCGGCAGGTAAATATCTGCCACACCTTCGTAGAGCTTCAGCATTTCGACCGAATCATAACCGTTGGAATTGTAGATCACCGGCAGCTTGAGTCCTTTGGACGCAGCTATAGTCAGCGAAGTAAGTATCTGCGCTGAAAAGTGTGACGGTGAGACTAGCCCGATGTTGTGGCATCCGGCAGACTGCAGCTCAATCATCATATCGGCGAGGCGTTCAAATGGAACCTGTGATTCTTCTGCCAAATGCTTATCCTGGCTTATCTGATAGTTCTGGCAGAATATGCAGCGCAGGTTGCAGCTGGAAAAGAATATATTGCCTGTACCCCTGCTTCCCGATAGCACCGGTTCTTCGCCGAAATGGGGAGTATATGAAGAAACTGAAGGCAGATATCCGCTATGGCACGCGCCTTTCAGAGCGGAATGACTGCCGGGGCCGCGGTCTGTCATACAGTTTCTGGGGCAGCATGTGCAGCGGTCCAGATATGCAAGGGCTTGGCCGGCCCGCCGGGCAAGTTCCCCCGAATTAAAAAGTTCTATATATGAAGGAATAAAAGGCATCTGTCTGGTTTCTTTTATTAAGTGACAAATATTGAGTGACAAAACAAATTTTATACTAAATCCCGGTTTTGTAGTCCAAAAATATAAAAACCGGGTTCAAAATGAAATGTAGCAATTTTGCGTATTAGCAAATAAAGATAGAAATTAGTACTTCTTTTGTCTTTACGGTTTAAAATATATTTCCTATTTTTAGGCGGAACGATATATAACGATCCAGTCTGATTATATATTATCAAACAACCCAATCACCTTTCTTTAGGAGTAGTGTTTCAATGAAAAAGATCAGTATACTTGTTACTTCTTTACTCTTATCCTGTGGTGCTCTGTCAGCACAGACGATAAGTGTAATAGAAACGGTAAAATTGACTGACGCTTCAGAAAACGGCCAGTTTTATTTTCCGCGTATGTCACCAGATGGGAATAAAGTGTTCCTGACACGAGAAAATTATCAGGGGCTCTGGTATTATGATATGAATTCGCACAAAATAGTCGCTGTAACCGAAGATGCCGGTGCGGGCTATAAATTTGCAGTTTCTAATGATGGCTCTACAGTATTCTTCCGTTCAAATATAATGGGCGATTACGGTATCAGAACATCACAGAAAATTGTCGAGAAGAACATTGCAACTAATTCAGAGACGGTTCTGGCCGAAGGCGATAACCTCTCGACACCACTTCAGGTCAATGCTGCTTCATTAGCTTATGCAAGAGAAGAAGAACTCGCCGTAAAAAATCTTACCGATGCTCCGGCACAGAAAGCAGTTCTGAGCAGACCGGTAGTTAAAATTGTCGAAGGCGGAATGCTCCTCTACGTCAATGGCGAGAAAAGGAAACTTGCTCCCTTTGGTGAAGGGCACTATGTATGGCCTTCAATATCACCGGACGGTAAGAAAGTCCTATTTACACTCGCCGGAAAAGGCGCATTTATCTGCGACCTGTCTGGTAAAATACTTTCAGAGCTCGGCAAGGCAAATGCTCCGGTATGGTCACCTGACGGCAATTATGTAGCCTATATGGTGGATAAAGATGATGGTCAGATGTATATAGCATCAGATATCTATGTTTATTCAGTAGCTACTGCAAAGAAACAGAAGCTGACTGATACAAAGGATGTGATCGAAATGTATCCTGAATGGAATACGCAGGATGGAATCCTTTATCATAGTGATGATGGCAGTACATATTTAATGAAAATAAAAATTGACTAATCGGAAAAACGGAATAAAGCATTATGAAAAAAATATACTTACTGTTTAGTTTGTTTGTGCTGGGTACATCACTCGTAACGGCACAGAGTCTTGCCGGAAAAAAATTATATATCAATCCCGGTCACGGTGGTCACGATTCCGATGACCGCCATATTATTGAAACTGAATTTTGGGAATCTGAAGGAAATCTTACAAAGGGCCTTTATGTACGCGACATGCTGAAAGCTTTGGGCGCAACTGTCTTTATGTCACGAACACTCAACAGAACAGAGGACGATCGCGGACTTTCTGACATTGATGCAGAGGCCAATGATCTTAACGTGCATTTTTTCCATTCAATACACAGCAACGCTACCGGTACGGCAAACAAGGCAAATTATGCCCTGATGATGTATAAGGAAGATTCGCAGACCAGGAAGCCTGCTTTTGCAGAGGCTAAAACTATGGCTGATATTATGGCTCCCATATTTAATGCCTTTAACAGAAATACTGACGGAAGGGTGACCGGTGACTGGTCATTCTATAATCCTCCTTTCAACCTGGGTGTTTTGAGAACACTAATTATGCCGGGTACACTTTCTGAAGGTTCATTTCACGATTATATTCCGGAATCTTTCAGACTAAAAAACAATGCCCGCCTGAAACACGAAGCATGGGCAATTGTAAAATCATTTCTGAAATACTATGGCCAGCCAGATCTTCCTTTCGGTTTTATTGCCGGTATTGTGAGAGATCCTGACCTTACTGTAAATTATGTGGCTCTCCCCAACACAAATGACCTTAAAAAACCGATAAACAATATCACCGTTACTGTTCAGCCGGGAAACAAGATATACCATGGCGATTCATTTAATAACGGATATTTCATGATCGACAGTCTTGCGCCGGGAAAATATACTGTTTATTATGAAGCAGATTTTTATTATAAGGATTCTGCGGTTGTAAACGTCAATGCCGGCCAGACTGTATTTGCCGATAAGTATATGATGCTCGATACAACTATTGCGCCTGTTGTAACATCTTACTCTCCGGTTTATAATTCTGTCGATGACAGCGTAAAGGCTGCTCAGGAAGTCAGAATAACTTTCAACCGTCCTATGAACAGAACGATCTCAGCTGCTGCATTCACGATTTCTCCGGCAGTTGAAGGAACACTTACATGGTATGACGATAAAAACCTGGCTTTCGTTCCAAAGTATGCATACGATAAATCAACCAAGTATACAGTTAAGATCACCACAGCTGCAAAAAGTATCTGGGGAGTAAACCTTGACAAGGATTATCAGTTCAGTTTCGTAACAAGAAAACGCAACCGCCTGGCAGTGGTTTCTTCATATCCGGTTGACGGACAGCGTGAAGTCAGCCAGACTCTCCAGTTCAGAGTAGGTTTCGATGCAACTGTAACGATGACTTCATTGGCCAACAACGTAGTAGTATACGATGATAAAAATACAGCACAGGATCTGGCAAACGTTTCTCTCAGTACTCAGAATGGAAAAACCAGCATTGTATTTGATATAAAGAACCGCTTGCTCGAAGACAGCGATTACCGCCTCATGCTTTCGGGAAAGATCAAGGATGCCGATAACATTCCATTGTACGATACCCTCAATATCAGGTTCCACACATTCAGTGAAAAGTATATTTCCGGAACAGTAATAGACAGCTTTGAAGCTGCAGGCACCTGGAAACGTCCCGGACTGAAAACCGGATCGTTCGGAATCGACTCACTGAAATCTTCATTTAATATTACCGGCACACCGAAGTACAACGGAAAGTATTCAGGCCGTCTGGGATATACATTTACAGGAACACAGAACGGTGCATGCAGATTCTACAATACAAACGGCTTTGCACTCGAGAGCGGAAACTCGACGAGTTTCGGTATGTGGATCAAGAGCGATATGAGCAACAATGCAGTTGAATACTGGTTCGAAGGTACCGGAAACGATACGGTGAAAGTAAGCGCCGATACGCTGAACTGGACCGGATGGAAACTCGTCAGGGTACCGGTTACACTTTCTGCTGTGAAGAAATTCCACAGTATCGTCATAAAACAGCTGCCGCAGGCGGTTAAAAACGGTGTCATTTATGTTGATGACGCCCAGTACAACATTGTTACTCCTGTAGAAGAAAATCCAGAACTGACCATTCCGGAAAATTATTCGCTCATGCAGAACTATCCCAATCCTTTCAATCCGTCGACAAGGATCAAGTTCACTCTGCCTGAGGCAGGTCTGGCAAAAATAATTGTCTACAACCAGCTGGGACAGAAAGTTGCCGAACTGGTCAACCGTGAACTATCTGCAGGTACACATGAAACAGAGTGGAACGCAGGATCTATGGCTTCCGGAATCTATTTCTATGAGCTCAGAACTGCAAACTTCTCGACTACGAAAAAAATGATACTCATCAAGTAACACTTTTCGTAATCATGTCCGTGAATTTGAAAAGCGGGTATCCCCAAATGGATACCCGCTTTTTTTTCTTTACCGGAATTTAATTTTACTTTGGCGATTTTAAGAAATATATTTGTATCTAAAAAATACAAGTACAATCGACGGAGTCCCCGGTATATGAAAATATTTTTTCGGTCACTAATTATTATTGCCCTTCTTCAGTTGTCTCTTCTGGCGCAGACTGATTATTACAGTACCATTTCCACATCAGATCCTGGCTTTATAACGAAGCTGCACAACCTGATCAACAATCATTACCAGATATACTACAGCAATTTTGATGAAACAAATATCAGGAACTTTGCCTCTATGGCTAATTCCGACGGAACCCGGTCGGTTTTTTGTGTATACACTAATTATGAATATAAATACACTGAACCTTTTGCATGGGGTGTGATGAGCCGTGAGCATACCTGGTGCCACAGCTGGATGCCAACATACCCGGATGAAAGCGGAAAGGAATATTCCGATCAGCACCATCTGTTCCCGGCCAACCAGGACAACGCAAACGGTGTACGCAATAATTACCCGCTCGGAGAAGTAGTTACAATTATTTCTTCTTTTCAGGAAGGTAAGTTCGGTTACGACGCCGCAGGTAACAAGGTCTATGAACCCAGAAATGCTCACAAGGGAGATGCTGCACGCGCACTGTTCTATATGTCCGTCTGCTATGACGGAACAGGCGGCAGGTGGACAATTCCCAACAGCAGTATGTCGCAGACACAGGATGTGCTGAAAAAATGGCACAAGCTCGATCCGCCCGACCAGTGGGAGAAGGACAGAAATAATTATATATATTCAATTCAGAATAACCGCAACCCGTTCGTAGACCATCCTGAATATGCCGATTATATTGATTTCAGCTCGCTTACTTATTACAGCGGAAGCAATCAACTGGCAACTGAACCTGCATACAACCTGTCAGGGCTGACTGTATCGGGAACGACAGAAAATGCGTTTACACTCAGCTGGACAGACGCAATGGCTGGCACCCAGGCTCCTTCGGGATACCTGTTGGTGATAAGCACCAGCCAGAACTCAAATGTTCCCGTCGACAGAACACCCTATGTCAACGATCTGGATCTTTCTGACGGCAGCGGACTGGTTAATATATCATATGCATCTGAAAACAGCTATACCTTTACGAAACTGCTGAGTTCTACAAACTACTATGTAACTGTTTATTCATATAACGGTACCCTTAATGAAATTAACTATAAGACCGACGGCAGCATTCCCCAGATCAGTGTGAAGACTCTTGATGCACAGCAGTTTTCATACAACGAAAGCTTCGGAAATTTTGCAGAAAGCGGAAGCAGCTATAAAGATGGAACATTCCTCGGGCTGGACGGATCGCTGTGGAGTTATAAACAGTGCCGCGGCGATAAGCAGATTAACGGAAGCACACCTTGTCTCGGCAAGGACAGAACCCCGGCCTCAGAAGTAGCGTCGGGTACAATCAAAGGCGGCTGCAAGACACTGAAGTTCGATTATATGCAGGCATTCTCTACAAATGTAAAACTCGATGTATTCGTCAATTCCACAAAAATTACTACTCTTACTACAAACAGCGAATTAGGTGTGGTAAAGACCACCGAGGATATTCCGGTTAATATTGACGGGGACGTCGTTATACGTCTCGTGCAGACTTCAGGAGGCGGACAGGTATCGGTTGACAATATCAGGTGGACTGCCTTCAGCAACACTCCTGTTGAACTGGCTTCTTTCAGCGCCGAACTGGCAGGCCGTTCGGTGGTACTCAGCTGGACTACTGCAACTGAAACCAATAACCTGGGATTCAGCGTGGAAAGAAGGAAAGCTGACGGACAGCAGTGGAAGCATCTGGGTTTCGTAAAGGGTGCGGGAAACAGTACAGTTGCAAGCCGCTACAGCTTCAGCGATACACCCGAAGAACAGGGAATGTATATGTATCGGCTGAAACAGACTGACCTGGACGGATCTTATACATATTCTGCCGAAATTGAGGCAAATGCACTGACTGCACGCAGCTTTGAGCTGTATCAGAACTATCCTAATCCTTTCAACCCTTCGACGAGCATAAAATATTCTGTTGCAGAGGCCTCTCATGTGACGTTTACCATATACGATCAGCTGGGGCGCAGAATAAACGAACTTGTAAATGGATTCCAGGAAGCAGGAATACACGAAGTGCACTGGGATGCCTCATCAGTTACATCGGGAGTGTACTACTATGAGCTCCGCTCCGGTGCAAACCGTTCGATGAAGAAAATGATAATGATTAAATAAAACTGCTCACTAGATGTAAATCCCGCTTTTACGGCGGGATTTTTTTTTGCCTCCAAAAGCATGTGAACAAAAAATATCAAAATGAAATTCAAGATTGAAATTTGATATAATAGCAACTAAATTATCGATTATAAATATTTAATTTGATCACGATAAAAAGGTATTGTGCAATGTTATGTTATTTCCTTTTCAGACCTAAGGTGAACGACTATTTCTGTTCTTATATATATGTGCAGGAGACAGGAAAGATTGTCAGTTATTCTTTTGATGACGAATACATCGTAAAGTCGGATGAGAAAACAATTAAAAATTTCAGTCAGCTCGAAGAATATATCGCCGATAAAAACAGGAAATCAAAGAGTGAGAACCAGCCTCTGAAACTCGTTCAGAAAGAATTTCCGGACGTAAAGGCTGCTCTCTATTACCTCGAGGGTTCACTCGAAGACTTTAACGAGTCAGTTCCTACACGCAAAAGACTCCCGGAAATTATCAATCCATACGATATGGACTTTGATGACACTGCTGACAGCACAGACTCATTCAGGGATTCTTCATTTAAATATGACAAGGACCTTGCGGACGATGACGACGTGTTTGGTGAGCTGAACGACGACGACGGATATAACGAATATCCGGACGACGACGATGATGATTATTACAAATAAGATTCTGCTGTCTGTCAGAAGGTGCATTTCGGTCCGCTGACAGACTGCAATACATACTGCCCGACAGTTCTGACTGTCTGACGGTGAACTAATTTTTTTCGGCCCTTAATAAATACTTCCAATACAACCAAAAAACATCAGGTTTGACTATGAGTTCCGGATTTTTAAAAAAGTATCCTCTGGTAGACTATTTTTCGATATCCGTCGGTGCAGCCATCATGGCTCTGGGTATCGGTATATTTCTGGTCGACGCACAGGTGGTGCCGGGTGGTGTAAGCGGTTTGTCAATGGCAATCCACTACCTGACAAATAATACTGTTCCGGTCGGTCTGCTGATGTGGCTGTTCAATGTGCCTCTGTACATATGGGGTATAAAAACACTGGGCAAGCAGTTCGGAGCACGCACATTCTACGGATTCACACTGAATTCTTTCTTTATTGATCTTTTCAGGGGCGAAATTCCCGGACTGCGGTTCATCAGGCTTCAGGATACTCAGACCATCAGGGATCTGCTGCAGCACGATTTCCTCTTCCTGATACTTATAGGTGCAGTGCTTCTTGGTGTGGGACTTGGACTTATATTCAAGTTTAAGGGCACTACTGCCGGTTCGGATATAGTTGCTTCCATCATGCAGAAGAAGTATGGCATCAAACCGGGACAGGCAATAATGCTGATAGATTTCTTCGTGATATCACTCGCCGGAGTCATAATAGAAATGAAGGATCTGTCTCCTGAGCGTCCTGCGATGTCTCTTACGCTCTATGCATTCTTTCTGCTGTTCATTTCCAGCAAGATAGTTGATATTATTTTAGACGGCTTTGATTACGCGAGGATGGCATTCATCATTTCCGATAAGAACGATGAAATTGCTCAGGCCATCATGAACGATATGAGCCGCGGTGCCACAGGACTCAAGGCACACGGTCTGTACAAGAACATTGAGCGAGAAATCATATTTACGGTCATCACTCTCAAGGAACTCACGACACTTTCGGACCTCATAAAGGAAATAGACCCGGACGCCTTTGTGATTATCGGAAATGTGCACGAGGTGCTTGGAGAAGGGTTCCGGCGCCGTATTTGACACGTGAGAGGTACCTCGGCTTGAAATTTTCTCTGAAAGTTTTATCATAAATAATTGTGTACCATAGCAGCCGGGCTCAGCTTTTAAGCTTGCCATCCTGTGCGCTCTTTTGTACATAATCATTTTGTACAGATATCAGAGGAAGATATGAAGCTAAAGGACTACTGGGATCTGATCGTCGAAATATTCGACCAGTGGAGCGATGACAAGGCTCCGAAACTTGGTGCCGCACTTTCATACTATACGGTTTTTTCGCTGGCTCCTCTGTTACTCATCTCAATAGCTGTTGCGGGCTTCATGTTCGGCCGCGATGCCGCACGCGGCACTATTGTGCGCGAACTTGAAACTCTCATCGGCAGGGAAGGCGCTATACTCATTCAGAATGCAATCAGGAATTCAAGCAATACCGACACCGGTATAATAGCTGCTGTGGTCAGTATGGTTACGCTGTTTATAGGTGCAACAGCTGCATTTATCGAACTGCAGGATTCACTGAATATTATCTGGAAAGTTAAATCCAAACCTGGACAGGCAATAAAGGAATTTATGCGCACACGCATGATTTCATTTGCACTCGTTGTGGCTATCGGTTTTCTGCTTCTTGTTTCACTGCTGATTAGTGCTGCAATTACTGCTCTGAACCAGTTTATGGGGGACTTCTTTTCCATACCTTTCTGGGCCCTCGATATTTTTAACCTTGTCCTTTCACTGGCTGTAATATTTGTACTGTTTTCCATGATATTCAAGGTATTACCAGATGTGGTACTTTCATGGAAAGACGTAAGAATGGGCGCACTTGTAACTACAATTCTTTTCGTTGTGGGCAAGTACCTGATCGGTCTGTACCTCGGCAGCAGCTCCATTGCATCTACATACGGAGCGGCAGGATCTCTTGCCATTATACTCGTCTGGGTGTATTATTCCGCACAGATACTTTTTCTCGGGGCAGAATTTACATATGTATACTCCCGCCGCTTCGGCAGCGGCATACACCCGTCACGCCATGCTGTAAGAATCGAAATTCAAAAGACTGAAGCCCCCGATAAATCACCATCTGAATAATATTAGCCATTTATAAGGCGCCAGCTGCCCAAAAATCCTCTAAAATCGCACAAGGTATCCTGTTAGCGCTGTGGCACTCTGATTGTCTTAAGCAGATCAAAATGTCTATTTAAGATAAGCAGAGAGTATGAAAGCAAAGAGAATTCCGGACTGGCTGCCCGCCGCGTTTCTGATAATTGCAATCTTGACTTGTATGAGGACCGATACAGAGGCACAGCAGCAGTATTCATTCAAGGAAAGCTTTGAGGGAGCAAATCCGGTGAAAAGCTGGACCAGCAACGCAAAATTCACACTTAATTATTTCGGCACCACTGCTGAAAAAGTCTCAGACGGTACAAAATCGCTTAAGATGGATATCACTGTAAACGGAGACGGGGACAAGGAATGTTATTATTACTGGCAGCTTCCGGTCGGTGTGAACCTGCACGGAGAACTTACTTTTTCGGCCGATATCTGGATGGACAGCGAAACAGCAAAGTATGCAAAGATCGGTTATGCATATTCGTTTCCTCCGACAGGGCTCGAGACAGTACCATATCCGGCCTCTGTAACAGAGTTCGGTAAATGGTACAGGCAGTCGTGTATTATCTCTGAAGATGTATTGCTTCATGCAGAAAAAATATCAAAGCAGAAAATATACGGTTCGGTATCTGAAGATTTCGGGCGTACATTAAAATCCGTTCCCATACTTATAAAAGCCAAAGGGCAGCACAGACTGGTTTTTTATATCGATAATATTGTGCTGAAAGGAAGCGTGCTTTCGGATGATCAGTTCAACAGCAGTGTAAATACTGCCTGGAACGGCTTTCAGACGCGTCTTCAGACACAGATGAAACTGAGACACAGCCAATACAGTACATTGCCGGTTATTCCTCCGGTTACCGGTATTATACTTTCACCTAAAGCGAAAGAATTACTGTCAAAGCTGTCGTATTCAGCAAGCCGCATACCGGTATTATTCTCACAAATGGACGGCAAGCCATTTTTTGCACCACCGCTGATGGATTCACTGGATCAGCACCTCGGTATGTACGCCAGTCTGGTAGAAATGCTGAAAAGTGAGCTGAGCAGCCCGAATAACAGACTTTTATTATTCTCCATGCCGCCTACAGTGCACAACAGACTGACCGGGACGAATATTCCCTCCGGACTGAAACCACTGGATAAGATGAAGATCAGAATGACTGCCGGAGAGTACGAACCAATGTCCATTTTCCTGCAGCCCAGGGGCGCTATAAACGATGTGCGCTTTAAGTGGAGCGCATTTACAGGATCTGCAGGCATACTTCCGGCTTCCATTGCGGATATGTCGGTAGTAAAGGTATGGTATCAGGCCGGGGTCTTATCCACAGAGACTACCGGAAAAATTCTGACGCAGGAGCTGCTGGTAAAAGATGATGAACTGGTCAAGGTGGATTACAATTCAAAGACAAACTATCTGAAGGTGACGGATAAATCCGGGAACAACAAATATATTGATATCAGTTCACCCGGAGCGCCGTTTCCGGCGGATGTAAAAGTATCAGACAGCAAGGAACTTCTGCCGGTGGATCTGGATGGAACGACAAACAGACAGATCTGGATTACAATACATATGCCTGAAACGGCTCAGCCGGGCATATACACTGCGGTGCTCACTGTAATGGCAGAAAAGTCGGATACCATTGCTTCTGTGCCGGTTGAGATCGAGGTGCTTCCGTTCAAACTGACAACATCCAGGCTGACCTATTCGATCTACTATCACGGCTTTCTGGACAATTCTGCAACTGATCCGTATGGCTTTACAGGTAAAACCGAAGCTCAGCTGAAAACCGAGCTGAACGACCTGAAAGCTCACGGAGTTCTTTATCCTACGACGTATCAGACTCTTGCGCAGCTGCAGCCGGAACTGAAGATAAGGAATGATCTGAACTTCCCTAAGGATAAACTGTTTGCACTGGGATTGTCTGCCGGGAATCCTCAAAGCCCTGCAGAACTCTCATCTCTGAAATCAAAAGTAACGCAGTGGAAAACCCAGGCTGCTCAGTCAGGTTATCAGGATGTTTACATATACGGTATTGATGAAGCCAGAGGTGATCTTCTGAAGAGTCAGAGGCCGGCATGGAATGCGGTGCACGAGGCAGGCGGTAAAGTATTTGTTGCTGGTTACACTGAGATGCACAAGGATATGGGTGATATTCTGGATGTTGGAGTAATACTCGGAGATCTCAGGAAAGAACAGGCGGCTCTGTATCATTCAACGGGTAAAAAAATATTTTCATATTCGAATCCTCAGGCAGGACAGGAAAATCCGGAAATATACAGGAGAAATTACGGACTGGCATTATGGAAAGCCGGATATGACGGTGCCATGGACTATGCGTACCAGAAATTCTACAAGAATGCCTGGAATGATTTTGACGATACACAGTACCGCGAGGAAACATTTACATATCCGGCGAGCAGCGGCATAATATCCACAATACAGTGGGAAGGATTCCGCGAGGGTGTAGATGACGTGAGATACCTGTCCACTCTGCTTGATATAACGGACAAGATGAAATCAGAAGGCAATAATACGGATGAAATTTCTGCGTGGATCAATTCAATTGATCCCTCCATGGATCTGGACAATATAAGAGGGGAGATCATTGATAAAATACTGTTGCTCACGGAAGGAAGCAGTGATAATGGGCATACCAGCACCAAACCGGCTGTGACTCCGAAGACGTTTGAACTGATGCAGAACTATCCCAATCCGTTCAATCCGTCAACAACCATTAAATTTGCTATTCCGGAGCGCGGGGAAGTGGAGCTTAAGGTTTATGACATACTGGGGCGCGAGGTTGTTTCGCTGATAAAAGAAGTCAGGGAGGCTGGCACCTATCAGATCGTCTTCAATGCTGCAAATCTTGCCAGCGGAACATACATTTATCACCTGAAGTGTGGTGATTTTACTGAAAGCAAAAAGATGCAGCTCATAAAGTGACCCTTTCCTGTCCTGTACTCAATTATCTTCATCCTGAAGTTCCATATTAATAGAAACGCCGGCTTTAGCCCCTTCGCCGGCGGCTACTATCACCAGGCTCATATCCTTTGTAGCATCTCCGGCTGCATATACACCTCTGACGCTCGTGCGCTGCCTCTTATCGGTAATTATGTGGTTATTTCTGCTGAACATGCAGCCCAGGCGCAAAGCCAGGTCGGAACATTGTTTTTGGCCTGTAGAGAAGAACATGGCGTCACACTCTACAAAATTGCCGTCTTCCATCAGAATGCCCTGCAGCTGTCCGTCGCATCCCTCCAGCCGCCGGATCCTGTCCGAGTATATGATAATATTTTTATCTTTCAGTTTTTTTACATCATTCCGGCTGATTCCGGGCGGGCCGTTTGTAAACAGTGTGACAGACGGGCTCCATGTTTTCAGTGAACTGGATAATGAAGCTGCCGCTTTACCATGTGCCACCACAGCAAGTTTTCTGCCCATTACTTCATAACCGTCGCAATAGGGGCAATGGAATACACTTTTGCCGTAAAATTCGTCTATTCTGCCAATCTCCGGTATATTGTCCTGCATTCCGGTAGCAATGAGTATTTTCCGGGCTTCGTATATATTGTTGTCTTTGTCGGTTGCGGTAAAATATGTGTTGCAGTTGGTTATCGAAGTAATTTCCGTAAATAATATCGCGTGATTGTATCTGCGGATTTCGCTGCGTGCTGCTGAAAGAAAATCGGCTGGTGAAATGCCATCGCGCGACAGGTATCCGTGCATCTTCACCGCCTTAAGATTTCGCTGTTTCTGAGAATCAAAAACTATGACACTTCTGCCGGCCCGGCTGAGCAGCAGTGCCGCACTGAGTCCAGCCGGTCCGCCTCCTATAACTAACACATCGGTCATCATTCAATCCGGTTTAATCGTAAAATGATAATACTTCCCAGTTCCCCAATACTTGGTTCTTATCAAGTCCTATTTTTCTTTCCGTTTCAAATTCTTCCAGCAGATGATTAACAATAAGTTTGGGGACATTGAGATATGAGGCAATTTCATCGCTGGTTATTCTGACCGTATTATCAGGATAACTGAAAACATCTTCCAGCAATATATACAATCTGTTGAATATAGATCCAATTGATCTGAATGTCTTGCTCAGGTATACACCGAGTCCGGCATGTGAGATGGAAAACAGGTAGAGAACTTCATTTCTGTCGAACACGGCACAATGAGTATATATATAATTCCTTTGCCGCAGTATTTCCATTGAAGAAAAAATATCAGCGTCGGAAATTCCAATATCCTGTATTTTTTCCCAAATATCCCCGATAGTCAGTATTGCATGCCCCTGCGAGATAGCCTTCTGGCATGAATACTTGAATACCAGGGTTTGTGTTTTGGTAAGTCTTGGAAATTCAAGTGTTGAATTATTGAAGGAATATTCCATATTATTATTTTGTATTAATTGGTGATATACTGATCATGCAAAATTATTTTACCAGGTCTTATCGTGAAAAAGCAGTGTGCACATTACTCTGAAACAGAGTTTCAGGAGATACGGATTAGCATGCCTTGTTCGGTAACATACAAGTCTGAACAGTTTTCTACATTTTTTTTCAGACGTGCTTTAATATGGAGGTTCTGGAGTATGACCCAGGCATAATAATATCTGCCTTTTCTGACAGCCTTTCGGTATTCGTTAAACAAAAACTTATTATTTGCCATAACTTCACCTCTGGGATATTTATTTTTGCAGTCCTGTAAACGCTATTCGCATCTGTGGCTGAAGATGCACATCTAGACGATATAACTATTTTCTGAACGAGATAGTTCTTAAACTGTACTGCCTTTCGTTCAGTGCGATGGAAAAATTTTTGAGTCTTTGTTCAAATTCCATAATATCATCATCGCTTATTAAATACTGATTAAGTTCTGTGATAAATAACCTTGAATAATACAGTATCATTCTGCCTTTTATAATGAGATCCACATGGCGCAGGCGCGCCAGAAAATTATCAGAAAACGTCACTTCTGACAAAAGGTTCTGGTTTTCAGTTTTAGCAGCATAGTTCTTCAGCGCTTTGGCAAAACGGCTGATGATTTCGACAAATTTTCTGCGCTCCATCTGCAGGCTGTTTCTCAGGTTCACCAGATTTTCAGAATTTCCGGTGACCAGATAGTGCAAAGCAGCTGATTCGCGTATATCCAGCCTTTCTTTTGCTCTGTCAGCCATTCTGGCTGATTTTCTGGACAAGTTATCTTTGTTCACTGTAAACTCTCCTAATATTAACATCATTTGTCCACGATATAATTTACTGTCTGTATCATCTCTAATAAAAATCTAAACAGAGCAGGACAGAATGAAAATAGGGCAAATGCTGATTTTATTGTAGGAAATTTCCCGATATTTTTTTATTATAAGTTAAATTTGCACCCTGCATCCTTGAATTTCAGGGCAGTCTTTTTATTATTAAATAATATCATTTTTACACTAGAGGGATATATTATGATGAAGAATATGAAACTTCACAAAAAAACAGCATTGGGATTACTGATAGGCGGGGCGGTGGGCAGTACACTTGCTTTTTTATTTGCTCCGAAACCAGGACGCGAGCTCAGGGCAGATATAAAGGAAGGGCTGGGTAAGTCGATGGAAAAAGTCAAAGATTCGGGCGGTAAGATTGTATCCGGCACCAAAACAGTATCAGGCGGTCTTATGAGCAAGCTGCAGTCAGCTCTTACTGCTGGCATGGATACGTTCAGAGCAGAAAAGCAGAAGTCAAACGTAAGAATCCCTTCAATCGATGCAGCTATCAGGGAAAGTGAAAATACTCCGCACGGCGGTATTCCTGCAGAAGGCCCGGTATCGGGACAGGAATTTTCAACTGGTGAAAATATATAGCATCAGCAGCTGCGGAGCTGCTGACATTAAAGTCTATTTCTCAGTGAGTTTTATGGTGTAATCCCAGCCTTCTTTTTCGGGTGGATTGTCGATGTAGAATTTGCAGCGTAACAGATAGATGGATGACGGATAATCGCCGAAGTATGCATGAAGGTGATGAAATATCCCCAGGGCTTCTTCGAACTGGGAACTTCTGTAGAGATGGAGGGCTTTGTGGAAGTTTTCGACCAGTTCCAGTTTTTCCTTTCCTGCATCTTCAATTCGGTCGATGAGTTCAAATACCTTTATGGCTTTTGTCTTTCCTTTAACGACAATATCGTCCAGTTCCCTGACCAGAAATTGGTCTTTTACCAGCGTGTAAGTATTGCTGGTAATGAGTATCTGCGTATGGTATATCTTGTTTGCTCCTTCCAGTCTGGATGCAAGATTTACATTATCACCGATAACCGTATAATCAAACCTCTCGGATCCGCCCACATTTCCTACTATCATTTGTCCCGTATTGATACCCATGCGTACCTGGAAATCTTCCGGATTGTTCATACCCCATTTTTCTCTGAGCACAGTCAGATGCTTCTGCATTTCCAGAGCGGCACCGCATGCCATGGTTGCATGATCCGGGAAATAAACCGGAGCGCCCCAGAATGCCATTACGGCATCACCGACAAATTTATCGAGTGTTCCGTTGTGTTGAAGTATAATGGCGCTCATTTCCGAGAGATATTCGTTCAGAATTTCGACCAGCGCCTCCGGACTGAGTAATTCGGAGAATCCCGAGAATTCTCTTATATCGCTGAAGAAAACGGTCAGTTCTTTTTTCTCCCCTCCCAGTTTCAGCTTGTCCGGATTTTTTACCAGTTCTTCGACTACATTTCTGCTCAGATAACGGCTGAACATCCGTTTTATCAGCGATTTCTGTTTCCGCTCGGATACATAGTAATAAGCCGTACTGCTCAGATATGACAGCAGTATTGCTATTACAGGTCCGGTGAGCTGCATGACATAGCTGTGGCGGATGAAAAGGTATTCTGTAAAGTACTTTAGTACAAGCAGCAGTACCGCAACGAGTGCGATATTTCCTGCTTCCATCAGTATGCCGTGCTTTGTCTTTATTTCTCTTATAGCCGATGACAGGTTGAATGATATCAGCGAAAGTCCGATAAGTACAAGTATCCGGGCAATTGCCGGTTCAGCATAGAGAAAATTGTTCTCCAGTATGTTTCCGATTACATTGGCGTGGAATTCCACTCCGTATATCAGGTTATCTCCCTTTTTACCTTCTTTCGAAAAACTCACAGGGAGTATGTCCTTATCCTCCGGCAGCGTAGAACCGACAATTACTATTTTATCGCGGAACATTCCACTGTTGAGCAGGCCATAGTCTTTATTATCCCATGTGTTGATTTCGGTACCCAGTTCTGCTTCTTCAGCGGTAGTGAATGATGAATCGTCTATAACATCGAGAAAACTGACGCGCGGAAATTTCCTGTCGGCACCGTAAAAATTAATCAGCTGTGAATTTGCGTCGTATCTGGGGATCTTATGTCCTGCATAGGAAAAATAACCATCCTTCAGCTCTGCTGTCGTAGTTGAAGGGAGTCCGTAATATTTGTTCAGAATTGCATAGGCAAATGTAGGTATTATCCGCTGCTGGGAAGGGGATTTTACAAAAGGCATATAGCGTCTGTAGACCCCGTCATTATCCGAAGCTACCTGTACTATTCCTACAGAACTGTCGGCGTCATAAAACAGACAGCTGTAATTCTCGTGCTGTTTTGTTATCCGGTAAGCGGGCTGCTGTACCTGTATGCGGTGACCGTCGCGCATATCCTCAAAAGAATATATGCCGCTTTCAATATCAGCTTTGCCTGCCAGCACTACGTTCCTGTATTTCCTGACAGTCCGCATGAAGATCGAATCATTCACGGCAGAAAACTGATCGGGATTTGACATGACAATATCAATTCCAATTGCCTTTGCGCCGGCGTTATTAAGATTCTGTATCAGGCGCGCAAAAATGCTTTTGGGCCAGGGCCAGGTATTGTAGGGCGAGGGGATACCGTCATAGCTGTCCTGCGATATATCGACGATAATTACTTTACCCGAATCGAGTAAACCGATGGGGCCGCGTCTGAAGAAATTTTCGTCAAGAAATTTCATCTCCAGTCCGGAGAAAGCGCCTGACGAACCGGTCATCCCGGAATTCAGTATATAGCAGATAAGTGCGATAAACAGTGGAAAAAATATTGCCGCACCTTTCCGGGAGAACAGTGTTTTTTTTATGCTGTCAGATTTCATATTGCGTCAGAAGACTTACTATTCTGTCGGAACCGCTTCCGGTATAATTCAGATACCTCAACATCAGTGCGAATTTCAGCCTTACAGGAAGTGTGTATTCAGCGGAGATATCAACAGACTGTCTCTTCAGGTTTCCGAAACTGAAATTCAGCACAGAAGAAAGCAGCAGCTTGTCCGGTATAAGGTCGTAGTTTACTCCGCCTGATAAACTGGTATAGTTGAAACCATAGGTGCTGATCCTGCTGTTATTTACTGAGAGGCTCATTGAAGAGGAAATATCGTTCCTCCAGCGGCTGATTACTGAGAACATGACAGAAGTATTTGAAACGTCTATATCCCTGTATGAATTATCATTTTTCGAAGAAGTTGAAACAGTAAGCGATGTATGGTGCTGAACCCTCAGGAAAAAGTCGTATGAGGTCTGAAGTGTAAACCTGCCTGTTTTATTGAGTACTGCCAGACTGTCCTTTTCCTCAAGACCATTGCTGTTGTCATACAAGGTATATGCTAATGTAATATTTGGCAGTCCGGTTCTGGGAAACAGTGATACCGAAGCGTTAAATGTTTTGTATTTTGTGCGCACAGGTTTTGTATTCTGCAGATTGTCGTAAAGATGTTCATAACCCAGCGAAATGAATAGCTTGTTATCTATAAGCCGCAGCCGGTCAGCAAACGAAAATCCGGATACATCGGTCCTTATGAACGACTGGCCGAAAGACTGAAAATCATTACCGCGGAAGATATAACCGGCTTTGAAATAATTGTTCAGATAGTTGAACGACAGTGCGCTCTCGGCGGCCAGTGTCGGCAGTTTTTCCGGGTTAAGCGGAGTAATGTGTTCATTGACAGTGATGAAACTGCCGAGCGATTTCTTTATTTCTTTTACGTCTGACGCAGAAATATCGTAATTGTTGCCTTCGCTGAATATTGAATCGATCTGTGCATCGGAGAGCGTTCCCTCCGAGATATCATAATTCTGCATGCTGAAGGCAGCCTGTGTTTCAAACTGAATTCTCTGTTCATCCAGCGCTATTCTCAGGTCGCTTCCGAACACTATATTTTCTTTAGGATGAGTGCCGAACCCGATGGATTCCTTTTTATCGGCAGAATGAAGATAGGTAAGTCCGAACCTGAAAGCATCACCTGAATGGAATGAAGGGCGCACTGCAAAGAGTGTGCGCTTGTAGGTGCCGAATTCAACCAGTCCAAGCGGTTTGCCGTATTTAGCCGAATCAATTTCAACAATGTTTGAGTTTACGGATGCATAACCGGAGGATAACAGTTCAAGCAGTTTACCTTCGACCGGCCGGCTTATTTCTCCATAGGCAGCCTGCAGTGCGAAGAATCCGGTATTCAGTGTACCGGAGATTCCTCTGACTCTTTTACCGCTGAGTATCAGCGATGGGAAATCGGGATAACTGTCGCCGGCATCTAATCTGATCCAGTCATTCTCGAGAGAGACAGAGTACCTGTTGTTGGGCTGCAGATAGCGCTTTTCCTCGGAAGTGACAGATATATCTGTGTGCAGTATCCATGATTTGTATTCCGATTCAGAATTGAAACGTAAATTGTTGTACCATTCGGAATTCCCACCGGTCTTTTCGTGCCGTGATTCGCCGGTAAGGTTAAGAGTATTTCTGAAGGGAGAATTTTCTGCCAGCTGAGCTGTTTCGCTGATAGTAAAGTGTCTGATTATCCTTTTCAGAAGTCCGCCGCTGCTGTCATACATTTCAATGGTGGCCGTATGATATCCGCCTGAGAGTTTATAAGCCTCGTTCTGAAAATATATCAGGTCTTCATTCCTGACGGACAGTTCAGTGAGATCCTGACTGTCAATGTAAACTTTTGTGGCTGAGGCATCGATATTTGACGGAGCCCTCAGCAGTGACACCGATAGGAAGAAGTCCGATGATTTAATATACTGATTTTCCTCGGGGTTCAGCACTATGATACCGTCATCTTCTGATGCAGAGGTGGTTACCTGAGCAACGAGAGGATTTGAATTCAGCGGGCATCCTGCCGGATAAGTTTCCCTCATACCCGATACGTTCTCAATGATGAAATAGTAATCGATGGCCGGAGGCATCACCTTGTCCGAAGTCAGTTTCACTGAAGCTGTAGTTCCGTTCATTATCATTTCTGTTACTTCAAACTCGCCCGCACCGTAGTTCTTATAGGCAAGAATGACCTTGCTGATGCCAGAGATCTGGAAAAATGCAATCTCAAACCTCAGCTCCTGTCCCTCAGTCCCACCCTGTACATTTACTGAAGCAACATTATTCTGCTGTGCAAGAGAAGTGCACTGCAATAAAAGAATGATTATGGCGATTTTTGACAGAAGCCTTAAGCCTGGATTATTATTAACCATATCGATTGAATATTTATTATGCCATTGTGAATTATTTATCTTCGTCCTGGTATTCTATTATCAGGTCTCCCTCTGAGGTCTTAATGATCAGTTTTTTTGAACCTGCCTCGGAATCATTGCCGGAATTTTTCTTCTGCTCTTCACTTTGTTCACCAGTCTGGAAACTGCCGTTGCGCTGAACAAGCGCATACCTGCCGGCCCCGATCAATTCTTTCTGTTTTTCGCCCACAGTAGAGGTTACTTCGATAGATCCTTCATCAACCAGCAGAAGGCTCGTGCCATCATCCATTACGTTGAATGAGCCGCGTGTGCCTCTTATAGAAGCCACTATAGTGGGTGTGGTAAAGCGGAATTCATCATTCTTCTGTTTGGAAATTTCAAAATTTACGCGGCCTCTTTCTATATATGTATTCTTTGAGAGGCTGCGGTCCTGACGTTTATCTGCATAGATCCTGACAGATGAATTTTCGCGCACGCGCAGCAGTGAATTATCGAGGAATTTTATGAGTGCGAGTGATTTTGAGCCGGTTTTTACTTCGTCTCCGCTTGCCAGTATTCCGCCTGTTTTTGCCGTGTTCCAGCTGTCAGTCCCGGATTTCCGGAAGTCCACATCCTTTACCACCCGGAGAATCAGTGCTGCAGAGGGTGAAGTGTTACCGGAGGCAGCGATGGTTGCGAAAACTGCCGGCAGAAGTATTGCCGAGGCAGTCAGTACTATAAATAAATAGCTATACTTTCTCATGTTAATTTAGCCGGAAATGGTTGTTTTGTCGTATTAACTGTTGCATGCTACTGCTATTGAGCTGCATTATATCCTATGCGGTTTATTTTTCCCGGATTGTTCAGCAGATACTGCAGTATTTTCTGAACTTCAGAATCGGAAAGCCTTTTATTCTCCGCATCCTTAAGGCTTTGAATCTTTATTGTACCATCCATTATCTGTCTTATTACCGGCTCCAGCTGGCTTTGTCCTGATCTTTCTATCAGGTTTTTCAGGTCCGATAACACCGGGTCCTGGAACAACTGGCTGTTCGGGTTGGTGATATGGAAGCAGATAATATTGCTGTAGAGTTTACCGTTAGTGCTGTAACCCGGAACGTGCGCGGTGATCTGCAGGACAATTTCATCGCCTGCCCTCCATTCTCTGTCCATAATAGTTCTGAGGTTTGTGCTGGTAATATTACCGACATTTTTATCGCGTATAACGGGATTGCCTGTTTGTATGGCATCTTCGGGACTCTGATTGTGGTTCCTGCGTATATTAGCCCGTACCGTATAATAGTCGGCGCCGTTTACCGCGTCCCATTCGGCGAGTATATTTCCGCCATCGAGCGAGGCCCCTTCCTCGGGTGTGCGTATAGTCAGTGTCTGTGCAGGATTGATAAATGATATTTCCTTGGTATCAGATCCGAGCGGAGTGTCCTTCTTTTTGGCGTTCTTGTCGAACAACTCTACAGTAAGTCTGTAGGATCCGGCAGGTTTTCCTTTTTTTATGTTATCGGAAATCCGGGACGAATTTTGCCTTTTTTTATTCTTGTCCAGTCTGATATTGTCTTTGCCAAGCTCGTCATTATAATAAATCAGCTTGTCAGCCTGAAAATCTATGGTTCTGTAGAA
Source organism: Bacteroidota bacterium (assembly GCA_050258935.1). Lineage (GTDB taxonomy): Bacteria > Bacteroidota > Ignavibacteria > Ignavibacteriales > SURF-24 > JBLMZS01. The sequence continues at coordinate 105,803 of JBLMZS010000022.1, forward strand.
TGCCAGTTCCTGGAATGAAGATTCACCAAAGTCCTTCCATTCAAGCCTGCCGCCGAGCGAAATTTCCTTTCCCAGCAGGTCAGGGGAGAGTTCGATATAAAATGCTTTGGGGGCTTTTGTGATGTCATTTATGAGCGTAAGATCACCGAAATCAGAAACCGGGAATGGATCCAGCAGTGTGAGTGTGATCTTCTGTTGTGCAGAGACATTGCAGTACAGCATCAATGCCGGAAGCAGAGTTACCAAAATAACACTTGCCCGGGATTTAATTTTCATTTCCGCCTCAAAAATTCTTTAGTGTTTGAACATATTATCGGATAAATCGAATAATTAGTTAATGAATAAAGACAAGATGATAAAATTCCCGGATGTCTGAAAACGTCTGATAACCGCAATGCCCAATAACAGCGGCTCCGGATGAATGTCCCTGTTTAATGACTTGAAAAATTCCAAATTAAATCTTATTCAATAGATACACTGAATACTGTCCGGAAAAAGCACTTACAATTTACTGCGGTAATAATTTTCTCTATTGAAAAAGCTTTTCCTGCTAAGGACGGCAAGCATGTTCAGCAGGAGAAGTCTCTGAATCACAGCCTGAATTTATTGTATTCAATTTTTAACGTCCAGAAAATAATTCGTTTACCCAGGTAGTCCGAAAATAATATTTAATTCATTACTCATTGAATGGAGGTGAATACCATGGAATTGAAAAATAATGAAATAATAAACATGCCAGATTTAAGAATGAAAGATAATAAAAAGGAGCATGGGAATGCAAATATGGAAATAGAAAACGTATCACATAGCAGTGACAGAAATCTTTATATGCTGCGGGCTGTGAAGACCACACTTATAACTAACAGTGATATTGTTAATACAATGCCGCAGCTGACCATTGCAATCGACAAATTCAGCGAATATCTGGACAAAATCAGCAGGAATCCTCCCGAGACAAAAGAAAACCTGATAAAGCTGGTTCTGAGGACTTCTTCGGCCCTGCATGAACTGGCGATTATGGCCGAAAATATTGAGCTGCTGGATCAGACGAACTTAAAGGAACCGCTGCTCAGGCAGATGAGTGACCTGGATCTGGTAAAACTGGTAAAGGAAATATACGAACTGGCTAACATGTATCAGAATTCACTGGTGTCGTTTGGAATTCAGGAGCATCAGATAGTAAACCTGGAGTATATAATGGACGATTTCTGCTCTTCGATATCCATCAATGGCCGGACTGCAGCAGAAGTGCAGCAGGAAGATCAGAACCGCATATACGATGCGGCACTGGAGATACTGAATGACAATATCGACAGCCATATTGAATCGATCAGAACCATTTATCCCAGGTTCTACAATGAGTACCAGGCTTCGAGGTTTCTGGGCCTCAGAAAACCTGCAACCAGCGAGTCGCAGTCACCGGTAAACTGGATGTTCTGAAAGTATATGCCGGTATGGCAACAGAAAGAAATACGGGACTATGCGGGTATTAAGTAAAGAAAATGATATCAGCGGAGAAACGGGCTTCTGCGCTGATATCATTATAACCAATTGTATTATAAGGCCGAATAAAAATTGGAAGCTTACCTGGTCAGGTGCCGGTATTTGATCCTGTGCGGCTGTTCGGCGGCGCTGCCCAGTCTTTCTTTTCTGGCTGTTTCATAGTCGGAATAATTTCCTTCAAACCAGACCACCTTGCTGTCACCTTCAAAGGCGAGTATATGAGTGGCAATTCTGTCGAGGAACCAGCGGTCGTGACTGATCACCACGGCACATCCTGCAAAGTTTTCCAGAGCTTCTTCGAGTGCACGCATGGTGTTTACGTCCAGGTCATTTGTAGGTTCATCGAGCAGTATTACGTTTGCACCTTCTTTGAGCATCATGGCGAGATGAACGCGGTTCCTTTCGCCGCCGGACAGGAGTGACACTTTTTTCTGCTGATCCTGTCCCGAAAAATTGAACTGAGCAACGTATGCCCTGGAGTTGACGCTTCTGCTGCCCAGCTGGATTGTATCCTGTCCTCCGGAGATAAGTTCCCATATTGATTTGTCCTGCTGAAGTGCCTCACGGTTCTGGTCGACATAAGCTAATTTTACACTCTCACCGACATTAAATGTTCCAGTGTCCGGCTTTTCCTTTTCTGCGATCATCTTAAAGAGTGTGGTCTTTCCGGCACCATTAGGGCCAATGACGCCAACGATTCCGCCTGCCGGAAGCGAAAATGCCAGGTTCTCAAATAGTATGTTATCACCGTATGCCTTGCTGACATCCTTAGCTTCAATCACTACCTGTCCGAGCCTCGGACCGGCAGGAATGAATATCTCCAGATCCTTCTGTGCTTTTTCGGTCTCCTCCTTCAGCAGGTTTTCATAGGAGGTGATCCTGGCTTTCGACTTTGTCTGTCTGCCCTTAGGGGACATGCGTATCCATTCAAGCTCTCTCTGCAGTGTTTTCTGACGCTGTGTTTCTCTTTTCTCCTCTGTCATCAGGCGCTCCTGTTTCTGTTCGAGCCAGGAAGAATAATTTCCTTTCCACGGAATACCTTCGCCGCGATCGAGTTCCAGTATCCATCCTGCCACATTGTCCAGAAAGTAACGGTCGTGCGTAACTGCAATGACAGTACCGGCATAACTCTGCAGATGGTGTTCGAGCCATGCAACCGATTCAGCATCGAGGTGGTTTGTAGGTTCATCCAGCAGGAGTATATCAGGTTTCTGCAGCAGCAGACGGCAAAGAGCAACACGTCTTTTCTCGCCGCCCGAAATCACATTTACAGGTGTATCGGCAGGAGGGCAGCGAAGTGCATCCATGGCCATTTCCAGTTTGGAATCCAGTTCCCATGCGTCAAGTGCTTCTAGCTTCTCCTGGACTTCACCCTGCCGTTCAAGCAAACTGGTCATCTCATCGTCATCCATAGGTTCGGCAAAGCGTGCGTTGATCTCGTCGTACTCTTTCAACAGGTTTACTGTTTCCTGCATTCCCTGTTCAACTACTTCGCGCACAGTAAGAGAACTGTCGAGCAGCGGCTCCTGCTCGAGATAACCGATAGTATAACCGGGAGCCAGCACGGTTTCACCATTAAAATCCTTATCAACCCCTGCAAGTATGCGCAGCAGTGTACTTTTTCCCGAACCATTCAGACCCAGTACACCGATCTTTGCGCCGTAGAAATACGAAAGATAAATATCTTTCAATACGGGTTTCTGATTGTAGAATTTGCTGACGCCGATCATCGAATAAATGACCTTGTTGCCTTCATTTGCCATATATTTAATTGTTCTCCATATCTGATTTATAATAATCCCAAATTTACGAAAGATAAGTTTAAGTTAAAAGCAGTGCGGGCTTTATTGAATTTCCGACTGTATGTATGCGTCTGTGCAATTCGTCTTTCCTTTGGAACACAATATACTTATTTTTGTCTAAGTGAAAATTCCTTATCATTTCAAGTTAAAAGCCGGATTGTATAAATGTTAGATGCCGTCTCCATATTTTTTCAGAGATTTGTTCAGAATGTGAGGATTGTGGATTTCCTGGACGTGTTTATAGTATCCATATTCCTGTTCCTTTTTTTTACGTGGCTTAAGCAGAGCGCTTCGAAAAGAATACTTATTTCAATTGTCATTATACTCTCATTTTACGGACTTTCGCATCTGTTTGAACTCTATCTGACTGAACTGCTGATACGAGTGTTCATGATAATTGCGCTGATTGCATCGATAATAGTATTTCAGTCTGACATCAGGCGCCTGGTGGACCTTATAGGCATGTGGGATATTTTCCGCAATAACAGGCGGGCACCCAAAAGCTCTTCGCGCACCATAGACATACTCACTGAATCGCTTTCAAGGATGGCCGAAAAAAGGACCGGGGCACTGATTGCCGTAAAGGGACGCGAGATATGGGACAGGCCGATACATGGCGGAATTGAGCTGAACGGATTCATCAGTTCGCCTCTGCTCTACAGCATTTTCAGCACCAGTTCTCCCGGGCACGATGGAGCCATACTGCTGGAGGAAGACCGAATACTGAAGTTCGGCTGTCACCTGACGCTTTCGACCAACCTGAAGGAGCTGAAAAATGTGGGCACCAGACACGCGGCTGGTCTGGGCTTGTCCGAGCAGTGCGATGCTTTGGTGCTGATAGTGTCAGAGGAGAGGGGAACGATCAGTATAGCTCAGAAGGGAACACTACAAGTCGTTACGGCAGGTCAGCTGAAAGAAAAGCTTGAAGAACACTGGGAAAAACACTATTCAAACAAGAAAGCCGATATCCGCGCTTCCATCCGACGCAGCAGTATCAGAACTGCGTTTGCCTCAATAGGCATTACAGCACTGCTATGGTTTTTGTTTGCGTACCAGTCTGATGTCGTGTACCGGTCGTACATGGTGCCGGTAGAATGGAAAAACCTGCAGGGCAATCTGGAAATAGTCGAGAATGATCCCAGAGAGGCCAGAATAACACTGACCGGATCGGAACAGGCATTCAGAAATCTGGATCCTTCGGCGCTGGCAATTTCGCTGGATCTGCAGAGGCTGAAGAAGGGGAATAACAAATTTCTGGTGGCTGCAGATAATCTGGTGCTGCCGGGCGACCTCAAGCTCTACAACGTTGAACCGCAGGTGATCAAACTGAAAGCAGAGCAGATGAACAGTATGCGCGCAGCTGTAAGGGTGCAGACCATCGGCAGCCTTCCTTCCAGGTATGCCATGAAATATATATCGGTTATGCCTCAGAGCATAGTACTGCGTACACCAGAGAGTTACGGCAGCGGTGCGGATGTCGTACTGACAGAACCGGTAAATCTGGGATCTATTACATCTCCGGTTACGACCATAAAAACAAGGCTAATTCCGCCTGCCAACAGCAAGCTGCCGCCGTTCCAGAATCCCGAGGTGGAGGTTAAGGTTGTAGTGAAAAAAATCCGTTAGCTATCTGAACCGCTGTATACGGCACAAACTGCGGTACAAAAATCGGAGAAAAACAATTTTGTTTTTTCCTAATGTTTGGATAATTTCGCTTCACTGATTTTTTTGATCATTAAATTTCATGGAGATGAAGTGAGCGTAAAAGAACTTGAATCCGCCGATTTTCTGGTAGACATTAAAGAACCCAAAAAAGCAAAGGGACCCGTAAAGAGGGAATTTGTGCTTTCAGAAGATATGAAAATGATGGCTTCTGAAATTATAAAGGAAGAACGTCTCGACGTTTATCCGGCAAAAATTGAATATGTACTGGTTTATCCGAATATTTCCAAGACCATGGCAGGCAAATGTGTAAAGACCGGAAAGGAACTTAAATTTTTCTCCAATCTGGATTACGTCATTGAAATGTCGGGAGAACTCTGGGATGCACTCGATGAGGAAACCAGGAAAATACTGCTCGAACACGAATTAAGACATATACTGATTCTCCAGAACGATAATTCGGGCGAATGGAAGTTCAAGATAAGAAAACACGATATACAGGATTTCGGCAAGATCGTTTCTAAAAACGGTGTCGACTGGATAAAGAGGGTCAAGCTGAGCCTGAGTGCAATCTACGGTCTTACTCCCGCCGAAGAAGATAACATACAGATATAAAAATAGCCGCCCGGGTCATCCTGCAGTAGTGTCAGGATGACCCGTCGCTGCAGTTTCTGCCTGCACATCCGAAAACTTTCTCCAATTCCGGTGTAACTTTTTTTGCATTTGCAAAGTCTAATTATAAAGCTAGAAGAATTACACAATATTTTCCGGAGGTTTTATATGAATTACAGAAGGTACGACAGTCTTATGCGGACGGCGATGCTGTTTTTATCCGTTTTACTGTTCCAGAACATGCTGAATGCCGAAGACCTGAAAGTCCTGAAGGAACGCACTTTTGCCACTTCGACAGGCAAAGAGCTTAATCTTGAGACTGCCACGGGGGATATATACGTGTCTGTGTGGGATAAGCCGGAGGTATATGTCAAGATCAGCGGCAACAAAAAGGCTGCTGAAAAGCTGCAGTACAAATTCAACAGCAGCAGCAGCGGTGTTAGTATTATAGTGAAAAAGGAATCTGGTTTTCAGTGGCTTAACTTCGGAAGCGGCATGTATGTAAAATTCGAGGTGAAAATTCCGCGCCAGTATAATACTTCTTTCCGCACTGCCGGCGGTGACGTAAAGATATACAATCAGGAAGGAATCGCAAAAGTATCTACATCCGGCGGTGATATCACACTCATCAATACAAAGTGCGAAACAAACTCATCTACATCGGGCGGCGATATAAACGTAGATAACAACAAGGGAAACCTCAATCTCAGTACCTCCGGCGGTGATATCAATGTAACCGGATTCGACGGGAATCTCAGCGCCTCCACATCGGGCGGAGATATAAAACTGAAGGGCAAAAGCGGCCGCGTCAGCGCTTCTACATCGGGCGGCGATATATTCCTCGAATATGACAACTCCAGTAACTATGGCATTGACCTGGGTACAACAGGCGGCGATATAAAAGTTGTGCTGCCCGCAGATTTTAAGGCAAATGCCGAATTGGGTACAACGGGCGGCGACATCGAATGTGACCATATGATTACGCGTACCAGAAAGATATCCCATTCCAGGTTCGATGCTGACCTCAACGGGGGAGGCAATAAGCTGGACTGCCATACAACAGGCGGCGATATAAAAATTTTGAAAAAAAATGGGGCAAATTAGCTTCAGGTGCTGTGCGCTTTATTTTATTTTTCTTACTTTTGGAGAAATAAAAATTCCGGTGCGGCATATGAGTTTCTGCAGGAAACAGAATCCCCTCGGAATGATTGATTCTCTGAGAGTAAGAAAAATTTCTTTTTTATGAAAAACAAACTTCTTTTATACGGCCTTCTGTCGATGGCATTTGTACTGAATTCGGACAAATTGCCTGCTCAGGAGAATATGCCGTTTTCCGGCAGCATATCCCCTGCGGCCGAAACTGCATCTGAAAATTCGCAGCAGGAAAACCAGGGCGACAGCGAACCCCAGTCTGAAACCTTTACAGCTGACAAGTATTTCATCAAGCTGGACAATTCCATACTGAGTGTGCAGGATTCTGCTGCTCAGACAGTCTTTACACAGAAATTCAGTCATCCTACAGGTTATGTCGCTGACCTCGACGGCGACGGTACGGTTGAATTCCTTATAAACGATTACTTCGAACACGACGGAATGAACAGCTACTCGCTTTATGTATTTAATACCGTCGATACTTTTTATCTCGCTGATTCGATCTACTCCGGTCTTAAGGAACCATATTATGTCTTTTCTCCAGAGATTAAAAGCGTAGTGCTCATTACCGGCAGCCCCGATGTTGACTCGCTCTATAACGGGCAGATAGAGAACATTTTTTCTCCAATGGTCTGCTGGGCTGTAGTGGACGGAGAGCTTACCATCGTAAATGACCAGCTGTATGATATTTTTATGGAAGAAAACGACAAGATAATTTCATTCATAGAAACTTACTATAAAGCAAATGCTAAGGATTGCGCCACTTCCAGGCAGCTTATCAGCGCAATTGCCACACTGACTATTAACTACTACTATGCTGAAGAGAAAACAAGTGCTGAGAATGTACTGAAACAATTTTATTTCTGCGATGACCGCGAAAAGCTCGCGGAAATCCTCCTGAGAATGCTCTAGTATCCGGCAGTCTTATTTGAAAGAATTTAATATTCAGAGAAGTTATAAATGGAAAAATTAAAAGTTGGAATCATTGGTACAGGTCATCTGGGAACTCTGCATACAAAGCTGCTGAGAACCATAGAAAATTGTAATGTGACAGGTGTATACGATCTGAATGCCGAGAGGGCTGAACAGATATCAAAAGAATATGAGATACCTTCGTTTCATTCACTGGAAGAAATTTTCGAAGCATCCCAGGCTGTATCTATCGTTGCTTCGACTTCTGCTCATTATGAACTTGCAAAAGCCGCACTTGAACATGGGAAACATGTCTTTGTGGAAAAGCCCATTACCTCCACCATTTCACAGGCTGAAGAACTGATCATGATAGCCTCGGAGAAGGGACTGAAGCTGCAGGTCGGGCATATTGAGCGCTTTAATCCGGCGCTTCTTTCCCTCGAGAAATACAAACTGAATCCAAAATTTATACAGACAGACAGACTGGCCCAGTTTAATCCGCGCGGTACGGATGTTGCAGTTGTATTAGACCTGATGATTCACGATATTGATATTATACTCAGTCTTGTCAACAGCGAAGTCAAAAAGATCAGCGCCAGCGGCGTTGCAGTGGTTTCTGACACCATTGACATAGCAAATGCCAGGATCGAATTTGAAAACGGGGCGGTTGCAAACGTCACTGCCAGCAGGATCAGTCAGAAAAAAATGCGCAAGATGAGAATGTTCCAGAAGGATACGTATATATCGCTGGATTTTATAACCGGAGTTTCTGAGGTCTACAGACTGCGCGACGCAAATGAAGAGAGTAACGGATCTTTTATAAGTTTTGGCGAAATGGGTGTGGGCGACAGGAAAAAGCTGGTTGTGTATGAACAGCCCGAAATGAAGGAAGTTAACGCACTGCAGTATGAACTGCAGCTGTTTATAAATGCAGTACTGAACGACGAGCGGCCGGTAGTATCTGGTGAAGACGGGCTGCGGGCACTCAAGGTTGCCGAAACCATAATCAGGAAAATTGAAGAATCAAAAGTACTCTAGGCCGTTTCTGTCTTTACTGCCGGTATACGGAGTGAAAGGAGAGATATCATGCTTAAAAGGAAATTACTAATTGTCTTTGTGTCAGTTTCTCTGTTCCTTAATTTCAGCAGCTGCAGTATACTCAAAACTTTCGAAAACATAGGACGGCTTAAGTTCAGGCTGGGCACCATAGACAATCTTCTGTTCAGCGGCATCAGCGTAAACAGCAAGTCGAGACTGCAGGATTTTAATGCTGCCGAGGTACTAAGACTGACCAGCGCAGTTGCCCAGAAAAAACTTCCGGTCTCGTTTACTCTGAACATACAGGCACTCAATCCTAACACAGGAAGCGGGGGCGGTGCGGCAACGGACCTGACACTTAAATCATTCCCGTGGCGCCTGTATATTGACGACAAGGAAACCATCAGCGGTGATATAAGTGCTCCTATTTATGTGCCGGGAAAAGGAGAGGCTACGGTATTCCCGCTAAAGGTGAATCTGGACCTGTTCCGCTTTTTCGGGGACAGGGGATTTGAATCACTGGTCAACCTGGGACTGAAACTGGGCGGGGCAAAAGGATCTGCTATGAATGTGAAACTCGTGGCCAAACCGACTATATCAAGTCCGATCGGGGATATAACCTATCCGCGGGAACTGACGATAGTAAATCAGCAGTACAACTGAGTGAACTCAGTTCCGGCAGAATTGTGTGACGTGTGTAACACCGCTTGCAAAATATACGCGTAAAACTGCCGGAATATTGCCCGGGATAGGTGTATAAATACTAATAAATTATTAAATTAACAGTTAAATTTTTGTTTTTTCCATTAAATCAAAAACAATATGGCTAAAAAGAGTGCAAATGCAATTGGAGTTGATCTGGGGGGTACATCAATAAAAGTTGGTATAGTCTCGAAGGAAGGTAAACTCTTAAACAAAACATCGGTAGAAACTCTGGCGGATCAGGGTCCGAAAGTAGTTGTAAAGCAGATAATAAAAGGTATTAAAATAGTAACCGACGGTAAGACAAAGGGATTTACCGGTATCGGTATCGGTTCTCCCGGTGTGGTCTCAATGAAGCATGGTACTGTCGAAAATCCCCCGAATATACCGGGCTGGAAAAAAGTGCACCTCGGAAAATTGCTTGAAGAGGAATTCTCGCTGCCTACAGTAGTTGAGAACGATGCAAATGCCGCTGCTATTGGTGAGCTCATATTCGGTGCAGGGAAAAAATTATCAGACTTCATGATGGTCACACTCGGAACAGGTGTAGGCGGCGGACTGATACTCGACAAAAAGCTGTACCGCGGACAGACGGGGGCGGCCGGTGAGCTGGGTCATATTACTATTGATTACAAGGGCAACCGCTGCAACTGCGGTTCATACGGATGTGTTGAATCCTATGTGGGGAACAATTATCTCGTAGAAAGAGTAAAAGGACAGTTACAGGATCATAGGGATTCGAAAATCATCGACATGCTCGATAATAACCTTGGCAACCTTACCCCGAAGATCATCAACGATGCATATGTTGACGGCGATGAATTTGCCGGACAGGTGATCAGGGAAACAGGTGAATATCTGGGATTTGCGCTTGCATCTGTGGTAAATATTATGGATGTTAGCAATATAATTATCGGAGGCGGAGTTGCCGGTTTCGGCAAGCCACTATTCGATTCTGTCAAAAATGCTATCAGAGACAGGGCATTGAAATCGTTCTCAGACAGGATTAAAATATATTCTGCAAAACTAAAAAATGAAGCCGGAATAAAAGGTGCATCGGCACTTGTTTTTTATAAATATTAGTGTTATATTATTGAAGTGAATTTTATGCCCCCTGACTCCTATGCTGTTCCGCTTTCTTGGCCCCCCAACAAGATTGCGCACTTAGGTAAGGGGGCATTATTTTTTTGTACCCCCTTACTTATACCGGCCATAGTTTCAGGTGATATATTACTTAAACCGTGTATTTGGCTGCTTTTCCCGGGTTCCGGATACATACTTGAGCTGGTGCGATCCATATGAGCAAAATACTACATATATACATACTCCTTTTATTCATACCCGGGTTCCCGTTTAGCCAGCAGTTTTTCCATGCAAAAAACAACAGTTGCGGCAAAATTACAGACGGCTTTATATCTGCTGCCGGCAATACTGTTGTAGCCCGCGATTCCATTTCCGCAAGAGGCACTCTTGCAATAAAAGATACCCTTGCAGTAAAAGACACCCTTGCTGCCGTTGATACATTATCCGCAAAAAGGAAGAGCGATATAGATGCTGTTGTGGTTGCATCATCGACAGATTCCATTTCTTTCGATGTATCAGCAAAGAAGATGTATGTGTACGGTAAGTCTAACCTGAAGTATAAGAAGACCGAACTCAACAGTGCAACCATTGCCGTGGATTTCCAGGCAAATGAACTGTCTGCCAAAGGAGCTCCGGATTCTACCGGCAAGAAGATAGTAAATACTCCCGTACTGAATGAGTCAGGGGAGGTATACGAAGGCAGCGTAATCAGGTACAACTTCAAGACCCAGCGCGGTAATATTTCGCTTGCCCGTAATGAAGCGGAGGGTACAGTGTATACGGGTGAGAAGGTCAGAAAAGTCGACAAGTCAACGTACTTTATAAAGAACGGTACCTATACTACGTGTACTGCCGAAACATCACACTACCATTTCTATGCAAAAGAAATGAAAGTGATAATGCAGGAGCAGATAATAGCAAAATGGATATGGCTGTATATCGGCGGCGTTCCGCTTCCGGTACCGCTTCCGTTCGGTGCATTTCCGAATAAGACCGGCAGACGTTCGGGATTTATAGTGCCTGCCTACGGCAGTAATTACCTCTATGGCCCCAATCTTTCACATTTCGGGTACTTCTGGGCAGTAAACGACTATATGGACGTAAATGCTCTGGCAGATTATTATTTCAAGGGCGGCTATTCTCTTTCCAGCAATTACCGCTATGCACTGCGCTATAAACTGAACGGATCAGTCTCGGCCGGATATTCAAAAAGACACATAGGCGAGTCTACAGATCCGGATTATTCCGAGAGTTCGGAGTGGAAACTGGATATAGCACACCATCATACTATTGATCCCACGCTGAAACTCGATGCCGGACTTCATTTTATGTCCAGCAACTATTATCGAGATGTCAGTCAGAACTACAGCTACAGCGATATACTCAGCAGGAACATCACTTCGAGCGCGTCGCTGTTTAAGTCATGGGATGAATCCGGAAACAGTCTGTCGCTTTCATACAGCAGGAATCAGAACCTCTCAAGCGGCAACATAGAGGAAGTGCTGCCGAGCGCAAGTTTCAATATGTCGCAGAGCTATCCGTTCAAAAGAAAAAATTCATCGTACGACAACCAGAAATGGTATGAACTTTTCAATATAGGTTATTCGGCACAGGCCCAGAACAACAGGTCAAAAACCGAGGGCAAACTGAATTCCAGAGCAGGTGCTTCTCACAATCTGAACGCCGGATTTTCGCCCAAGATAGGATATTTCTCTATATCTCCCTCAATCACGTATCAGGAACGCTGGTACAATAAACATTCAAGAATTGAAAGCCACCTGGTGGATGATACGACTATAACAGTCGATGGAAACGATACTACGCAAAAGGTTACACAGAACGAGGTACTGACATACAACGATGTGAAGAGTCTTGACTTTGTGAGGACATTCAATTTCTCACTCGGAGCTTCGACAAAGCTCTACGGCATACTTCAGCCGAACGCTCTCGGCATCGAAGCATTCAGGCATACTATGACTCCCAGAATATCATACAATTATTCCCCCGACTTTTCATCGGATAAGTGGGGATACTACGATACATATATAAGCAGTAAAACGGGAAAGCTGGTGCGCTACGACAAGTACCAGCGTGAACCGTACGGCGGTGTAAGCGCATATGAACAGCAGAATATCGCTCTCAGCGTGGATAACCTATTTGAGATAAAAACAAAGAAGGACCCCAATGACACTACTTCGCAGCAGAAAAAAATTCAGCTGCTGAACCTTTCGGGTTATATTGCATATAATTTTGCAGCACCGAGAAACCGGCTGTCAGATCTCAACCTGAACTTCAGAACTCAGGCGGGACAATGGCTGAATTTCAGCGGTAATGCCGTATATTCGTTCTATCAGTGGAAAGACGGCGAACTTACCAACAGGCTGCTCTGGAATAAGGATAAAAGTCTGGTGCGCCTGAGATATTTCAATTTCAATATGAGCACGAGCCTGTCGGGTGAAAAACTCAAAGGCAAAAGTGAAAATCAGTTGCGGCAGAACGAAGATGAGGAAGCCTACCAGACACCTGCAGACCAGAATCAGACTTATACGGGATTATACAAGGAAGAACTGCCTGATTTTTCTATACCCTGGGACCTGTCATTAGGGTTCAACTACTCTGATAATCTGGAAAGTAAAGTAAACAATAAAGTAGCCGGACTGACGGCAAGTTTCAACTTCAGCCTGACTCAGAGCCTGAAAATTTATTTCAACGGCAGCTACGATATTATAGAGAAAAAACTGGCTGCACCCCAGATCAGGATATACAAGGACCTGCACTGCTGGGAGATGAATTTCGACTGGCGGCCTATGGGTTTTTACAGAGGTTACAGGTTTGAGATCAGAATAAAAGCCTCGCAGCTGCAGGATATAAAACTGGAACGGCAGAGAAGGTATTACTAAGACTGAATGCATAACAGAAAAGGCAGCAACGGCAGGCCATGATTCATTATATAATTGACGGCAATAACTTAATAGGCAAAGTAAAGAAAATTAAACACCTGCAGCACCAGAACTCCCGCGAAACACTTGCCCTGAGACTGGACGGATATTTTCAGAATAAAAACTGCCGGGTAACGCTTCATTTCGACGGGTTTCCGAATACTGCAATCAGGACGGGGAAGATCAGAATAATGTATTCCGAAAAAAGCACTGCCGATGAAATGATCAAGTTTGAAATCGAAGCCGCCAGAAACAGATCGGTAATCACAGTAATTACTTCCGATCACAACCTTATTGAATTTTCCAGGGTCTGCCGCTGCAGAGTCATGCTGAGCGAGAAATTTGCCGCGGAGGTTTTCGGCAGACCTCAGAAAAATGAAGAGGAAGAAATAATCGGAAAAATGAGCAGCAGCGAATTCAGACGCCTCTTCGGCGAAGAATGAGTCACAGCTTGTCTGTGAAATTCTTCAGTTCTCCGACCGAATAAAATATATAATCACTTCCTGCATTTATCACTTCTTCCCTTGCATAGCTGTCCCATACTACCGAGGCGATTTTTATACCTGCTGCACGCGCAGCAATTATATCTGCCGGAGCATCTCCGATCAGCAGAACACGATCCTTATTCAGTCCGAACTGCGAGGTGAATTTCAGTATGCCCTCTGGAGCAGGTTTGTGATTTTCCACATCGTCACCGGTTACTATGAGGTCGAATATATCAAATATATCCAGAAGCCGCAGTGTGATCTCTGCTGCCTGCCGGCCCTTGCCTGTAAATATTCCGAGCGGCATTTCCTTAGCCTTCAGATCTTTCAGTATGTTCTTTATACCGGGATAGAGATCAGCCAGTGCTGAATGGTGCTCGTTATAGAATTCGAAATAATCCTTCCGTGCATCCGGGAAACTGTCACCGGTAAGCTCAAGAATGATCTGCTCTTCGGTAGGTCCGAAAAGAGCAATGAGTTCTTCAGGTGTATATTTCCTGTTCAGGTATTTTTCTGTTACATGATTAAAAGCTGCAAATATAAGTTCATTTGTCGAGGTAAGAGTACCATCGATATCGAAAATAATTCCTTCAAAATTTTCCAAAACCAGATCCTGTGTTCCTATTTATTTTTAAAAATGACAATTTTTCCGTCCATATTGGAAACAGCGAACAGCCCTTCGTCCATAACCTGTACTGAATGGAGCCTTGCAGTGCCTGCAAACAGAAGTGCCTCAGCCTTGTTCGTTTTATCTACCGAGTAAAGTGTACCGTTCTCGAGTCCGACGAGTATCTGTCCGGCTTTCTCCACCGGTACAGTAGGCATTATATTCACGCCGTACTTGAGATTTATCTCGGAAATCTTTTTGCCGTTTGCGGCATTGACTATATAGAATTTGTCAGAAAAACTTTTTACAAATAGCCTCTTAGCGTCCTCAGACAATCCTATGGATTCCCATGACTGGTAATCATTTTTTCGCCAGGCTGTTTTACCGAGATTGATGTCAATAGCAGAGACAAATTTATCAGGTGCAGTGATAAAGACCAGCTTGCCGTCGCTCACCGGTGTGCAGGCGGCAGGCGAGTAGTAGAAATTCGGGTTCTCGCTCCATTTCCATGTAAGCAGACCGGTACGCACATCGAGACAGTAGAGATGCCCGTCCCAGCTTCCGTATATGAGCTTATTTGCAGTGCAGAGCGGGCGTGTTTCTATCATTCCGGAAGCGTCATGATTTTCCCAGATCTGTTCCAGGCTCTTAAGATCGTAACAGAACATTGCTCCCGAAGCAGTGCCGGCAATGATGCATTTTTCGGGTCTGCTGCCGTTCATCAGGTATTTTGTTCCGGTATAGTCGGTAATTATGAGCTGTGAAGTAACCGGTTCCCCGAGTCCGATAGTTTCACCCATCTGTCCGCTGGAAGCATTCAGGCAAATAATATCGCCTTCAACCGTTGCTATTACCAGAGTGTTTCCGCTCAGTGCAGGGCGTGAGGTAATTGTACCTCCCGTAGATGTTTTCCACAACTTTGTGCCGTTTGCATCGAAGCAGTATACATTTCCGTTCAGTGTGGCAGCAAAGATCCGGTTACCCGCTGCAAGCGGAGCCGCTGCAAGAGTCTCGTTCAGTTCTGTCTTTGATAATATTTCGGCATTATATGATATGAACTGCAGCGAATCTATGTGCGGGGTTTCTTCCGTTGGTGAAACGCTCAGGCTGCCCCAGTATTTATAAGTTGAATCAGTTCTGACTTCGGTAAAAGACAGTGAATCGGGCCATACTGAGACAATGCTGTAGCCTGGTTTGTTTTCCACTGCAGCGGGCTTCTTTGCAAGTATGGTGCGGATCATAGCCGCAGGTATGCCGTTATACTTGCTCAGCCGGTTATAGTGTCCGTGGCCGTTAAGTATGAATCTGGCATTATAATCCTTCAGTCGGTTTGTTACCTGAAACCAGTTGTCTGTTTCGCCGTCGAGAGGGTGATGGAGAACCACTATTACCTGTCTGGTTTTGGGTGTCTTTGACAGTATATCGTCCAGGTATTTCAGCATTTCGGGAGATATATGCCCGCTGTGGCCCTTCAGTACTATTGCGCTGCTTATTCCGATGATGGTAGTATTTCCCTCGGTAACGGTAAACCGGTCGCTGCCCCAAAGCTCTCTGAATTTGTTTCCGGCATTGTGCGACCAGTATGTGTCATGATTGCCAGGAACCACATAGTACTTAATTTTCAGCTGGTCCAGTATTTTCTTTGCCTGCATCAGCTGATCGTTAAATCCCTGTTCTGCAATATCTCCTGTGGCTATGACAAATGACAGCTGCTGCTGGCCGTTGATGTTTTCGACTATACTCTGAAGGTCCGCATCGGCATTTTTGTATCCGATGTGCAGATCGGAGATCCATGCAAATTTCAGATCCTGCGCGTAGATGCACTGTGAGGATATAAACAATATAAAAGCATAGAACAGAATTTTGTAACTGCTGTATTTCATGATATTGTCAGACCTTTAAATTATCCATATAAATAATTTTATCCCTAAAGGTACAAAAATTATCAGGCTTCTGAAAACGGCTATTTGCTGAAATTATTTTGTGGGCCCGAAGGACATAGAGCTCCGGAAGTGCACGTTTCAGTTATACGTTGAAATTGCGCGGCTGTATGCCTATATTTATAATCTAATAATTTCGGGTTTTGATGGAAAACATACGCAATTTTTGTATAATAGCTCATATAGATCACGGTAAATCTACAATTGCAGACTGCCTGCTTGAAAGGACCGGCGCCGTATCGGAAAGGGAACTCAAGGCACAGCTGCTCGATGATATGGACCTCGAGCGTGAGAGAGGTATTACTATTAAATCACACGCCATTCAGATGAAATACAAGGCGAAAGACAACGCCGAATATACTCTGAACCTTATTGATACTCCCGGTCACGTTGATTTTTCTTATGAAGTTTCCCGTTCGCTTGCTGCATGCGAAGGTGCGCTTCTGGTAGTGGATGCGGCACAGGGTGTGGAAGCACAGACCATAAGTAACCTCTATCTGGCAATTGAAGCGGGTCTTGAGATCATTCCGGTAATGAACAAGATAGATCTGCCAAGCGCTATGGTGGATACGGTAAGATCACAGGTGGTTGATCTTTTGGGCTGCGAAGAATCTTCTATAATCCTTGCCAGCGCTAAAACAAAAATCGGGATCGATGAAATACTCGAGGAGATAGTTAAAAGAATTCCTGCCCCGAAGGGAGACGATAATGCTCCGCTTCAGGCTCTGATATTTGATTCTGTATTTGACGCTTACAGGGGTGCGATTGCATATATCAGGATATTTAACGGTACACTCAGGGAAAAGGACAATATAAAATTCTTTGCCAATAATAAATTTTTCCAGGCTGAAGAGATCGGTATACTTGGTTTGAGGAAAATAAAAACCAAAGAACTGACCGCCGGAAACGTGGGTTACCTTATCTCCGGTGTAAAAGATGTGCACGATACGAAAGTCGGTGACACGCTTACACTGGTAAGAGGCGGTGCCACTGAGCCGCTTCCCGGCTACAAGGAGGTAAAGCCTATGGTATACAGCGGGCTTTATCCCACAAATACAGAAGAGTATGAAGAGTTGCGTGATGCGCTCGATAAATTCAAACTGAATGACTCGGCGCTCGTTTATACACCTGAAACATCCGCAGCTCTGGGCTTCGGCTTCAGATGCGGATTCCTGGGCATGCTCCATATGGAGATAGTGCAGGAGAGGCTCGAGCGCGAATTCAACCAGTCGATCATTACCACTCTGCCCAACGTTGAGTACCAGGTATATAAAAAAGACGGTACTATGATAATCGTTGATAACCCGGCAGACATGCCCGAAATGGGTGACATAGAAAAAGTGGAAGAGCCATACGTGAAGGCTCAGATCGTCTGTCCCAGTGAATACCTTGGTAACCTCATGAAGCTTGCTACGGAAAAAAGAGGCGTATACAAGAATACGTCTTACATAGATCCTACCAGAGCTGACCTCCAGTACGAGTTTCCTCTGTCTGAAATCATATTTGATTTCTTCGACAAACTGAAATCATTCTCCAGAGGCTATGCATCGTTTGATTATGAATTCATAGGCTACCGCGAATCGGAACTGGTGAAACTCGACATACTACTGAACGGTGAGATAGTAGATGCACTTTCCATTATTGTCCACCGCAGCCGTTCATTCGACTGGGGCAGGAAAGTCTGCGACAAACTGAAGGACCTGATACCCCGCCAGATGTTTGAAATTGCCATCCAGTCAGCAATTGGTACAAAGATCATTTCCCGGTCAACAGTAAAGGCACTCAGGAAGAACGTGCTTGCCAAATGCTATGGCGGTGATATAACCAGAAAAAGAAAGCTCCTCGAAAAGCAGAAAGAAGGCAAGAAGCGCATGAAACAGGTCGGTAACGTCGAAATCCCGCAGGAAGCTTTTCTCGCAGTGCTGCAGATTGAGGATTGATTTCAGGAAATGAAATAAATCCGGACAGAGTCACGGCTTTTTCTTTAATGGAAAAGAAGTCTAACAGGAGCTGGAACAAATATACGGTTAGGATTTTAAAAGTAGATGTGCCCCGCATAAAGCCAAATGAGTAAGAATACAAAGGAGAATAAATAATTGTCATTTTCTGAATCGTTCAAAAAGTTTTTAGGTATAAAAACCGAAGAAGAAATCAAAAAAGTAAGGACTCCAAAGGAGAAAGCGAAGAATTTCGTCGAAACACTTTTATTTGCTTTTATCGGAGCGCTGCTGATAAAGACATTCCTGCTTGAATCATCGCGTATTCCTACCGGATCGATGGAGAGTACAATACTGGTCGGTGACTTTGTGCTTGTAAACAAAGTAATTTACGGATCCACTACGCCCCGCACCGTTCCGTTTACTAACATAGCACTTCCGCATTTCAGCCTTCCTTCAATCAGAGAACCGAAACCTAAGGATGTGGTGGTATTCGAATGGCCCGGAAATAAAGATGAACTGAGACCAAGCGAAATAATGAGCTATGTAAAAAGACTAGTTGGAATGCCTGGTGATACGGTGCAGATAATTGATAAAGTGGTCTTTGTCAACGGCAAGGAATTCTGGCGTCCCCCGCACATACAGTATATCTCTCCTCAGCCAATACCTGCGGGCATCCCGAACCCGCGCATATTCCCGACAGGAGCACAGTGGAATGAGGATAATTACGGTCCGCTCGTAATACCTAAGAAAGGGGATGTGATCAGACTGACGGTTCAGAATATCGAACAGTGGCGCACCATTATTGACCGCGAATTTGACAGGCAGGTCGTGTCAGTCGAAGGTGCACAGATCCGTATAGACGGAAAAACTGTGAATTCATACACACTCAAAAGCGATTACTATTTCATGCTGGGTGACAACCGCGATAACAGTCTCGACAGCCGGTTCTGGGGATTCGTACCCCGCGAGAAAATCGTGGGACAGGCTGCCGTTATTTACTGGTCATGGGATCCTTCAATACCATTCTCTCAGATATTCGACCTGCTTGGTTCTGTCAGACTCAACCGCATCGCAAAGATCATACACTGATTTTTGTCGGTTGCTTTTATAAATGCCGCAGATGAACAGCAGAAACAGCCGGGATTTCATTATTGCTGCAGCCATTGCAGCAATAATGGCGTTTATTCTCAGATCTTTTGTTGTAGAAGCCTTCCGTATCCCTTCGGAATCTATGGAAGACACGCTTCTGACCGGGGATTTCCTTCTTGTCAGCAAGCTGCCGTACGGCCCTTCAATTTCCGTAAATATCCCGCTTACCGGCATTAAGCTGCCGGAAATTGCTTTTCCTGCTCTCTGCAGTCCCGGCCGGGGCGATATCATCGTATTTAAATACCCTGGAGGACGCGACGAGTTTGCCCCGTCAGAACCGGTAAACTATATAAAACGCGTAATTGCACTGCCCGGCGATACGGTGAAAATTGTCGACAAGACCGTGTTTGTGAATGGCATAAAATCCTTTCTGCCGCTCCACGTCAGGTATTCGGGAAGAAAACCCAGACCCATAGGTTTTAACGAATCTGCGCTGTTTCCTAAAGGAGAATACTGGAACGTGGATAACTATGGACCCCTGGCAGTTCCGCGCAGGGGCGATGTGATCAGACTTAACGCCGGTAATATTGAGGCATGGAGAATGATCATCGACCGTGAACTGAACATGAGGAATGCCGTACAGGTTGAAGGTCATACCATAAGGATTAAAGATAAAATCACCAGCCATTATACGATCAGAAAAAATTATTATTTCGTGATGGGTGATAACCGGGATAACAGTTCCGACAGCCGGTACTGGGGATTTGTGCCTGATGATAAAATCATTGGCCGGGCGGTCATCATATACTGGTCGCGCGACCCGCAAAAGAACAGACTCTCCGAATTGCCTGGTTCAATACGCTTCGGCCGGATTGGAAGACTCGTTCACTAAGATCAGCTGGCAAGAAAACATTAATCGTTTTGAATAATAAGCAAAAATCCTTACTATATAAATTATTAAGTATATTGACACAATTATAGGGACTAAGGTGGCGTACAGATAACGCGATCTACATAACTCAGCACACCTATAGCGCGGGAAAAAAGGTGGTGATTACCTGGTCATAGGGTGTCAGCCCTGCTGAGGAGACTTCCCGCCTTAAAACGCACGCCGTAAGCGTGCGGAGCTGACTTCTGCATAAGATCAGTTGTTAAAACAGAACTCATGATATCTGAAAACAATAGAAAGTGAAACGATAATGGACGAAATTTTATACCCGGAACAGAAACAATACCTTGAAAGTCAGAGACGCGGCCAGGAACCACTGATACTCGCGATGGAACAGTATGCCGCTGAACACCGTATTCCTATACTCGACTGGAAATCGGCGGAATTCCTGGAACAGCTGGTGCATATAAAACGCCCGCGGCGGGTACTGGAGATCGGTACTGCGATTGCATATTCATCGATCAGAATCGCACGCTCACTGCGCAAAAAGGGCAGTGTGACTACAATAGAAAAAAGCGCGGACAATATAGTCCTTGCGAATGAATATATACAGGAATCGGGTTATCAGGATAAAATCGAAATTGTCAAAGGTGATGCCCTCGAGGTCATGAGCGATATGAAAAAGAAATACGACTTTATATTCCTGGATGCCGATAAGGAAGACTATATGGAGCTCTACAGGCTGTCTCTGGGCCTTCTGAAGAGAAGGGGCGTACTGTTTGTAGACAATCTGCTTTGGCACGGCTTTGCGGCCTCCTCAAGCGTTCCTGAGAAGTATATGCGCTCTACCGAACACGTACGCCGGTTCAATGAGATGTTTCTGTCGGATAGTTCAATCTCTGCCTCCATATATCCCATAGGAGACGGAATAGGTATAGGAATAAAACTGTAATATGAATGCAGAGGAACAGAATATCATAACAGTGCTCGAAAAACTGGACGAGATTTCAGGCGGCAGAATAGTCAACCGCGAGGATATCGAACGGCTTATCGAGATATGCGCCAGGACCAGTAAGACAGATATGCTCGATAAGGCCGCTTTTTATGCCCGGTTTCTGCAGGGACTGCTCACCATTATCAGACGCCGCGATAGTTCCGTAACTGATGATCTGTTCTCCAGGTATGAGCAGGAATACTTCAGCGCACTTGAAAATATGAAGAATGCCCTGACTGCAATAATCGTGGAAGCAGGAGAATTTTACCGCAGGATTTTTGAAGAAAAGTATTTCACTCTTTCTAAGGTATCGATTGAAAAGCTTAACAGTCTTGCCGCTGATCTGAGCTGGTACAAAGCATACCGCAACCAGATCAAAAACGGATGACTGGTCATACACTAAAACCTCAGAAAATGCCGTTTATCTGCAGAGCCCGGACTATTTGTTTTTCCTATTGAGTGTTTCGTTGTACTTGTTTGCAACTTCTTCGACTGATTTACTCGATATCAGTTTGTATATTCTTTCCCTTACTGTTGCCCATTCTTCGTGCAGCGGGCAGGGATTATCTTCGGAACACTCTTTCAGTCCGGTAACGCACTTCAGATTGATTACCGGTCCTTCCACACGTTCGACTATTTCGAGTATTGAGCTGCTTTTGGCCTGATCAGTAATTTTGAAACCGCCGCCCCTGCCTTTGTATGAATCCACATATCCGTACTTTGCCATCCTCTGAAGGATCTTTGCGAGGTAATGAGCTGGAATTTCCTCGCTTTTAGCTATTTCAGACGACATGATCAGAGTGTCTTTGGGTTGTCTGGCAAGAAAAAGAATAGCCCTTATGGCATATTCTCCTGTTTTTGTATAAATCATTTTTTCTCCCCTCTATTGTTTGTGTTTGTGAAATCAGCCCTCATTTTCTCCCCGGTATTTTATTGTCCTAAATAAAAAAATAAAAAGAGCTCTTTATCCGTTGAGTAAATTATATATAAAAAAGGCATTTGTCAACTTTTATTTTGTGAGCTCAGACACTGCGCGTGGTGCTGTCAGATATGGTGAATTTCCCCGGTTTCAACGATAGTAACATTGCCTTTCAGTGAGTCTGTAAGGCTGCTTTTGAGTGATTCAATGTCCTTCTGCTGTATGAGTAAATCCATAAGTGAATTTTCTTCGTAACGCGTAGCGGTTATCTTTACGTTGTACGATGACAAAACGTGGTGCACCTGTCCGGTCTGTGAAAAATTGTAGCCAATGGTAACTTTTGTGAATGTCTGTTTGTGAATTATACTGGATTCTGAAAGCAGATCAAAAGCAGAAGAATAGTAAACTTTGCCCAACGGGCCTACTCCCAGTTTGGTGCCGCCAAAGTAGCGGATTACCACGAGCAGTACATTGAACAGTTCAAAATGTTCTATTGCCGAAAATATTCTTATGCCGGCTGTTCCGTTGGGCTCTCCGTCGTCTGAATACCTGAAATCCCCATTGACAAGTCTGTATGCGTAGCAATGGTGAGTAGCGTCGTAATACTGCTTGCGCACTTTATCCAGATATTCTGCCGCCTCGTCTGCGCTGTCTATATGATATACCTGCGAAATGAACAGGGAAGCCTTTTCCTTGAGCTTGTGTTCGGCAAAATCGGCGATAGTGTTGAATCCTTCAGATATGTCCATTTGTCTTCCGGCCGGTGTCCTGAAATAGTGTATAACTAAAATAATTGATTTTTCGAATGAGTATACGTAAAATAATAATTTAAATAATTTATTTCTGGGAAAAAGCGTCGGGAAATATCCTCCGCAGCAAAGAAAGATGGCAAAAGTAAAGATGGGGAAGAATAGTAAAAAAACGAGAAAATCTGTTTCGGAGTCTGAATCATTGGATACTTCCGTTATAGGACCGGTAACTGGAAATCCGGATAATTTGCTTGAAAACCGGTTCATGCTCCCCGGGAGCACGGTGGAAAATATTATTATACGCGGAGCACGGGAGCATAACCTTAAGAATATAGACCTGGAGATCCCCCGCGACAGCTTTGTTGTAATTACAGGGTTATCGGGTTCCGGAAAGTCATCACTTGCATTCGATACCATATATGCTGAAGGGCAGCGCAGGTATATTGAATCACTGTCTTCCTATGCACGACAGTTCCTCGACCAGCTCGAGAAGCCGGACGTGGATCTGATTGAAGGACTCAGTCCTGCCATCTCAATAGAACAGAAAACGACCTCGGGTAACCCCCGGTCTACAGTGGGTACTGTAACAGAAATTTATGACTATATGCGTCTGCTCTATGCGCGCCTGGGACTGCCTCATTGTTTTAACTGCGGCAAGCCTGTCGTAAAACAGAGTTCGGAGCAGATAATTGATGCAATAATTGCAGATTTTGAAGGGCAGAAAATACAGGTGCTTGCTCCCGTAATCCGCGGCAGAAAAGGACATTACAGGGAACTCTTTGAGGAGATTCTATCTGATGGATTCCTGCGCGTCCGTGTAGACGGAGAGATTTTTGAAATTACTAAGGGATTTCAGGCTGACCGTTATAAGGTGCACAACATTGAAGTGCTGGTCGACCGTATAAAAGTTTCAGCTACGTCGCGCTCCAGAATAAGCGAATCTATTGACGTGGCACTTGGCTATGGCAGCGGAATACTCATCGTAAATGACGGCAGCGCTGACCGTGTATTCAGTAAAAATCTGGCATGCCCCGACTGTGGCATCAGTTTCCAGGAGCATGCTCCGAATTCTTTTTCATTTAATACGCCCTACGGATATTGCCCTGACTGTGAGGGACTGGGGGAGAAGAAAGAACTGGATGTCAATCTGATTATACCTGACTGGAATCTGAGCATAAATCAGGAGGCGCTTGCTCCGCTCGGGAAACCCCGGCAAATGTGGTTTTTTAACCAGGTTAAGGCGGTGGCAGAAAGATTCGGGTTTGACTATGACACGAAAATGAAAGACCTCACTGAAGAACAGAGAAACGTTCTGTTGTTCGGAACACACGAAAAAATTGCTTTCAATTATTCATTTGGCGGGGGAAAAACTGTTACATATACGCATAAGTTCTCCGGTGTGGTCAACTACGTAAAGCACTTCTACGATACCACTACTTCAGCGAAAATCCGTGAATGGGCAGAATCGTTTATGGATACGATGACCTGCAAAACATGCAACGGTGGCAGACTAAAAAAAGAATCCCTCGCGGTCACATTTATGGGATATAATATCACCCAGGTGACTGCCATGTCAATAGAGAAAGCATACAGATTCTTCACTGAAGATGTAAAACTTGACGGCCGCAATGAAATCATAGCCCGGCAGATACTCAAGGAGATTACATCCAGACTCGGTTTTCTGATGAACGTGGGACTCGATTACCTTACACTTAACCGTTCGGCACGCACACTTTCAGGAGGAGAAACTCAGAGGATCAGACTTGCTACACAGATCGGAGCACAGCTTGCCGGTGTACTCTATGTACTGGATGAACCCAGCATAGGACTCCACCAGTCCGATAATATCAAACTCATCAACTCACTGAAGAACCTCAGGAATCTTGGCAATACAGTTGTAGTTGTGGAGCACGACAGGGAAACCATAGAGAATTCGGATTACATCGTTGATCTGGGCCCCCGGGCAGGGGAGCACGGAGGGGAAGTAATGCTTGCAGACTTTACCGAGAATATATACAAACTGAACGGGAGCACGGATAATTCACTTACACTCCAGTACCTTAAACATAAAAAACGTATTGAGGTGCCGCACGAAAGACGCAAGGGAAACGGACAGTGGCTGGAACTAAAAGATGCCACCGGAAACAACCTGAAAAATGTCCACCTTAAAATCCCGGTGGCAGCACTTACTGCAATTACAGGTGTAAGCGGTTCTGGCAAATCTTCACTGATAAACGAAACTCTCGTAAGGATACTGATGAAATCAGTGTACAAGTCGAAGGTGGTACCTCTGCACTATGGAGAGATTACAGGACTTGAAAACTTCGACAAAATAATAGAGATCGACCAGTCTCCGATCGGCAGAACACCCAGATCAAATCCTGCCACCTATACTGGCGTATTTACATTCATCAGGGATCTCTTTGCCCAGCTGCCGGAATCCAAGATGAGAGGATATGCCACAGGACGATTCAGCTTTAATGTGGCAGGCGGAAGATGCGAAGAATGCCAGGGTGACGGACTGAAAAAAATCGAGATGAACTTCCTGCCGGATGTGTACGTGGAGTGCGACGTCTGTGACGGCAAAAGATATAACCGTGAAACTCTGGAAGTGCTGTATAAGACAAAATCTATCGCTGATGTACTGGATATGACCATAGACGAGGCTCTTGAATTCTTTGAAGATCTGCCCCGTATCAAACGCAAAATAAAGTCGTTACACGACGTCGGTTTAGGTTATATAAGACTCGGACAGCAGGCCACAACCCTTTCGGGAGGTGAGGCACAGCGCGTAAAACTGGCGACGGAACTCAGCAAAATCAGTACAGGAAAAACATTGTATGTGCTGGATGAACCTACCACCGGACTGCATTTCGAAGATGTAAATATACTTCTGGCGGTGCTGAATAAACTCGTTGACAAGGGCAATACGGTTATTGTGGTGGAGCATAACCTCGATGTAATAAAGGTCGCGGATTATATTGTCGATCTGGGACCCGGCGGAGGGGAGCATGGAGGGAATATTGTGGCACAGGGTATTCCTGAAGTTGTGGCAGCCGACGAAAACAGCGTTACTGGTAAATACCTGATAAAGGAACTGCAGTCTGGAAAAGTTTGAGCATAAGTACAATCCCACAATAGAACATGTCATCAGTATCCTGCCCGGTATGAAGTTCTTTTGTGTACTGCCAGTCATGAATTCCTATTGTATACTGCCTATGTAATTTCTTATAGTATTCTATATATTAGTCTTTTGTTTTTACTGGGTATTAAGCATTTTCTTGCCGTACGATTTATGCAAATCGCTTAACCCCTTTTAAATAGTCGCAATAATAGGATTACACAAAGCCGGGATATCGCCTGATTGCATATATTGTCAGAATATAAGAACTTATAATGTATAATTCAGCGGTGATGTAATTAACTGCCAGATAACAGTAAGTAAAATAAAAGAGTTACGGGAATCTTTTAAAAGTCTGCATAGCACTTAAAACCCGCCAAAGATACTGCAGAATTTTTTTACACAATCCATGAATTTTGTATGTGTATTTTTACACCGCATTGGTTACATTTGCAAGGCCTGCGTATATATTTTACTATAATGAACTTTGGTACTGGAATGAAGAGATCACTTAATTCGTATAAATTTGTATTTTTACTTTTACTGCTCGCCGCATTTACCGGCTGTGACAAATTTGATCTTTCCGGGGTCAGCAAAGCCACGGAGCATGCCAAATCCTGGCATTGCAGCATTGAAAGAGCACATGTGCCTGCCACTGCAAGAATAGATAGTTTTTTTGAGAAACGCTTCAGCAGCGGCAGATTTAACGGCACTGTTTTGTTTGCTGAAAACGGAAAAATTATATATGAAAAGGCATTTGGATATGCCAACTTTGATACACGTGAAAAGCTTACGGAGCAGAGCATATTTCAATTGGCGAGCGTATCAAAACAGTTTACCGCGTTTTCCATCATGCTCCTGAAAGAACGCAATATGCTCTCATACGAGGATACCGTAGGAAAATATATATACGGATTTCCTTACGGTGGCATAACCATCCGACAGCTGCTTACGCACAATTCGGGTCTTCCAAACTATATGTACTTTGCCGAGGAGCTCTGGCCGGATAAAAAGATACCAATGAAAAATTCGGACCTTATATGGATGATGAAGACTTTCAGGCCTGAAAAGTACTACGACCCCGGCAGAACTTTCTTTTACAGCAACACCGGATACGCGTTGCTTGCCACGATAGTTGAAAAGGTATCCAGGATGCATTTCTCAGATTTTCTGAGGCAGGAGGTATTCTTGCCGCTTGGTATGAAGCATACATTTGTACTCGATGCGGAGCATTATCCGAATGTTGAGAGTGTGGCTCTGGGTCACCGTCCTAACCGCAGACTCGAAGCATATTCCTATCAGAACGGAGTTGTAGGTGATAAAGGTGTCTTTTCGAATGTGGAAGACATGTTCAGGTGGGATCAGGCATTGTACAATTACGTACTGATTGGCAGAAGGTGTCAGGATGAAGCATTTATGCCCGCCTACAAGAAAAGAAGTGAAGATCATAATTACGGATTCGGATGGAGACTTACCAGACACGAAACCAACGGGCGCATTGTCTATCATGGCGGGTGGTGGAAAGGCTACAGAACATATTTCATAAGGGCAGTGGATAAAAAACGTACAATTATCGTTTTGTCCAATACCTCATCCCATACATCGTTTACAATAAAGGAAATGCTGGATCTGTTTTGACATTTACAGTTCTCAGTTCTTAGTTCTCAGTTCTTAGTTTTTGGAGCCTGACCCTGTTTCCAGTTTTAGATTAAATGCTTATATTGTAACTGATTAAAACCCATGACTGAAACCTCACAATTTCTAAAAGGAATAAGACATGAAACCTTTCCGTTTTACAGTTTATCTTGCAGTTCTGTCCATCATATTCTCCTGCAGCTTACAGTCGCAGACACCCGCTGCGGATCAGGGAGAAAAGGGTATTAAGTTTGAGCATTCTACCTGGAGCGGCATACTTGAAAAAGCCCGGCAGGAAGGCAAACCCGTATTTCTCGACGCATTTGCCTCCTGGTGCAGTCCCTGCAAATGGATGGCAAAGAATATTTTCACCAACGATACCGTGGCGCAGTTTTATAACGCAAACTTTATTAGTGCAAAGATCGATATGGAGAAAGGTGAAGGACTCGAGATCGCAAAAAAATACGGAGTTCGCGCTTACCCCACCATGCTCTATATTTCTCCCGAAGGTGAGATGATACACCGGACGTGCGGATCGGTTCCGGCGCAGGAATTCATTCAGAACGGTAAGAATGCCCTGGATCCGGAGAAACAGCTTTCGGTTTATATGAAATCTTTCGGCGACGGAAATAAGGATGCCGCATTTACTCTGAATTACCTGAAGGCGCTCGACGGAGCATGCATGGAATATCAGGCTGAGATGGCTAAATACTTTGAAAAGCAGAATACAGAAACACTCATTTCACGCCCCAACTGGCAGATAATTTCGTCTTACCTGCAGGATGTAAATTCGGGAGCATTTAGGTATATGGTGAGCAACAAGGACAAATTTGCTTCCTTATATACGGCTGATTCTGTGAATATGGTAATGTCCAGGATTTATCAGGCATCGCTCTATGAGCTGGTACGCAAAAAGGACATGGCAGGATATGAAGCGCTTCAGAAAAGAATAATGGCAGAGGCTGGCACAGCTGCTCCGGCTATAATACTCAGCAGTGACATGAAACTGTACAAGAAAACCAAAGACTGGAAAAAATACGCCGATGCCGCTGAAAAACTGATAGACAAGACCGGCGTTCAGGATGCAGAACTTATGAATGAAGCCGCATGGACATTGTATGAGAACTCCGACGATAAACAGCTGCTTCTCAAGGCCGAAAAATGGGCTCAGAAAGGGGTTGAATTAAACGACAGTTATGCATTAAATGATACTTATGCTGCTGTCCTGTACAAAATCGGCAAAAAAGATGCTGCCAGGGCTGCTGCTGAAAAAGCAATTCAGCTGGGAAAGAAAACCGGAGAGGATACAAAGGAAACCGAACTGCTCCTGGAGAAGATTACAGCGAAGAAATAGTGCAAAGCTTGCACATAAATCGATGATATCATCAAATGATGATATCGGGAAAGACGATATATAATGAACAGACTTGGCGGTGAGACATCCCCGTATCTGCTTCAGCATAAAAACAATCCTGTTGACTGGTATCCATGGGGACAGGAGGCCTTTGATGAGGCATTGAGGTGCGACAAGCCTATACTTCTGAGTATAGGCTATAGCTCCTGCCACTGGTGCCACGTCATGGCACACGAGAGTTTTGAAAACACAGAAACAGCAGCCCTCATGAACCGGCTGTTCGTAAATATCAAGGTCGACCGCGAAGAGCGGCCCGATGTGGATAACATCTACATGAATTATGTCCAGCTGTCCACCGGAAGCGGAGGCTGGCCATTGACCGTATTTCTCACTCCCCGACTGGTGCCGTTTTTCGGCGGCACATACTTTCCTCCTGACGACCGGTACGGCAGACCGGGATTCCGCAACCTTCTTGACAGAGTAAGTGTTGCTTTTAATGACCACAGAAGTGAAATTGAGGCTTCGACAGATGAGGTTCTCTCAATTCTGGAAAACCCCGAGAAACTTACGCTAAAGAACGAGGGCGCTGCTTCCGAAAGTTCGGCACTGAATAATACCAGCCCTACATTGATTGCAGCAGGTGAACGGGAAAAATACCGGGCTGATTTTGCACGATTCTTCTCAGTCCTCCACGGTATCTATGACAGTCAGTACGGGGGATTCGGAACTGCTCCAAAATTTCCTATGCCTGCCTACCATCTCTTTCTGCTGGGTTATTATACCGTATCTAAAAACAAATCTGCTCTGAGGATTGTGGAACATACACTGAAAGAAATGGCCCGCGGCGGTATCTATGACCAGGTAGGCGGTGGATTTCACAGATACTCGACAGACCGCAGCTGGCTCGTACCCCACTTCGAAAAAATGCTGTATGATAATGCACTTCTGATGCGCCTCTATACAGATGCATTCAGGACAACTAAGGAGAGATTTTATCTCGATGTAGCGTGCGATATTGCAGAATTTGTACTGAGGGAGATGACAGATCCTAACTCGGGAGGATTCTATTCTGCTCAGGATGCAGACAGCGCCGGGGAAGAAGGAAAATTTTATGTGTATGAATACTCCGAACTGCGGAAACTGCTTTCAGAAGAAGAACTGGATTATCTGAAACAGCACTACGGAGTCTCCGAAACGGGAAACTTCGAAGGAGCCAACATACTGACGTGTACCGGAAATAGTAACGCTGAGAGCTGTAAATTGCCTGAACCGCTCAGACAGAAATTATTCAGTTACCGGCAGCAGCGCGAAAAACCCGGGCTGGATGATAAGATACTTACCGGCTGGAATGCACTTATGCTGCAGTCGCTGTCACTGCTGCATGCTGTTACCGGGAAAGAGGAATATCTCGAAGCTGCAGTGAGTAATGGCCTGCTGCTGACAGAAAAACTCTTTGACGGCAGAAAGCTCTATCATACTTTCAAAAACGGGGAAGTAAAAGTCTCCGGCATGTTAGATGACTATGCATTTCTCTGTGAGGCACTTATAACCATGTACGAGGTGACTGCAGAGGAAAGGTGGGTGAGTAAGGCAATTACTATAGCAGATCTTATGCTGGAAAAATTCTACGACGAAGAAAAGAATGAGTTTTTCTTTACCGCTGCCGGGGCATCTGATCTTATCGTAAGACCGGTCAGTTTTTATGACAACGTAATACCCTCCGGCAACTCCAGCGCACTCGGTGTACTGCTGAGACTTTCGCTGCTTACTGAGAACATGCACTATTATGATATAGCAGAGAAATACATCGCAAGGTATTACGAAGTAATCAAAGAAAATCCTCTCAACTATACATACGCACTTACAGCCATTAATTTTATTGTAATGGGGAACGCCTCAGTTACCGCCGTAAATTCCAGTGAAAAGACACGTCATGAATTCAGGAAGTGGTTTTTCAGCGATTACCATCCCTTTACACTTATAGCATCAAAGATAAGAGGTACTTTTTCCGCACTTCCAATCATGGAAGGACGCGAGACTAAGGACGGGACGGATGCCTATTATCTGTGCAGAAATCATGAATGTCTGCAGCCGGTAAAGAATTTTACAGAACTAAAATTGTAAATGAAGCCGGGATTGGTGATATTTAGGCTTGCGTTTTAAAATACTGATGTCTGAAATGCCTAAAAACAAAACTGTAGCCGCTGCTGCACTGATAGTACTTGCTTATATAGCCTTCATCTCGCTGGGTCTGCCCGATGGCCTTCTTGGCGTGGCCTGGCCCTCTATGCGTATCGAATTTTCACGTTCACTTGATTCATTGGGCCTTATGCTAACGGCATCAATGACCGGGTATCTGGTATCGAGTTTCTTGAGCGGGCGTGTGATCACCCGCTGGGGAGTCGGGCGTGTCCTTGCCGCGAGCTGCGGTGCGACCGGTGCCGCGCTGATTGGATACACTCTGGTGCCATATTGGTGGATGGTGATATTTCTGTCTGTCGTTGCCGGACTGGGCGCCGGTGCTATTGATGCCGGTATCAATACATATGTCGCCTCCAATTTCGGTGAAAAACTAATGCAGTGGCTGCACGCCAGTTATGGAATCGGTATTACCATGGGTCCGGTGATAATGACCGCCGGAATCAACTATTTTACGTCCTGGAAACTGGGTTATGTCATCGTAGGTGTTTTACAGCTATTTCTTTGCGCTGTATTTGCCTTTACAGCCCCGTTATGGAAAAACGGTGCTGAAAAGAATAATGAACAAAATGCTCAGCCCGTCAGTGGTGCGATAACAAGTGATGCGACAATAATGGATACTCTGGGCAGTCTGAATGTATGGCTCAGTATATTTATGTTCTTTTTCTATGCCGGCATAGAGGCTTCAATAGGCAGCTGGACGTATACACTGCTTACCGGATCGCGCGGGGTATCCAGTGAACTGGCAGGGCTATTGGTCGGCAGTTACTGGGGTTCCTTTACGATAGGCCGCATACTTGCCGGATTCTTCACAAAGCGCGTGACAATGAACGATCTAATTTACTACAGTCTGTTTGCCGCATTTGCCGGTGGATTGCTGCTCTGGCTGAATCCTTTTGGCGGCAGCGACCTGCTGGGTGTAGCTGTTATTGGCTTTGCAATTGCACCTATATTTCCCGGTATGGTTTCACTGACCGAAAACAGGGTTGGTAAGAAATTTGCAGTCAATACCATAGGAATGCAGATCGGAGCAGCCGGTCTGGGACTTGCAGCCATTCCCGGTATAACCGGTGTATTTGCACAGAGGATATCACTGGAAATAATACCTGTATTGATACTACTGTGGATAATTATACTGCTTGCAATATACAGAGTTGCCGGTTTAACCAAGCTGAGTGAGAAATGAATGAGGATAATTTATTATTGACAAGTAAGCTTGTTGGTCTTATATTTCAACAACACAAACCGGTAGAAATACTGCTATGATAAAGAAATACATTTGTCTCGCTATTCTGCTGCTGGTACTTTTTTATACAGGCTGTAATCAGAGAAACAATCCGCCTGGGCCCGGCAGCACAAAGGATAAAGCATCAGTTACACTGCATGACTCTGTTTCAGCCCGGGATACAACTTCTCTGAACAGGAAAATTAAGTCTTATATCTCTTCAGCAAACTACCTGCAGGCCGCATATTCACTGAACATTCTGAAAGAAATCTATATAAAGCAATATGACTATGCCAGGGGTATTTCTGTATCTAAACAAATACTCAGGTATAAAGATCTCATTCGCGACCGAGAACTGATCGCTGGCACATATAATACCATTGGGCTTAACTACTGGAGACTTGGCATACTGGATTCTGCCGTTTATTTTCTGAAAAAAAGTGTAGCAGAAAAAAAACTAATCGGCGATTCACTTTCTCTCGCCAAAACTTACAACAACCTTGGCGCGGTATACTGGAAACTTGGGGATTATGGTAATTACTACAGGTATACACTGTCGGCTCTGAACATACGGGAAAGGTTGAATGATATAAAAGGAGTGGTCCTTGGACTCAATAATATCGGAATGATCTATCAGCGCCTGAAATATTACGATATGGCGAAGGAAAACAGTCTTCGGGCTCTTGCTCTGTCCGATTCCATCAAATTCAAAGAGGGACAGGAATATTCCAGAAAGCGCCTGGGTTCTCTATATCTGGAACTGAACGATCTGAAGACCGCTGAGAAATATATAAATCAGGCTGCAACTCTTCTGCAGGCGAGAGGTGATAAAAGTGCTGTTCCAATGGTTTATTGCGACCTTGGCCGGATACGTGAACTGAAAAAGGATTATTCAGGTGCGCGCGGATATTTCGACAAAAGTTACCAGATTTCGCTCGGTATAAAGGATAAGTTCCTTCAGTCCTTTTCTCTTATGAATATAGCACATATAGATATTATTCAAAACCGGTATCCGGATGCCTTGGAAAAACTGAATAAGGCCCGAATACTCGCACTTGAGGGGCGATATACCCTGATACTAAAAGATATAAACATGCACCTGTCTTCTGTCTACATGGCTATTGGTGATAAAGAAAAGGCCCTGCTCTATCTGAACGAACATCTGGTATTGAAGGATTCGCTTCTGAATACAATGCTGGTCAACAGTATTGGAGAAATGAGGATCAGATATATGATAGAGGCTTCGAAAGAGAGACAGCTGTTGCTTCAAAAAGAGGTAGAGGCCAAAAGCAGTGTGAATATCTTCCTGCTGATCACCATAAGCATTCTTTTGGTTTCATTTAGTGCAATCTTCTATTTTTATACAAAACAGCGGAAACTGGGGAGGTTGCTGGAGAGGAATAATGCCGAGATTGCTTCTGTCAACGATATACTTAAAAGGAAGAATTCTGAACTTACTGAAGCCAATAATACAAAACATAAGTTGTTTTCCATTATCGCGCATGACCTGAAGAATCCATTTACGAGCATTCTTGGTTATGCATATTTAATTAAAGAAACATCTGTAAAAATAGGAAATGAGGAACTCATATCCTTTACAGATAACCTGCTTTCCTCGTCTCAAAGACTGGTCTCACTCATTGCGAACCTTACCGGCTGGGCACAGCTGCAGAAAAATGAAATTAGTGTTAATCCGCGCAAATTTGATATATGCAGACTGACAGAGGAAATTGTAAAAGAAGTATCGCTGAATGCAGAATTAAAACAGATTGATGTCAAAAATGAACTTAATGAGTCGGCAGAAGTTTATGCCGACCATGAAATGATTTCCACGGTTATCAGGAATATACTATCTAATGCCATCAAGTTCACACCGAAAGATGGAAATATCTGCGTATCGGGTTGTGCAAATGACAGGTTCTATGATATAGTGATCAGGGATTCCGGGGTTGGAATGACAGATGAGAAGATCAGGAATATACTTGCGGGTGATAAAATGTCTTCAGATACCGGGACTGAAAATGAAATGGGAACGGGACTGGGCTTGTCTATCAGCAGGGATTTCTTACTAAGTAACAAGGGAGTATTGAATATCAGGAGCGAAATAGATAAGGGAAGTGAGTTTATTATCAGTATTCCTTTCAGTGCCAACTGATATCAATACATATGCATCTTCATTTTCGCCCGGGCAGATCGTCAGTCGAACAATGATAAAACGTGACTGTCCGGGTTGTAAAACCGCATTTTTGTAGCTATTCCCAGTTTGGAAGATTCACTTCTGTATGTTTCATCGAGGGCCCTGTAGTCGGGACTGAAGCATTCGTACCTGTTTCCGTAGGCGGAGATGTATCTGCTTTTCATTCCCGGAAAGAACCTGTCGAGCGCCGTATAAAAATAATCGCGCGAACCGTCTCGAAGTGTTACACCCATCATAGCCAGTACATATGAAGCTCCCGAATCCTTTGCCCTCCGGATGATTGATTCAATATTTTCCTTCCGATCGTTGATGAACGGAAGCAGAGGCATGAGTGTCACACCCGTATATATTCCGGCCTTTGCCAGCCGGTACATTGCCTCAAAGCGGTTTGAGGGCGGAGGTGCATGGGGTTCGATAATGCCCGCCAGATTGTCATCTGAAGCGGTAACTGTAAAACTTACGGCTGCATAGATATCTGATATTTCTTTGAGTATGTCAGCATCTCTTGCAACGAGTGAACTTTTGGTGATTATATGCACCGGATATCGGGCATCTGAAATTATCTTTAAAGCCTGCCGGGTCCTTTTCAGTGATTTTTCAACCGGCATATAGGGATCGTTCATTGAACCCGTCCCGATGGTGCCTTTCAGTTTTCTTTTCGATGCGAGTGCTTTTTTAAGCAATTCGAGTGAGTTGCTTTTCACAGATATACGTGAAATATCCCCGATGCCGTAGCATTCGCTCCTCGTATCGCAGTAGATGCATCCGTGCTGGCATCCTCTGTAGAGGTTCATGTTGTACGATATGCCGAAGTAGGGATCGGGGCCTTTAAGTTTCGACAGTATACTCTTGGTCTCAATATATTCGATCATACAATCCGCTCAGAATCTGTCGTGTAACCACTTACTGATCATATCGAGGACAAGGGGAGACATGGTCTGTTCTATCTGTACATATTCAGTATCGGAGCCTGTTTTTGCTTCCTGGAACAGGTGGTTCATGCCGTTCATTGTCTGAATTGTAACATCTTTGTTGCCGGATTTATTCAGTGCCGATCTGATCGCGTCAAGGTTCATGCGGGCATTCACCTGTTTATCCAGATCCCCGTTCATGGCAAGTACCGGGCACAGGACTTTTTCGAGATACTCATCAGGATTTAGTCTGATAAAGTTACGATACCAGGGAGAAAGGATTGTCTGTGCAAAATTTCTGCAGGCAACTTCATTTCCTCCTGCATAATTATGTTTTTTCAGAATACCGACAACGGCCGAATCAAGTGGAGAATTTCCAGGAGAATTTCTGATCATGTCAAAAACAGCTCCGTTTGTCTCCTGTATCTTGTCAATCTCTATCTGCGGTGCATTGCGGATCTCTGCAATATCGCGGGCTTGTCTGAGCATAAGCTTGTCGATACTGACTCCGGGAGCTGCGAGCAGTACTATGAAAGCTACCGATTTATCTTTTGATGCTATCATAGGTGCGATCAATCCGCCTTCGCTATGGCCGATGAGTCCTATTTTTTTCGTATCAATATCATTTCTGCTTTTAAGGTATTCGAGTGCAGCAATGGCGTCAGTGGCAAAATCCTGAGTTGTAGCCGTATTGAAAATGCCTTCAGATTTTCCGATACCGCGGTCGTCATATCTGAGTACAGCAATGCCGTTTCTGCTGAGGTAATCCGAGAGCACCAGAAATGGCTCGTGCATGAAGATCTGTTCATTTCTGTCCTGGGGACCGGACCCGCTAATCAGTATGACGGCGGGAGGATTCTTGACATTTTCGGGCAGAGTAAGAGTTCCGGCTAGCTTAATATTTCCGGCTCTGGGATTAGTAAATGTAACTTCCTCGCTTCTGTAGGGGAAGGGCGCTTTGGGAGTCTGAGGTCTGTTAAACTCGTTGGTCGCAGAAGTTCTGCCCCACTTCATTGAGAACCTGGCTCCGAACTGTGCAAAGTTGGAGTAAATGGAATCAGAGGCAGAGCGGTACAGGCCTGTGATCGTAATGCCGGATTTTTTATCTTTTATAATTACTGTATCGCCAGAAACAGCCGTGCTCTCCATTGGTATTTTATAGGCATTCTGCTGCGGGCTGTCCAGAGTAGTTTTGAATCCGGAGGAATCCTGGGATATATGTATTATCAGCCTGAATTTCTGCTGACCTGCAGAAAGAATTCCTTCCCAGTTGCCGAACAATTTATTCTGGGCAGACAGCTGCAGATTAATTGCTGCAAGAAACAGAAATGATAAAACTGCACAAGTACGTCTCATGAATATTCCTCGATTTAATGATCAAATATACTTATCTGTGCAATAAAATATTTAATACAAAATGTGCATCTGAAACAAAAAATTTATAAATTCATGAACACATTTAATAACAATTTTAAGTATTTATGTGCGTGTCTTGGGGATCAAATAGACCACATACTTTCTTTTCCATTTTCCCGAGCCATTCATATTGACAAGGCAATGAAATGAATATTTTTCAGGTCCACGGGGATATACTAAGCGATTATTCCGAATACATCAACTTGGAAAATGATCACGTCTTTACCAGAACTGGACATGTTCTGCATGTCATTACTATATGGTAAAAATTTCCTGGACTCTCAATAATTCAAGTATGAAATTTAAATACAAAATGATTTATGTAAGAAAGAAAAGTTAATATTTACTATGGGAATAAAAATTAGAAACAAAAAAGCAATATACGTGCTTATTATGGTAATAACTATTCTTTCGATCGTTTCGTATGTTGCCTTAAGATATATCACTGAACCGGTCTGCCGTGTATGCACAAAGGATTGTGATGAAAGATATGAAGATGCATCATTAGAGTATTTTAATAAGATGGCTTATGAAGATAAACTCGGAATATATCTTGCAATAATTGGAAACACGAAATATCAGTTGCTTTTTGACAGTCTGTATAATAACGCAGGTTCGACGTATGGAGGAGCGAAATACAGAAAAAGAATTGATAAAAATTTTTCGATTCCATTTGATAAAAAAATGAAGCAGGATATAACAAATTACTGGAAAAGGAAACACAGTACAAATATGTTGATAAATGATGTAAAAGAATATGCTATATATAGCGATGATACAATTATCCAGATAAAAGAACCATATTGGATCGTAAAACTTGGCCCTATTAAATTAGTCGACGGCAATATAGTCGTTGGATATGAGTCTTGGGCTGGTCCATTGGCGGGGCGTTGGCGCAAATTTGTTTTGATAAAGAAACACGACAAATGGGAAATTATCGGGACATGGGGAAATATAGTGGTATCGTAATTTTAGGACTGGAAAAAGATGCTGGAGTATAACTATGGCGAGGCTATAAAAAACGAAACCTTAATTATTTCATGTTGGGAGGTCTCAAGATGAAAGCAGTTGTATATACGAAATATGGACCGCCGGAAGTTCTTCGGCTCACAGAAGTACCTAAACCTTTTCCCAAAGATAACGAGGTACTGATAAAAATCAGCGCGACAACTGTGAACCGTACAGACTGCGGATTCCGGAAGCCTGAATATTTGATCGTCCGGTTCTTTAACGGACTCTTTAAGCCTAAAATAACAATACTGGGCAATGAACTGGCCGGAGTAGTTGAAGAGGTCGGGAAAGATGTCAGGACATTTAAGCAGGGAGACCAGGTATTCGGACTCAGTGCCGGTAAATTCGGGGCTCACGCTGAGTATCTGTGCCTGCCTGAGCAAGGTGCGATCGCAATTAAGCCGGCCAATATGTCATGCAGGGAGGCTGCTGCAGTCTGTGACGGACTAATGCTGGCAATAAATTATATCAAGAAAATTGATTTCGCCAACATGCCTGCAATTCTGATCAATGGTGCCTCGGGCTCAATAGGCTCGGCATGCGTCCAGCTTTCAAAATATTACGGCGCAAAAATAACTGCGGTGTGCGAAGCGAAAAATTTTGAACTGGTGAAATCACTGGGTGCCGACAGAGTAATTGATTATACAAAAGACGATTTTACACAAGACAATCAGAAGTATGATGCTGTAATTGATGCCGTCGGCAAAAGCTCATATTTCCGATGCAGGAGACTACTGAAACCGGGTGGCGTATATTTTTCAACAGAACTTGGCTTTATGTCGCAGAATATTTTTCTGGCACTCCTTACCCCGGTTTTCTGCAGTAGAAAGGTCAAATTCCCCATTCCCAAAGACAGTAAAAATGATATCTTGTTTTTCAAAGAACTTATTGAAGCTGGAAACTACAGAGCCGTGATCGATAAAATCTACCCGCTGGAACAAATAACAGAGGCCGCACGGTATGTCGAGACAGGGCAAAAGACAGGGAATGTCGTCATTACTCTGGAATCGGATCAGGCATAACGCAGGCAGCAGAAAAGAAAACGGCCTGACTATTGGTCCTGGCTGAAGGTGATTTATTGTTCAGAGAATACTTTACTTCGACCTGTCTATTAGGTTTTTAGTATTCATCGGACGAAATGTGAATCTCTTCAGCAGCCTGAGACGAGCACCGAAACGATTTTGTTAATTGCTGTTTTTGTGTTTATTTATGGTCTGATTATAAATTTATATTCTTCAGGATGCAATATGAATGAAAATATAGATGAGCAAATATTTGAATCCAGAGAATCTTTCAGAAACTGGCTGGTGAAGAATCATGCAGAATCAAATGGAATATGGATCCTCTTTACTAAAGGATATAAAGGCTTCACAGCTAATGATGCTTTGGAAGAAGCTATTTGTTTTGGGTGGATAGACGGTGTAATGAAATCTGTTGATAGTTCGACATACAAAAAATACTTCTCAAAAAGAAAAGACAGAAGTAATTGGTCTGAAAAAAATATTTGGATATTTGAGAACCTGAAAAAAATGGGACGGATAACTCAGGCCGGAATTGATGCCTTTCAGGCAGACGAATCCAGACAGGATAAAAATGCTTTATGTGAAACGAATATCAGGACACTAAAGAAAGCTTTGTCAGCTGATATATCTGCACTTGATCAGTTTGAAAAAATATCTCCATCCAGAAAAAAACAACTGGCTGGCTTTTATTGCGATGCAAAAACAGATGAGACAAGGAAAAAAAGAATAACAAAAATAAAAGAGGCAATACTAACAGGTTATAAAGGAATGTTATATTAGTATTTGCCAGTACCTTTCGAAAGACATACGTGTCTTTAAGCCTTTCGGAAATAGATAATTGTCCTTGGATAAAAAACATAAATAACGGGAGTCTATGGTTCATGAAACGTATTGATATTGCTGGATGGGAAAGGAAAGAGTATTACGAATTATTTTCTCAGTATGATGAACCTTTCTTCGGAATAGTTGCTGAGATCGATTGCACTAAAGCATATAAAGCTGCAAAGGAAAACAATTTTTCATTTTATGCCTTGTATCTTCATAAATCACTGGTGGCGGTAAACGGAATTGAAGAACTGAAATACCGCATTGATAGTGAGGGCGTGGTTTTATATGACCAGATTAACGCATCACCTACGATCGGACGGGATAATGGTACGTTTGGTTTCGGATTTATTCCTTATCATGAGGAATTTTCTGTCTTTAATGAAAAACTTTTAGTTGAGGTTGAACGTGTCCGGAATATAAAAGGGTTGGGAATGAATGAGAATACAATGAGGACTGACGTAATTCATTATTCGTCAATTCCATGGATAAAATTTTCAGGACTTACGCACGCGCGTAATTATAAGTTTCTGGACAGCACACCCAAAATATCATTCGGAAGAGCAGCGTACACTAACGATAGGATGACCATGCCGGTTTCTGTCAATGTCCACCATGCATTGGTCGACGGACTGCATGTGGCGAAATATCTGGAGTTATTCCAGGATCTCCTGAATAATGAATAATGTAAAACTGTAAACTAGGGGAGTGTAATGAAAACGTTCATGACAATACTTCTGATATTCGGTCTTTTTGAAATACTCAGTAATTTATTGCATTTGTCAAAAGGTTCTAAGGAGAAAATCGGAGAATCCGCCAGGCGGCAGCATCAGGAATTACCATTAAATACGGGGCTCTATCATTTTTACTACAAAGCCATTCTAATGTTTACAATCGGGGTTCTGTTTCTGGTGTCATCGTTAGTATACTTCCTCTACGATAGTAGTACTGGTGTATCAGTTACGTTTATGAGTTCAGTAGTCTTAAGCTTATATGGTTTTATTCAGATTATTATCTATTATCGAACTATAAAAGTATGGACCTCATTTGTTGTGTATAGTATCCCGCTGATTGTGTTTTACATTTTAAGCTAGGTTAAAAAGCCTTGTATAAATGTTTGATGAACGGCTTGTAAAAATATGATGATCACAATGAGTTCGTTTCGTATCTCTATTCTTTCCCAGATATTTTTCTCAGGAGCTCACAAAATTCAAAGGGGGAAAATATAAAGGGCGGAAATTTGTAGGAAACTATGCGGTATTAAAGCTGCCTGATACTTGCTCAGGCAGCCTTTTTAATACTATTTTAAAAGACTCATCTTGATATTGCGAATATACTTTCCGGCAGTCAGTCTGGCAATATAAATGCTGCTGGCAAGACCGGAATTCTGAATGTCGAAATGTGAATTATAACTGCCCGCCTGCTGGAATTCATTTACCAGTGTGGCAACTTCTTTCCCCAGCATATCGTATACTTTCAGCGTGACATTCGAGGCTTCCGGAAGCTGGTATTTAATCAAAGTTGATGGATTGAAAGGATTGGGATAATTCTGTTCCAGTACCATTTTATCAGGCATTGAAGTAACTTCTGCAGCTACTTCCTGAGAATACTTAAATGTTCCGTCATTGTCTGTCTGTTTCAGCCGGTACAGATATTTACCAGAAGTGACTGTGTTATCCGCAAAGGAATAGGACTTTGGAGAATTGGAATTACCGGCTCCGGCAACAAAACCAATTTTTTTATATCCCCTTAACTCAGAACTCAGAACTCTCAACTCAGAACTCCTTAACTCTGCTCTTTCTATCTCAAATCCGTAGTTGTTTATTTCAGTTGCTGTCTCCCAGTTTAGTAAAATATTATTGTTTTCCTGTACTGCGGTAAAAACAGAGAGTTCAACCGGCAGAGTGGGGTCTGCAACATTTTTCAGACGCGGATAATTTCCCGGTATCAATTCCCAGGTGTTTATAAAATCCCAGCCCGAATAAGTGCCTACTGTTTTCATTTGAGATGTTGTTCTGCCCTGCGCGAGAAAAGATCCAATTGATTCATCGCTGCATCCAGTTATTCCGGCAGTTTCAGTATTCCAAAAACAATTGTTCATTATCGTACCATCATTATAGCCAATAAATCCGCCAGCATTGCTGCCGCCGTTTACCGTTCCCACAGAATAACAATAGCTTACAGTTCCGTTGCTTAGCTCGGCAATCAAACCGCCCATATAAGTGGCATTACCGATGATATTGCAGGAGGAATAACAATTTGTAATATCACCACTATTATTGAAGCCTACCAATCCTCCCGCATCGTTTCCCACGGCATTAACGTTTCCGGAAGTAAAGCAGTTAGTGAGATTGCTGTTATTGCAGCCGACTAGTCCTCCGGTACTTGCATTACCGGCGGGATTACTTCCAGTCATGCTGATATTAATAAGGCCAAGGCTGCTTATAGAAGAAGCAAAATCTGTATATCCGAACAGTCCTATGCATTGATCAGGGCGGTTAATATATAATCCTGTAATAGTATGGCCATTCCCGTTATATGTGCCGGTAAAGTTAGTCGTGGAATTCCCGATAGGGGAAAACCCGGAACCTCCGGACCAGCTAGAAGTTGAACTGGCGTTGATATCTGCAGTCTGCTCAAATACCTTTCCCCAGGAAGAAGAGTTCTGGGAAATCCAGTACAGGTTATTCAGTGTGGAAATTTTATAGGGATCAGCGATGGTTCCGCTTCCGGCAGGCATGTTCGCTGTTTGAGCATGTATAAAACTGCTTGTGAAAAGAAATATAGTGGTCAGAAACCAGGCAGTAATTCTTATTTTCATAATGATCCTATATTTTGGTAAAAGTAAAGATATTTTATCAGCTTGAGTATGGCAATTCACTTCTTCCCTGAATCTGGAATTCATTTCCGATTTCAGTGATCATGACTTCGAAATCTTCTAATGACCATTCATCAAATAACAGTTCTTGTTCTATACCGAAAGCTTTGGC
This sequence comes from Bacteroidota bacterium, assembly GCA_050258935.1. Lineage (GTDB taxonomy): Bacteria > Bacteroidota > Ignavibacteria > Ignavibacteriales > SURF-24 > JBLMZS01. The sequence continues at coordinate 148,726 of JBLMZS010000022.1, forward strand.
GATAGAATGCAGCAGCTCATCCTTCAGCTCTCTTTTTCCGGTTTCAAAATCTTTATAGGTGTGAATTTCTTTAAGTGTGTTCAGACTAATGCAGCTTTTCCAGTGCTTATCCCTGATCAGATGTTCAGGACTGAATCCGAAACTTTTGCGCAGACAATGCAGCTTTTGGGCCCTGAGTTTTTTCTGAACTTCCGTAATCATATTTCCTCCTCGGTAATATTTTGCAGGAATATTGTTCGCAAACAGACAGTAATTCAATTTACAAATTCGGACAAGTCACCGCTGACAGAATTAGTAAGCAGCAATATACGAAAAAATGGGATTTAATGGCACCACGGCACTGAGATTAGTTACGTATAGCAGGTGGGCATGTCCGATCCGATTTCGGACGGACGGGGGGGAGACCCTGTTATTCAAGTATATATGTACAGCACTCAATAAATAATTAATTCGGGGATCCCGCCAAAGGCGGGACAAAATTCAGAATTTACATCGATCCATCAGCAGTAAATGGTATATATTCCGGATCGTACATTACAACTGCATCCTCATGTAAGTATTAGATGGAATAGTAAACCCGAGTGTTTCATATAATGGTTTTCCATCATCAGTTGCCAGCAGATCCACAACCGATATATTCATCCTTCTGGCTTCATCTAAAAGGGCATTGATGACCCGGGTGGCAATACCTTTACGCCTGTATTCAGGCGCTGTATAGACATTAAGAATTGTGCCGGTAATACCCGTATAAAAGAAAGGATTAGCCGGTTTCTCTGATACCAGAAGGAAAGCTGAAGCAACAATGCTGCCATTATCCTCGGCGAGTATAGCCAGAAAATCATTCCCGCCGATGTGCCTCGGAAAATATTCATTTAACTGTGCAACGACCGTTTTTTCATCTGCTTCAGTCATTTCAGCAAAATCCTCTCTGAGGTATTCCAGTCTGACATTGATCAGTTCCGGGATGTTATCTGCAGAGGCCGTGTAAATGTTTATCATTGTTTAATCCTGATAATTACTGATTTCCAGAAGTTCGCTTATTATTCCATCGAGCAGAGAATCGACATCTTCCTTTTGTGTTTCTCCCTCATAATAACCGATGCAGAGGGTGAGAACATTATTATAGGAACTTGGAGAAAGCATCAGCGCAGGAGCATGGAACGCCGGAGGAACCATATATGCGTCTGTAACCTCACTGCCTCCAAAGCGGACCGGTTCTTTAGAAAGAATTCCAAGATTAGAAAGTATGGGAGAACAAACTCCTTTCGCCTTTCCCTGTGTCCAGCTGTTTGTAAAATATCCTTCCATTGCTTTGAAACCGATACTTCCAATGTACTCACAGCCAATACTGTTTTGTATATCACTTTTTCTGTCCAGTACTACAGCAATTTGCTGCTTTATAATTTTTAATTCATCCCAGAAGTCTCTGTCTTGTGAAGGCATTATTTCTATATCAAGCATAGCAGAGAGGTTTGCAATGGCCATATTACTGTCACCTGGAAGATAACATCTCATATCCCGTGTGATGTGTATATGTCCCGGTTCTCCCTGAAGAGGTGCAGTCATTCGGGAAATATTGCGGAACATGCTCGTCAGCAGGATGTCGTTTATGGTTGCGCCCATCCTTTTCCCGGAATCCTTCAGCTCCAGAAACCTGCCGGCATCTATCCTCCTGAATGACAGGGCATAGCGGCCATTACCATCGCAGCTCTTGAAAGGGAATGCCCAGTTGGATTTTAGCTCTGACAGAGCCGGATTGAATATGCTTATAGGATTATCTATACCAAGTGCCTTAAACAGGAGCTGCTGCGATCTTTCACCATAAACATTGCTCTCGGGAATAAATGAAGGATCAGCAGACAATGAAGAATAAATGCCAGCCAGCAGCACAACGGCCTGCTTCAGGGCTGCGGCATCTCCGCATATATGATTTAGTTTTACTACTATATAAGGAGTATCACCATTGTTCTGAAATCCTAAGGATATCATCCTTTCAGAATCCATTGGAATGGAGAGAAAGTTTTCAGGAGTCGCATCATTCCTCAGCAGTGAGAAATATTCATCGATATTGATGTCAGCATGTCTGACAAATTGAGGCTTATCATTATCTGCATCAAACCTGCAGGCAAGTATAGGTTCGGACAGGAGCAGAAGTCTGACCGACTGTTTAAGCAATTCAATATCCGGGGCGGATTTGAAAAAGAGCACAGTGGAAATCTTAAAATCGGATACTCCATAACCGGCCAGGAAGTTGAACCAGTCCTGAGCGTAGCTGTCAAATTTTTCTGGTAAGTTCATTTTATTTATCAATTATTTATTATTATCAATATGCAAAGTTTAAATAATTCGAACTAAAATTCCAGTAAAATTCGGTAAAGTGAAAAAATCCGCCGGTAAAATCAATTGGAATTTGAATGTTATTTGTCAGCCTCAGACTTGACAAAGTTTTTATATCTGCGTAGAATTATGAAATTTTATTTAATATTTAGAAAAGGAAAAGAAATGTATCATCCCAGACTAAAGGGAAAGCACTATTTGATGGGACAAAAACTCGGTAATGTGTTCAGGAACTGCAATGCGCAGTTTCCCATAAAGCTGGATTCATTCCAGATGGAATTCGGAAGAGAAAGCGGACGGCTGCTGAAAGAGTATTTCCCTGAGGCAGTTGAAGAGATAAGGGGAATAACCGATGCGATTGGATATGATAATGAACTGTTTACTGCATGGATGATGTGTATGGGCTGCTGTCTATATAATATCGGCGAGTCTGAAAGTGTCGAGATAAAGGGATGCACGGCATTCAGTTTTATTCATAATGGCCGAGTAATCTACGGCAGGGATAACGACCTTCCGCCATTTCTGGGGAGGGTGAGTAAAAGTGAATACTACCAGCCTGTGGGAAAGAACAGGTTTATACTGAATACTTCATCATTCATAAATGGTGAAGAAGGAATTAACGAGTGCGGACTTGTTGCCGCGATGACGTTTGTAATACCAAAACTGGATGACATCAGGCCGGGTTTCAATTCAGTATTCCTGATACGCTATATATTGGAGAACTGCGCGAGTATTGATGAAGGAATTAAAGCTTTGCGAACACTGCCGATAGCATCAGCCTGCAACATACTGCTAGCAGATGGCAGCGGTAATATGGTTGTTGCAGAATGCTGTGCACAGGAAATAAATCTGAGGGATCCGGAGCTGAACAGCGCAGGAGAACCGTTCATAATCACAGTAAATCATTTTACTTCCGGCAGAATGGAAAAATACGATGCGGGCAGCGGAAATGAGTTCTTTTCTGCTGACAGGTACTCAACAGCATTCAATGCACTTCAGTGCAATGATTATCCTGACGGTGTGGAATACGCCAAAAATATACTGAGCGGGAGATATGGCTTTATGTGTCAGTATGAAAGGTCACTTAATTTTGATACCGTCTGGTCGTCTGTATTTGATATCACGAACCGGAAAATATTCCGTGCAGAGGGCAATCCGCAGAGGAAAAAGTACATCGAGGATAAGAGATTAAGGTGTCTCTAAAAACGAGGCAGAAAATCCTCCAAGATGAGATATTTTCAGACCGGTCATTCATCATTTCCAGGAAGAGATTTTAGCTTTTACACTTCTGAAGAATCCGGGCTGAATATTTATTATCCCAGATATCCTGTATTCCGTTGCAGGCTGCTACCTGAAGCAGGAAATTAACTTTCATCGGATGAGGCAGGCGATCCTTATTGATAATTTCAATCCCGCTCTCGATGAGCTTAACAGCGAATCCGGGGTTGTGGAACCTGGGAGGATCATTTTTTATGTGTTTGTTTTTCAGCAGAGTATTAATGGATGAACGAAGATAGTCTTTTTCATATCCCATTTCCGATCCTTCTTTCATGAAAGTATTGATTTCATGGTCCTGAACAACATTATCATGCGCTATAAGTACCAGCAGTCCTCTTAAATAGTTGCTTTTATCAATTATAAAATTTATCGGGGCTAACAGACTTTTCTTCATAATATTTCCTCAACAGACTTATATATAATGCGGTCTCAAATTTGAATGCTGAATTCTCTACTGGAGAAAAATATACAAAATATTTTTAACTGTTTCATGATCCTATGTTATTTTCAGATAAGTTATTGAGTAAAGTATGCTGGTGAAGCTTGGTGTCTTGTCAATTCCCTGGCTCTGTTCATGATAATTGAAATTGCGAAAATGCAAGTGCATTGCGGGATGCGGTATACGTTTGCTGGCGAAATAAGTACGGTATTATTATCTTTTGCACGAAAACTATATAAAAATTTAACAGGTATATTTATGCTTGGCTATGAAGCAATTCCCAGGTCAGAGAGCGATTTTCTGCTTGACCGGTGGGGCTTTGATCTGATTGATGATTATTTCAGTATGATAACTGCCGCTGAGTTCGCGGGAGATATTACGGTAGTGGATTTTGCAACCGGGACCGGGCGGGCGGCATCCGTTTTGTCAAGACTGGGTTATCGCGTCCTTACAGGGGATTATAACAGCAATTTACGGTCTGACAGCATCACTAGAATTACAGAAAAATTTCTTGATAAAGTAGATTTCGTGAGATTAAATCTCGAGAAAATCCCTTTGCCGGATAATTCTGCTCCAAATGTTGTCTGTATTAACACTCTTCATGAACTTGAAAATCCATTTATGTGCATTGATGAAATGATCCGTGTTCATTTACCTGAGGGCCGGCTTCTGATTGCGGATTTTAACTCCGAGGGATTTGATGTTATGGACAGGCTGCATTTAGTCAAGCATGGCCTGCTGCATCCCAGGGGTAAAATCTCATCTGAAGAGATAAAAAAGATACTCATCTCAAAATATTCCTGTGTAAAGGAAATTAAATCAAAGTTAAATACGGGATTTATTGCATCGGGTATACTAAATAAATAGTTCTATAATAATAAAAGAACGAGTAATGCCAAACAATGATGGAACAGGGCTATGGTAAATTCGATTGAAGACCAGTTAGACGGCAAAGTCTGAGGAGTGCAATATGGCGATAAAAATAGCCGTCATATATGACAATAATTTGGTCGATGAGAGGCTTCAGAAAGACTGGGGTTTCTCTGCACTAATTGAATGCGGGGATAAAAAAATTTTGTTCGATACTGGTGAAGACGGCCGAATATTACTGAATAATATGGAAATACTCGGCATTTTACCTCAAATTATAGGCATTGTTTTTATATCACACGCGGATCATGACCATGTTAACGGACTACATCTATATCATAGGTATGTACGTTAAGTGCAAGGACTGATTTTCTCAATTCGTGCTGAAATTCAGTTATTTCGTCCATACTGTAATACTATTTATTTATTTATTTAGGGGCATGGACCTCAAAATTTTTCCAGATCTCGGAAATAACCGTTCTGTAGTCCGGATTGAATTCAACGATTGTCATGCCCTGCTGGAGTGAACGCACAAAATCAGTGAGGAGCCTGGCGTGATAAAACGGCGAACCGTCTTCGATTATTCCCCTGTATATCATTCCGGCTTTGTTCGCGATCATTTTTATTGCTCCGGATGGACATATACCGGAGCAAAGCGCACAGCCTTCACATTTGATCTGGCTAATGTTAAAAATACTTATTGCTTCAAACCGGCAGGCATTCTGACAGCGGCGGCACCTGCTGCACAGAGCCGTGTCTATCAGTTTTTACGTTACCGGGGCGGGCAGCTTCTCCCGCATCCACCGCCCGATATAATCAATCCTGCAATTGCCCCGAAAGCAATACTCATAAAAGGAGAAAAAGGAACCGGATTGTTACCGGAGCTGTATTCTATAAAATAATATGCGTATCCGGCAATTCCACCCGCTACAGTAAAGTTAATCCGTTTATTGGCAAACAAAGCTGTTGATACCCGTTTAATTTTAATAACTCTTTCATTCATATAAGTTCCATTTGATATTGGATATAAATTATCCGTTAACTGTTTCCGGACCACATCCGGATCAATTTATAAGATGCCGGTGATATTTAAACGATTCAGTCTTAAATAGTATATGTCATGAGTGGTTTTTAAGATTGCTCGATGCATCTCATCCATCAGCCAAAGTTTCCGGTACTTTGTCTATGCTGCTGTGCAGCGGTGAAGGAAAGAAAAGAAAATATTCGGGCGGGAGCTTCTGTTAGTGATATGGTGCTTGACGGCGGGAAGAGCAGGATATAAAAGTCTGCATTCAGTCTGTAATGTGCAACGACCTGAATCTTTAATGATAGTACGTCGAAAGAGATTGCCCGGCTTAAAGCCGGGCGCAAAACAATAATGGCAGCCCTATTTGACAAGGCTCATTTTAATAGTCTTAATATATTTTTCTGTGTTCAGGCGCGCAAAGTAAATTCCCGTTGCAAGATTGGAAGCATCAAATGATGATTTGTATTTTCCGGCTTCCTGGCGTCCGTTCACAAGACTTGCGACCTCGCGGCCGGTAATGTCATAAACCTTCAGTGTGACCTGAGAAGCTTCGGGCAGTTCATAGCTGATTGTAGTCGAAGGATTGAACGGATTGGGGTGATTCTGTGACAGCGAAAAATCTTTAGGAAGCTGTATAATATTTACTTCTATTTCTTCCGAGAGAGTAAATTTACCGTCGGTATCAATTTGCTTCAGCCTGTATGAATTTTTTCCGCTCTGGACAGACTGGTCCGCAAACGAATAGGATTTTTGTGAATTTGAGTTGCCTGCACCCGGAACAAATCCGATCTTTTCCCAGCTGCCGCTCTTGGAAGAACGAAGGACCTCAAATCCATAGTTGCAAATTTCTGTAGCCGTTCTCCAGCTCAGCAGAACTGAAGTTCCTTTTGTCACTGCAGTAAAGCTCTCAAGTTCAACAGGGAGTACAGGAGAAGATAAAGCTGCAAGAACGTTAAGTTTTCCATTTCCCCAGGTGGCATTTGGCAGTGCTCCGGTTTCAGCAGAAGATGCTGCAGTAGTGGTTATAGCGTCATAAACATTCTGCGCAGTTGCCGTAGGTTGTTTTTCGAGCAATAATGCTGCCGAACCCGCCGCAATCGGACAGGCCATGCTGGTTCCCTGCATAACATAATAATGCGCATTTCCGGCTCCGGTTGCGCCGTCATCATCAATCCAGAAATTATTCAGTGAAGTATACACATCCTGATCCCTCAAGGAAATTATTGCGGTTCCGGGGGCGCAGATGTCAGGTTTTGTTACACCTCCGTTTACTCTGGGTCCTCTGCTCGAAAATACTGCGATGTCATTCAGGGGATTAGCATTGACGTAATGATAACCCGCTGCACCGCTGGAATTTGTCCAGCTGTATCTCGAAGAATAAGCTCCGACTGCAAAAGCATGGTCGGCAGAGGCCGGCTGCCCGATCGTGTAGTATGGATCCGGACTATTGAATGTTACAGTACCATAACCGATGTTGTCAAAATAAATGTGATAAAACTGAGAGTTTGAAGAATTGTTCACAACTTTCAGGTAACAGGTACCGCCCGCAGTAATAGTCGTTGGACAGCTTGAATACTGCGATTCAGTACCCCTGGGACTTTCAGTAGTGGGATTAGTGACTACATTAGTGAATTTTATCTGTGAGGCATCATAATATTCAAGCGTCAGATCATTATTCACTCCAGGTCCGTCGTACCATACAAGGTTATATGAAAGTTTTCCATTGACAGGAACCGTTACCGCTATGAAAGCTGTCGAGCTGTTTGCATTTACCGTACCCGAATAGTGCATCGCAGCTCCGCCGTTATTTCCGGCTGAAACAAAGAATGGTTTACCCTGTGAATAAACCCAGTCAACGGCCTGTTCAACAGATGAACTGCCGTCGTGGTGCGCATACCATCCGCCGTAACTCATCGTAAGGATATTCGCGCTGTATGTATTGACCGCTGCGTGCATAGCTTCGATCATTCCGGCATCATATGCGCTTGCACTTGCATCGTCTCCTATTTTCAGGAATACAAGACCCGCATTTGGAGCTGAACCTTTGAATGCTGCAGAACCGTTCCCATCGTCTGCTCTGCCATTGGAATAATAGCCCTTGCCCAGTACTGAACCGGCTACATGCGTGCCATGTCCTGTAACAGTATTTGCAACAATATCGTCTGTACTGGTCGGGTAATTAGAATAATCCTTCTTTTCAAAAGAGGCAGGCAATTCGGTACCAGCATAAGCAATGTCAATACCGGAATCAAGGATGGCAACCTTTACTCCGCTGCCGGAATAACCTGGCGTACCGGACCAGACACCATTGGCATTTATCGCAGCTGTAGCAAAATTATTCTCCGGGAAATTTTCATATTCGGCGGTATCCATTTTCTTTACAAAAGCAAATGAAAGCGTCTGCTGAATTTTATCGACCGGCATTTTTGCCAGAAAGAATCCTAGCGGATGATTTGGAAGTGAGGGTATCCAGCTTTCCATGAAACACTTAATGCCTTCAGCCTCCAGCTGGGCAATTTGTGCATCAGTGGGGTACTCATTCATATAAATAGTTACCGTTTCCTCAGGAACTGACTGAATTCCTGTCCCATCAGGAGAAGCATTTTTTTCTTTAAATGCTGCTGTTTTCCGGCTGATATTCATTATAAGTCTGCCGCTAAGTATCTTGGACTGTCCGGATGCCGGAATACTGATCAGATCCTTCTGTGATATATCTCTTTGTTTCTTAACGGCGTTGGCCGATGTAAGTCTTTCTGCGTCAAACTGGGCAAAGAGATTTACAGAACAGAAAATTAAAAGGATGAAAATTGTTTTACCCCTCACTATGCCTCCCTGTGGTGTATTTTTTAAGCGAGTACAAAATACCAAAAAATAATTTCAAAAAGAATTATTAGAACTATCGGGTATAAAGCGTAAAAATTGAGTGGAAGATTTGGAAAATAGGAAATAAAACCAATACCATTTCATCTGCAGTTTCGGAATAATATTGTTTTTTGCACTCAACTTCATTACTTTTTCTTCAATTATAAAATTATCAATAACTATGAAAAAAATACTTGCAGTAATTATCGTAGTAACTATTATGTTGCAGACAGCAACTTTATCCGAGACTCCGTACGGGAAGATTTCTATTTCGAAGGACATTGAACTGGTAAAAATATCAGACAATGCGTATGTGCATGTGTCTTATTCTGTCATCGGGGATTACGGCCGAATAGCATCTAACGGACTGGTTTTTATCGAAGGTCACAAAGCTTTTCTATTTGATACTCCGTGCACTGATTCGCTTACAATGCTTTTATGCTCATGGATAAAGGATTCGCTGAAGGCTGAAGTGACCGGATTCGTGCCCAATCACTGGCACATTGACTGCATAGGAGGACTCGGATATCTGAAAAAACAGGGGATCGAGTCCTACGCAAATCAGATGACCATTGATATTGCTGGGTCGAAAGGTCTGCCTGTCCCGTCACACGGGTTTAAGGATTCTCTGCAGCTGAAGCTGGGAGATAAACTGATAGAATGTTATTATCCCGGGGCAGCGCATTCCACGGACAATATTGTAGTCTGGATTCCTTCGGAGAAAATTCTTTTCCCCGGCTGCATTGTCAAAAGTATGGACATGAATACTCTGGGCAATACGAGTGACGGCGACGTCAAGTCCTATCCGGAAACACTCGACAGGATAATGAAAAGATATCGGGATGCGAAAATAGTTATTCCGGGACACGGGGATTTCGGAGGTATGGAGCTGATTAAGCATACCCGGCAAATGGCTTCACGGAAAAAATGAAAAATAGTTTTAATATTGGAGACTCTGAAAGTATATGAAGAAAATTATCATATTATGTATTTTTGTCATTCCAGGATTATTATCATTCGCGCAAAAAAAACAGGTCTGTTTTTCATTTGATGATCTTCCTTTTGTCAGTTATGGCATTACCGATACCACCTTCAGGAAAGCTGTAGTGAATAAGCTGGTCATGTCTTTAAAACACAATAATATTCCAGCTATAGGATTTGTCAACGAGAATAAATTATATAATAATGATAAAATAAACACATTTCAGGTGGAACTTTTAAAGTGCTGGATTGAAAATGGTCTGGAGCTGGGTAATCACACTTATTCCCACCCGGATTATAATTTAGTTTCACTCAAAAAATATTCTCTCGATATTATCAGGGGTGAATCTGTTACAAAAGAATTGCTTGCTGGTAAGGGTAAAGTACTTGAATATTTCAGACATCCTTTCCTGCATGTCGGCAATACCAGGGGAAAGGCTGACTCGCTGGAATCTTTTCTGCTGCAGCGCGGATACAAAGTTGCACCTGTCACTATTGATAATGAAGATTACCTATTTGCCTCAGCTTACAACAAAGCAAGAATCAAAAATGATACAAGTCTGATGAGAAGTATTGGACGGGATTATATAGATTACATGGAAAAGAAAGTAAAATATTTTGAGAAGCAGGCAAATATTCTGTTCGGCAGGGATATAAGTCAGATCCTGCTAGTACACTCAAGTTTACTTAATTCAGATTATGCCGATTCTCTGGCCGCTATGTTCCGCAGGAATAATTATGAATTTATCAGTATGGATAAGGCGCTTGAGGATGAAGTATATAAAACTCCTGTAAGTGTTTATGGGAAATGGGGAATATCCTGGCTGGACCGGTGGGCGCTTTCAATGGGAAAAAAGGGCGATTTCTTCCGTGATGATCCGGTTACTCCGGAATACATCACAAAACTATCTGAATGAGAAAAGTATCAATATTATATACCTATACGGCTAAATGAAAGCTTTGCAGGTTCTGGCTTTAAATCAATGAGGATATCCTTCCACTCAGGAAGGATATCAAGCACGGCCTCGAACTTGCGCTGTTGTAAAACGCGGAAGCTGAAAGTATCACTTATCCAATAATTCGCGACAGAATCTGAGCGAGTTTCTCTACATTTGGCGGACTCATCATTGTTAAATGATTGCCAGGTACATAATGTATAACGACTTTCTGATCCGAATATCTGCTCCAGTCCAAATCTTCTCCCGTTTCTTCCTGTAGGGGAGCCTGGTCCGAACCTGGTTCACTCGCCCTTATGAGCGTAATTGGAAGCGGTATAAATGATTCCGGGCAGTAAGAATTCTGCATTCTGGTATTATTGCCGGCAACATTTGCCAGCCTGTGCAGTTGCTCAGTCCCTTTGCCTTCGGGAAAAATCTTAGCTTCTTCGAGACGTCGGGCGAAATATTCGAGCTGCTCTTCACTGCTCAGGCTGTCGATTTCTTCCTGCCGGACAGTTATTTTATTCTGAAGAATGTATGAAAGGTACTGCAACAAATCAAGATCAGATTCGGAATTATAAACTGAACTGCCGGGTGCACAAGTATCGGCAATAGCCAGAAGGCCGATCTCTTCACCCCGCTTTAATAATATCTGAGCCATTGCAAAGGCTACATGCCCGCCAAACGAATGTCCTGCCAGGAAATAGGGGCCGTGAGGCTGAACTTCAAGTAAAAAAGATATATAATGCTCAGCCATGGCAGCTATATCCTTAAATGGAATTTCATTACCTTCCAGTCCCTTAGCCTGAAAAGCGAAAAAGGGGATATCGGGACCTAAATACTTTGAGAGCGGATATAAGTAACTTACCATCCCGCCTATACCAGGTAAAAAGAAAATAGGAGGCCGTGAACCTTGCGGATGAATCCTGACCAGACACGATGACTTCTGTGCATCTTCTTCCTTTCGCAAAAGTGCTGCAAGTCTGGAAATAGTAGGGGATTCAAATATCCGCATAACTGGCAGGGGGGTGCCGAAGGACTTCTCAATTTCAGCAGCCAGGCGAACTGCTAGTAAAGAATGTCCGCCAAGTTCAAAAAAGTTATCGTCAACGCCTACAGGACTTACGGACAGTAGTGACTCCCAGATAAGTACAAGCTGGCGTTCAACTGTATCGCGCGGAGCTGTATAGTATTCATCCAGGCTGCTTTTCTCGGGATCTGGCAGCGCTTTGCGGTCGACTTTGCCATTAGGAGTAAGAGGCAATTTGTCTATAAATACAAAAGCAGCTGGCATCATGTAGTCCGGAAGTGAGGACTTCAGAAACATGCGCAGCTCTCCCGCGTTCGGCAGTGAAGATCTCTTCGGTTTCTGATGAGCATTTGGAGAGGATATTTTTGTCTTGTCCAGAGTATTTGCCTTATCAGAAACAGGGACAATATAAGCAATAAGTTTTTCATCACCGGCCTCATCCTCGCGTGCAATTACCACTGCTTCCTTAATGCCGGAATGAGAAGTGAGCGCAGATTCTATTTCACCCAGCTCAATTCTGAATCCGCGTATCTTAACCTGATTGTCAATGCGCCCCAGGAATTCAATATTGCCGTCTTTCAAGTATCGTGCAAGGTCACCGGTTTTGTAGAGTTTTGCTTTAGCATTACTGCTGAACGGATCCTTAATGAATTTATCGGCTGTGAGCTCAGGCTGGCTGAGATAACCCCGCGCGAGTCCGATACCTCCTATGTGAAGCTCTCCGGGTATGCCGACAGGAACAGGTTGATTATACTTGTCGAGTAAGTATATTACAGTATTGGCAATAGGTTTTCCGATAGGCAGATCTGAGATGCCGTCAATATCGGCACACTCGGCAATGGTAGCACACACAGTAGCCTCGGTAGGACCATAGGCATTGAAGAAACGTCTTCCTTGCGACCAGTAAGCTGCCAGCTGAGGCGGGCAGGTTTCGCCTCCAACGATAAGGCATTCCAGCTTCGGTAAATATCTTTGTGGCAGAGCAGCCAAAGCTGTCGGGGTTAATGAAATATGCGTAATTCCGGATCCATTTATAAAATGCAGCATTGTATCTCCCGGCATCCGTTCTTCAGAATTGGGAATGTAAAGAGCGGCTCCGCTGCAGAGTGCCATCATTATCTCAGAAACGGAAACATCAAAACTAAATGAAGCAAGCTGCATTACACGGCTGTTCTGCCTAACAGAAAAAGTGCGAATCTGTGCCTGAACCAGATTGATCAGTCCGCCATGTTCAAGAGCTGCTCCTTTGGGTTTTCCGGTTGAGCCGGAAGTATAAATAACATAAGCCAGATTATTAGCGGTGATATGACAGTCCGGATTTTCAGAGGATAAACCGCTGAGGCCTGAGTTTTCTTTCTCGAGACATAGTGAGTGTTCTACTGTAGTGTTAAGTCGGGGCAGAATGTCGGAATTTGTAATAAGAATTTCAGTGCCGGAATCCTTAATCATAAACTCCAGACGCTCGGACGGATAATCAGGGTCGAGCGGTAGATAAGCCCCGCCGGCTTTTAGTACTGCCAGAAGTGCAATAATCATTTCATGAGAACGTTCAAGCGCAATGGCTACGATTGTCTCTGGTTTAACGCCGAGAGCAATGAGCTTATGCGCAAGCCGGTTGGCTTTGGAGTTAAGCTCAGAATAGGTAAGTGTTTCATTCTCAAAAATGACAGATGCGGCATCCGGCGTCTTTCTGACCTGTTCTTCAAAAAGTTTATGTACGCATGTTTCCTGTACAGGCCTTTTGGTACTGTTCCATTCTTTAAGCAACAGATGCTTCTCTTCATCAGACAGAATGTCCATACGGCAGAGTGGGGTAAGCGGGTGGTCTTGCAGCGCGGCAGTGAGTGATTCAATAGCATTCAGCATATAAGTACATATTCTGTTCGGATCAACAGAAGCATCAGTCTGTGCAGTTAAAGCAAATCCATTGCCCAGATCATCAACAGAGATGTTAAAAGGGTAGTTGGTTCTTTCTTCACTTCTCAGTATCTCAATACCGTCCAGAACATTTCTGTCATCATCAGTCCCGGGACTATGCCTGTAATTAAAGAGAGCAGAAAAAAGCGGAGCAGGAGCCGGCACTGAGCTGCAGCTTTGCGCAATAGAAAGCGATGCGTGCTCGTGCCGCATCATAGACAGAAGTAACTGCTGCGTAAAACGGAGTGTTGCAGATACCGGTCTGTCATCACAGGTAATGCGCACAGGCAGCGTATTGATGAACATTCCAAGTGCGCGTTCTACGCCCCTGCCGCCCTGCATACGGCCGAAGAGCACACTGCCGAAAACAACATCCTCCTGAGCAGAGCAGCGCGAAAGCACAAGTGCCCATGCCATGTGGCAAAGAGCAGCCGGAGTTGCGCCATAACGGCGTGTCTGAGCGCGCAGCCGTCGGGATAAATCTTCAGGCAGCTTCATGCGTGCTTCAGCATTTTGGGTCCCGTCACCCTGAATGTTCATCAGTCCGAAAGGTGCAGTCGGTGTTTCTATGTCATGAAGCATATCACGGAAGAACTTCTCATGCTCCTCATTTGATATTCCAAATCTGGCCAGTGCAGCAAAATTTCGGAACGGGACAGGCTGGGGAAGATCCGTCGTCTGTTTATTTTGTATTGTCTTTATCTCTTCAAGTATGACTTCGAGAGTAGTGTGATCTGCAATCAGATGATGCAAAAGCAAAATCATCAGTGTGCGTCCATTATCCTCAGCAGTTACAATTCGCATCAAAGGAGCCTTCGAGATATCCATGCGCGTATGTTCCGGACTGCAGTATTCTAAAAGCTGTTCTGCAACAGGGCCGTCGGCTGGATCAAAGTTCATAATTTCAGCAGGCAGCGAAGCCTTTCTCCAGACTACCTGCACCGGTTCGGGCAGCTGTTCCCACATAAACGATGTACGCAGAATGTCGTGACGGTTTATTACAGTCTGCAGAGCTGCTGTAAAACTCTGACTGCGCTCATAGCTGTCAAAGGAAAGAAGCGAATAACTGAGGTAAGCATCCCCCTTCTCCTGCATTCTGTGATGAAACAGTATTCCTTCCTGCAGCGGAGCAAGGGGATAGATGTCTTGTATGTTCTTAATGCCGACTTCAGCTTTATTTACAATGGTGTCGATATCTGCCTGTGAAAGAGTAATCAGCGGCAGCATATCCGGAGTAATTCTTTCAACACCGGGTGTGATGATATTATCAGGAATCTGAACAGACTGCTGATTATTATCCATACCGGATATGCGCTCAGAAAGCTGTGAGACGGTAGGTGACTCAAACAACCAGCGGACAGGCACATCGATGCCAAGAGTTTCGCGCATCTGTGAAGTCAGCTTCGTTGCAAGCAGTGAATGGCCGCCGAGTTCGAAGAAGTTATCGTTAATGCTGATATTATTGTTATGAAGTACAGAGGACCATAGTCCTATAAGTATCTCTTCAACAGCGTTACGTGGCTTGTCTGCATTATCTGAAGGTATAGATCCTTCCGGTTCCGGGAGTCCTCTTCGGTTGATTTTTCCGTTTGGTGTAAGCGGCAGAGTCTCCATAAATACAAAAGCAGCCGGCAGCATGTAATCAGGAAGCGATGATTTAAGGAATGTGCGCAGCTCGCCCGCAGGCAGTGGGGAAGAGGGTTTCACCTGCTGCTGAATACCCGGAGTAAAATCTTCTGTATTCCGGATGTTTCCATTATCATTGGAGGGAACAATATATGCAACAAGCTTTTTATCGCCGCTCTCATCTTCTCTTGAAATGACCACAGCCTCCTTTATACAGGGATGTGAAGTGAGTGCAGATTCGATCTCACCCAGTTCAATCCTAAAGCCCCGTATCTTGACCTGATTGTCAATTCGTCCGAGGAACTCGATATTGCCGTCTGGCAGGTATCTTGCAAGGTCGCCTGTTTTGTAAAGTCTTGCTCCTGCTGTTGTGCTGAAAGGATCGCGAATGAATTTTTCATCAGTCAGTTCAGGACGGTTGAGATATCCTCTCGCTAGTCCCATGCCTCCTATGTGCAATTCACCCGGAATGCCGATAGGTAAAGGCTGATTGTATTTGTCAAGTATATAAACCTTCCTCATCGGCAATGGCCGGCCAATGGGTATTGATGTCCCAGAAAATGAATCAGGTATTTCATAAACAGTGGCAGTTACAGTTGCCTCGGTCGGACCGTAAGCATTAAGAATGTCCGGTCCCGGTTTTGGCCATTCAGATCTGAGTGACAACATATCCGGTGCAACAACGTCACCTCCCAGAATAATAAGACGCAAAGAAGCAACAGGATCTTTTTTAAAACATTCTGCCCATTGACTGAATAGAGCAACGGGAATATCCATAACGGTAACACCATGCCGGTGTATACATTTGTTTATATCTTCGGGAGATTTCATGTCATGCGCGGGCAGGACAAGTGTAGCGCCAAAAGCGAGAGCGGGCAGGATCTGCTCTACAGAAGCATCGAAACTGAATGATGCAAACTGAAAAACTCTGTCGTCTGCAGTAAGTTTATAGCACTGATGTATTACATCGCAGTGATATGAAATTGCGCGATGCTCAACAGCCACGCCTTTGGGCTTTCCGGTTGAGCCGGAGGTATATATTACATAAGCCAGATTAGAAGGCTTAACTGGAACTGCAGGATTGGATGAGGATAAAAGTGCAATGTTATCCTGAACTTTATCCAAAAGCAGTACAGTGACCGTTTTTTCAAGTGACAGCCAGTTGCTCAGTGAGCCCTGAGTAATGAGAATTTCAACACCTGAATCCTGTATCATAAACTCCAGCCGGTCAGCCGGATAGTCGGGGTCGAGGGGAACATAAGCTCCTCCTGCCTTGAGCACTGCCATGAGCGCAATTATCATCTCCTGAGACCGTTCAAGAGCAATAGCCACAAGTGTATCGGGTCTTACGCCGAGTTCTATCAGTTTGTGCGCAAGTTTATTTGAGCGGGCGTTTAGTTCAGAGTATGTCAGGGTTACGTCATCAAAAACTAATGCAACTGCATCGGGAGTTTTTATTACCTGTTCTTCAAACAATTTATGTATAAATGTTTCCTTCAGCACTGCATCAGTGCCGTTCCATTCACTGAGAATCTGATGCTTTTCTTCATGGGATAGAATATCCATCCTGCAGAGCCGGGTATTAGGATCGTTTTCCAAAGCAGTCGTCAGTGATTCAAGGGCACGCTGCATATAGCCGCATATTCTTTCAGGATCTACAGAGGCATCAGTCTGTGCCGTTAAGGAAAAGCCGTTGCCTGTATCATCGACTGAGATGTCAAACGGATAATTGGTGCTTTCCTGAGCCTGCAGTACTTTCATTCCATCTAAAATTTCCCTGGATTCATAAGCCTCGGGAGTATGCCTGAAATTAAGCAGTGCGGAGAAAAGCGGAGCGGGAGAAGGCACTGAGCTGCAGCTTTGCGCCAGAGATAGCGGGGTATGTTCGTGCCTCATAAGTTTAAGGAGCAATTGCTGTGTCTGTTTAAGCGATTCAGATACAGACCTTTCATCGCAGGTAATGCGCACGGGCAGAGTATTTATGAACATGCCGGGAGTCCGTTCAACACCTCTGCCTCCCTGCATGCGTCCAAACAGCACACTGCCGAATACAACATCATACTGAGCTGAGCATCGCGAAAGCACAAGAGCCCATGCCAGATGGCAGAGCGCAGCGGGAGTAGCGCCATGGCGGCGGGTCTGGAGACGCATGCGTCGGGATAAATCATCAGGCAGCATCAGGCTCGCTTCGGCAGTCCCTGTTCCGTCACCCTTAATGTTCATCAGTCCAAATGGTGCGGTAGGCGTTTCTATGTCATGCAGCATATCGCTAAAAAACTTTTTGTGTTCTTCAGTTGATATACCATATTTAGTCTGTGCAACAAAATTCCGGAACGGAACCGGCTGGGGAAGGTTTTGTGACTGATTATTCTGCATTGCCTTTATCTCTTCGAACATGACTTCCAGAGTGGTATGATCGGAAATCAGATGGTGCAAGAGAAAGACCATAAGCGTCCTCTCTCCGTCCTGCGCTGTTACAATGCGAATAAGGGGCGGACGCGTGATGTCTATACGCGAATACCTCCTGCCGCAGTACTTTACAAGCTGACTTTCAACAGATCCGTCAGCGGGATCTAATTTCAAGCTTTCAACCGGAAGTGAAGCCTTTCTCCATACCACCTGCACTGGTTCAGTCAGATGTTCCCAGAGAAACGATGTGCGCAGAATATCGTGGCGGTCAATTACAGACTGTAAAGCTTCTATAAAGTCCTGACTCAGCTTATGGTTGTCAAATGAAAGGAGCGCATAGCTGAGGTATGCATCTTTTTTTCCCTGTATTCTATGATGGAAGAGTATTCCCTCCTGCAGGGGAGCCAGAGGATATATATCCTGAACATTCTTCGCGCCCCCGTCTACATTAGTTATAATAGTGTCAATTTCTTCCTGTTTAACAGAAATGAGCGGCAGCATATCCGGAGTAATGTTTTCAGTTTCAGGAGTGATTTGATAATCCGGAATCTGAAAGGACTGTTCAGTATTATTATCCAGCTGCCCAATGCGTTCAGAAAGCATAGCGATAGTAGGTAATTCAAATAGCCAACGGACAGGTATGTCAATGCCTAAAGCTTCGCGCATTCTTGATGTCAGCTTAGTCGCTAGCAGAGAATGTCCGCCCAATTCAAAGAAATTGTCGTTAATGCCTATATTTCTGATATTCAGGACGGAAGACCAGAGTCCCGCAAGTATCTCATCAATAGCGTTGCGTGGTATAGCTGTATTGTCAGTAGGCATGGATTCTTCAGGTTCGGGAAGCGCTTTGCGGTCGACTTTGCAGTTTGGAGTAAGCGGCAGTTTATCCAAAAATACAAAAGTCGCGGGCGTCATGTAGTTGGGAAGTGATGTTTTTAAGAATTTACGCAGCTCTACTGCAGCCGGCCGGGAAGAACTTTTTGTCTGCTGCTGTACACTTGCAGAAGAGACTACTGATTTGTCCGGACTGCCTGTTTCATCATCATAAGAAACAACATAAGCAACGAGCTTTTTATCACATGCCTCATCTTCTCTCGCAATAACCGCTGCTTCCTTAATGCCGGGATGTGAAGTGAGTGCCGATTCTATTTCACCTAATTCAATTCTGAATCCGCGTATCTTTACCTGATTGTCAATGCGTCCGAGGAACTCAATATTGCCATCGGGCAGGTATCTGACCAGGTCACCAGTTTTATAAAGTCGTGCTTCTGGCTCTGAACTGAATGGACTTGCAATGAACTTTTCAGCAGTAAGTTCAGGCCTGTTGAGATATCCCCGTGCAAGCCCGATGCCGCCGATGTGCAGTTCTCCGGATATACCGATCGGTACTGGCTGATTGTATTTGTCAAGTATGTATATTCGTATGTTGTCAATAGGCCGGCCAATAGTCAATGAGGAATTGACCTCAATATTATCACATTCGGCTATAGTAGCACAGACTGTAGACTCGGTAGGTCCGTAAGCGTTGAAGAAGCGCCGGCCTTCGGACCAGTAAGCTGCCAGCTTAGGCGGGCAGGCCTCGCCTGCAATGATAAGGCATTCAAGCTTGAGTAAAGCTTCTTTAGGCAGAGCAGCCAGTGCAGCAGGCGGCAATGTAATATGAGTAATGCCTGACTCATTCATGAAACTCAGCAGTGCCTCTCCCGGCATACGCTCTTCTGAATTGGGAATATACAGCGCAGCACCGCTGCAGAGAGCCATCATTATCTCAGATACTGAAGCATCAAAACTAAATGAAGCAAACTGCATTACCCGGCTTTTCTGAGTGACAGAAAAAGCGTGAATCTGTGCCTGAGCCAGGTTGATTAGTCCGCAATGCTCTACAGCCACTCCCTTTGGTTTTCCGGTAGAGCCTGAAGTATAAATAACGTAAGCCAGATTATTAGCGGTGACCGGGCAGCTCGGATTTTCAGGAGACAAACTGCTGAGTACCGGGTCTTCCTTATCTATGCAGAGTGCATGTTCAGCACCGGAATAAAACCGTGATAATATATCTGAAGGTGTAATCAGTATCTTAACCTCAGAATCCTTAATCATGAACTCCAACCGGTCAGTTGGGTAGTCAGGATCAAGCGGGAGATAAGCTCCTCCTGCTTTGAGTACTGCCAGAAGTGATATAATCATTTCATGAGAACGTTCAAGCGCAATGGCCACGATTGTATCTGGCTTAACTCCCAGAGCAATGAGTCTATGGGCAAGCTGGTTGGCTTTTATATTTAGCTCAGAGTAGGTAAGTTTCTTACCTTCAAAAACAACAGCCGCGGCATCGGGAGTCTTTCTTACCTGCTCTTCAAAAAGTTTATGTACAAATGGTTCCCGTACAATTGCCTCAGTATTGTTCCACTCCTTGAGCAGCCGCTGTTTCTCTTCAGACGGGAGTATGTTTAGATGGCATATGGGTTGTCCTGGATTTGCGAGTACATCATTCATCAGGCAGAGCAGCCTTTCCTGGATTCGTATCATCTCCTCAGCACTGAAGTAAGCTATATTGTACGCCATCTTAACGTCAATATCCCTTTCACTTGAATATTCGCCTACTG